>DATIKF010000179.1:0-100164 GCA_035477855.1 Dissulfurispiraceae bacterium
CGCGAGCAACTTCTTTGAACTGGCCGTTGCGGTGGCCATCACCCTCTTCGGCCCGAGCTCAGGCGCAGCCCTTGCCTGCGTCGTCGGCGTACTTGTCGAGGTCCCGGTTATGCTCTCGGTCTGCAAAGTCTGCAACCGGTCAAGAACGTGGTATGGAAAAGGAATTGAGCCTGAGCGATTAGCACCTTAATGTTGCCGCTTTATTCAACAGCACAGCCGTCCTCGTCCAGGACGGCTGTGCTGGCAGCTTGACATATCAATCAACTATTTTTTATGCTTTCAGCAGGAGGGTTCAATGTTGAAGGATTTTTCAATATACATGACCTATTCTGTTTTCGGACTTGACCACGGCGCGGCAATCGCTGATGCGCTTTAAGTTCTCTATATTATGATATTGCCAAGATTTTCCTGTTGCTTGCCTTTGTCATCAATTCCGCTTCCTGCTTCGAAAAAGGAAAATCACCGGCTGCCGCTTCCATGATCAAGCAGTCAGCTGCAAAAATAGCATTATTCTAATAGCAGGCGGAACGCCCTGCGTGCCGCCTGCTATTGTCTCTGGAGGATTTATGGAAATCAAGGTTCTCGGTCCCGGATGTGCAAACTGTACAAAGATGGAGGAAATGGCGAAACAGGCGGTAAAGGAACTTGGCGTTGATGCCAAGATCGAAAAGATATCCGAAATGCGCGAGATCATGAAATACACAATGTTGACTCCGGGCCTTGTGGTGAACGGAAAGCTGAAATATTCCGGCAAGCCGCTTCCTCCTCTTGAAAGGGTGAAAGAGATTATTAAGTCCGAAGCGTAACGATGCGAGAACTCTCCAATATCTATCATGCGCTGTCGGAGACAACGCGGCTCCGCATCCTGAAGCTTCTTGAGCCGGGAGAGCTCTGCGTGTGCGACCTCGTGGCAGCACTTGACATGAGCCAGCCTAAAATTTCGTTTCATGTGGCGGCACTGAAAAGCGCGGGGCTTATCAATGATCGAAAAGACGGGCGATGGATCCATTATTCGATCGTATCAGAGTGCGACCTGTTTCGGCGGTATCTCATATCCACAACGCTTGAAAAAATTGCCGATGCGGAGGTCGCCGAAGATCAGACCCGTCTCAATGCCTTTCTGGAAAAGAAACAATCAAATCCCCTGATCAAAAGGAATGCGAGATGAGATACCCAAGTCGCTTGTCTCATCGCGTGGCTGTTTTGTTTCAGATCCTCTGTCTGACATCCTTGCTCGCGATTCCCGCAACAGTCGCCAATGCCGATCAAGCGCTTGATGCGCGATTGCTTCAGGCAAAGAACGGCAAGCGTGCTGTCATGCTGGAACTCGGATCGGTCGGCTGCATCCCGTGCGAACAGATGCGTCCGGTGATGGAGAAGCTGTCGAATGCCTACAAGGACAGACTCGATGTCATTTTCGTTGACGTGAGAAAAGACGGGAATGCTGCGCGGAAATTTGGGGTGTACGGCATTCCTGCGCAGGTTTTTCTCGACAAAAACGGCAAAGAATTTCATCGTCACATTGGTTATTACCCTTATGAGCAGATTGTCTTGATTCTTAAAAAGGCCGACATCCAGCTCCGACCGGTAGCGAAGAAGGAATGAGAAAGCCTGTGAGCGTTTTCCGTGACATATAAAGAATGGCAGAAACTAATCCTGGTAATCGCCGGCTTTCTGCTCTGTGTCTTTTTGCCGATCGAGTCGGAACGTTTCACCAATGCAGTTTTGGAGTCGCTTGCGCTGACCAGGTGGTATGCGCAGGAGCACGTGCTCCTCTGCCTCGTGCCTGCCTTTTTTATTGCCGGAGCGATTGCCGTCTTCGTCAGTCAGGCCTCGGTCATCAAGCATTTCGGCGCCCGGGCAAACAAACTGCTCTCGTTTACGGTAGCAGCAACATCAGGGACAATCCTTGCAGTCTGCTCCTGCACGATTCTTCCGCTTTTCATGAGTATTTACCAGCGCGGCGCCGGCTTGGGACCCGCCATCGCCTTTCTCTATTCAGGTCCTGCTATCAATGTGCTCGCCATCATTTTGACGGCTCGCATTCTGGGACCGGAACTGGGCATCGCCAGGGCGATCGGTGCAGTTGCATTCAGTGTTGTTATCGGCTCTATCATGCATCTGCTGTTTCTGCGGGAAGAACGCGATCGACAGGAAGCAGACGACTTTGACATGGCTGCAATGCCTGAATCGCGGCCTCTCTGGCAGACTATCAGCTATTTTGCAGCCATGATCGGCGTGTTAGTGTTTGCAAACCTGGGCAAACCGGCTGAGGGTGAAACAGGTCTCTGGGTGTCATTTTTCTCGCTGAAATGGCTGATTGCAGGTTTTTTTCTCGTTACTCTTCTCGTAATGATTACGGTCTGGTTCAGAAAGGATGAACTCACGGAATGGACGCGGCAGAGCTGGGTTCTTGCGCTTCAGGTACTGCCGCTCCTGCTGCTCGGCGTGCTGGCAGCAGGGTTTCTGCTCGGCAGGGTTGGCTATGAAGGAATAATTCCATCAAGCATAGTTGCGTCTCTGGTAGGAGGGAATTCACTATTTGCAAACCTCTTCGCCTCGGTATTCGGGGCGTTCATGTATTTCGCCACGCTTACGGAAGTTCCCATACTGCAGGGGCTTATCGGTGCGGGCATGGGCAAAGGACCTGCGCTTGCGCTGCTGTTGTCGGGCCCGTCGCTCAGCCTGCCGAGCATACTCGTCATAAACCGCGCAATCGGACTGCAAAAGACAGTGATTTACGTGCTCCTTGTCATCGGTTTCTCGACGATTACCGGGTATGTGTTCGGTCTTTTCATGGGATAGCAGTTGTACGGGCGGCTGCAATGCATCCCTTCAATCGGGCCTTGCCCAGGGGAAGGGATGCTGCGGATCAGGTGCGGAGGACAGAGACAGGTGGTTTTTGGGGAAAACATGCGATTGATAACTGTCCTGTCTCTGCTTGCAACTTTCTTTATCGCAGGCGGGTGCTCGTCTGCAAAAAACAACGACCTTGATGCGTTGCTGCTCAAGGCCAAAAACGAGAAAAAAGCGGTCATGCTCGAACTCGGCTCGGTTGGCTGCGTACCGTGCGACATGATGCAACCGGTTATTGTCCGCCTTTCTGACCAGTACCGCGGACGGATGGAGGTCTATTTTGTCGATGTAAAGATGTCCCCAGCGTGGCGCGGCAATTCCGGATTCACGGCATCCCGACTCAGGTGTTTCTCGATGCAAACGGCAAGGAGTTCCACTGGCATGTCGGCTTCTATGAGTACGATGAAATAGTTGCCATGCTCAAAAAGGCGGGCATCTGAGCATGGAAGCATATCTCGCCAATATTGAGACACTTGTGCAGGGACAGCAGACGCTTGCGGTCATTCTTGTCTTTCTGGCAGGCATTCTCTCGGCGGCAAGCCCATGCGTGCTTGCCGCAATCCCGCTCATCATCGGCTATGTAGGAGGGTACGCAGAGGGAAACAAGGCGCGCGCCGCCGTTTATTCTGCCGTCTTTGTCCTCGGACTCTCGCTTACGTTCACTCTCCTTGGAGCAGCAGCCTCATGGATCGGGCAACTGCTCGGGTTTCTGGGTGATTGGCTGATGTATGCCTTCGGCGCACTTGCCGTCCTGATGGGGCTCCATCTTATGGGAATCATATCGGTCCCCCTGCCGCTCCAGAGGTCAGCTCAGGTGAAAACGCAGGGGCTGCTCGGAGCGTTCATGCTCGGCCTGTTGACCGGAGCGGTCTCCTCCCCCTGTGCAACGCCAGTGCTTGCTGTTGTGCTCGGGTACGTTTCGTCAGAGGGCGATATCCTTTACGGCAGCCTGCTCCTTTTCGTGTATGCAATCGGTCATTGTACGCTCATTTTTGCTGCCGGTCTTTCAGTAGGCATTGCCGAAAGCCTCATCAATTCGCACGGCGTAAAGAACTGGGCGGTCGATGCCAAGAAGATCAGCGGCGCTGCGCTTGTCTGTGTCGGAATCTACATCGGACTTTCTTGCTAGCAAAATATGGATTTCTGAGGTGATTATTATGAAAGCAATTCTGCAAATGTTTGTGCTGTTTCTTGCTCTCGTTTCGTTCTGTCTGACGCTGCCCGGAGTTCCGCACGCATTGCCCTCCGAGAGTTCAGCGGACTGGTACTTTCCGGCATGGCTCGACTCCGGCCTCTACAGCCCTGCTTTTCAGGTGCGCGACACAGAAAACAAATACGGTCGCTACACAAAGCAGACAAAGACAACAACCCTGAAAGATCTCATCAAGTTTCACGGTCACTTTTGCGGAGGTCTTGTTGAAAGCGCCGGCTCCCTCAGACTTGCATTCGACCGGCTCTTCCCGGACGGCATCGCGGATCGGACCGATTTAAGAATCGTCTCAAACAACTCTGCCTGCGGCGCGGACGTCGCATCTTACCTGACCGGTGCCAGGGCTCGTTTCGGCAGCCACGCGATAGACAACAAGCTCACGGAAAGCGAGTTCTATGTGCAACTGGTTTCGACGGGCCGGACCATTCATGTGAAGCTGAATCCTGAGGTCTATCCGAAAGAGGTCAAAACGCAAATGCGCAAAATCGAGTCCGGCAAATACGAGCCGAAAGACATCGATCTGTTTCAGGAACTGCAGTGGGCGTATGCAAAGCGAACGGTGAGTAAGCCCCTTGCAGAGTCATATATCGCCCGGGAAGTGCATGATTTCACATGGCCGGGTTCGTCATGCAGAGATTTGGGCGTTCGGAAAGACAACGATTATAAAAACGTTCCGCCGCGATAGCAAACTCCCGGAACGAACATATGCTTATGGCAACCTGTCTCTGAGGCGGGAATGTTCATGAGTCATCCATTTCTTTCTCGCATCGTCCGCGACACGGCGGACGTCTGCGGCGCATCACCTGCCGAGCGGGTGCTTCTTCGCGCATGAGCATCCGCCGCTTTTCTTTTCGGCCATAATGCGTTCAAGTATGGTTGATGTTCCGGCATGCGCCATCACATCGTGCTCAATGTCCTCATGTGAATAACCGAAACAATAGCACAAGAGATTGCTGCTCATCGGTCGATTTTTCCTGTTGCGCAGAGCATGAGGTTACACATGGTTTCTCAGCTTCAGCTCAAACGGATGTGGATTGAGGTAGACCTGCTGCTTCAGATACGGCTCGTCGTATTTCCGGACATAGTGATTGAGCATGGTAACCGGCACAATCAGCGGCACAAGACCTGAATGGTATGAGCGGATCAGATCGATCAGTTCAGTCTTCTCGTCAGGCGTGAGCTGCTTTTTGAAATAGCCCATCATATGCTGAAGCACGTTGGCATGCTTGCGGTTGGTGGCAAGCAGCGCGAGCCCTTCGAAAAAAAGCCAGCTATATTCATCGAAAAGCGCGTTCTTCGGCAGAGCCTTGGCATTTGCGACGAGCTTGCCAAGCGACTGATAATGTGCGGGGCTATGCGCCATGATGAGCAGTTTATGTTCTGTATGAAAGCGTATGAGACCATGAGCCGTGGCATCGGAGCGGCGATACTGCTTCCAGCGATGAAATGCGAAGATGCGTTCGATGAAATTCTCTCGGAGCGGCGCATCATTTAATCTTCCTTCGTCTTCGACCGGCAGGAGCGGGAATCTGTCCATGAAGGACTTTGCAAAGAGGCCTGCTCCGGATCGGCCCGGCATGCCGGAATCATTGTAAACCTTGACGCCCTTCATGCCGGAGCTGGGGGATCGGCTTTTGAAGACAAACCCGCAGAGATCTTCTTTATCAAGCGAACGTATGCGCTTTGCCGACCATTTCTGCATGCGTTCGGTATGGTCAATTCCGCTCCTGATGGTGATGAGTCTCGGATTGCCGGGATCACCGACAAGCCGCATCGCTTCACGCGGCACCGCAAGGCCGCACTCAACCTCGGGACAGACCGGCACCCAGTCAACATAAGCACCGAGTGTATCGACAAGGAAACGATCAAGTTTGTGCTGACCGTCATAACGGACTTTATTGCCCATCAGGCAGGAACTAATGCCGAGTCTGATTTTTTCGGTCAAGGTTTTCTCATACAAGAGACCTGATTTCGATAACGGCAAAGTATGCAACATGCCTGACAGCTTGCGCTGCTGCGGGACTGACAATTGAAGCGGTCTTCTCTCGGACAGTTGCAAGCATCTGTCCTTCGTCCTCAATATGCAGGAGCTTCAGAGAAAGCCGCGCGCCGGAATAGCCATGACTGCCCAGGCGGAATATATATGAGGCATGAGGGTTGTCGCGGATATTTGTCAACGTTCTCCCGTCAGTCATGCCCCACGCCACGGTCGCTGCATCAACAACATGCGGACGCGCATAAACAGCAGCGTTCACCGAACCGTCTCGCCCTGAAGTGGAAAAAACACCAAACCCATCGTGCGCAAAGATATCTCGCATGTTCATCATAGATAGATTATAAGCTTTTCCGTCACTAAAAAGGCGACTGACCCGTCAGGGTTGCCGCCTTTGTCTGTGTCCTCTCTCTTCTGACTATGTTCTTCTTATTACAGATGCCGGTGCACCGGCCCGGAAAGCTCCTGCAGCGAATATTCGAATTTCACCGGCTTTCTGCCGAAGCAGACGCCGAGGTTCTCCCAGAGAGCTATGCACTTCACATCCACTTCGCGCCGCTTGATCAGTTCTTCCGTCGGCTGGTAACAGATGGTGCTTCCGTTGACATCGGCAACCGTATTGCCGCTTTTGCCTTCCAAAAGAAGATAGACGGCAGCCGCGCCGGTCTTATAGCCGAAATTCACATCATAGGCGGACGATTCACCGCACCGCACCAGATGGCCCGGCACAACTTCTCGGACTTCCGGAAACTCATAGATGCCGGGAGCATACATACCGGTCTCTTTCATGAACTGTTTGATCTCAGGATCAGCCTTAAGCCTCTTTTCGAGCTGCTGCCGCACATATTTCCCCGAACCGGCAAGCTTCTTGTGTCCGAACGCATCCGCCGGCACCGACTCATCGTACAGCATTTCTCCGCTGGCGTTGGTGAGTCCCTCGGCAACAACGATCATGTACGTGCCCGCCTTCACGTCGCTTCGCCTCACGCGGTTGACATATGTGGTGCGGGCATCCTGATATACCACGTCGAAATCAACTGGAATTTCAGGAATGAGAATGCAGTCTGCTTCCGCTCCGATGCCGCCGCGGAAAGCGGTATGGCCGGAGTAGCGTCCAAAGACCTCTATGACCATGAAGCGGTTATGGCTCAGGCCGGTTGTCTTGAGGTCGCGGGTAAAGTTTGCGATCCGGTTGACTGCCGAGTCACCGCCGACGCTATAAGACTGAAGGTCAAGGTCCATGGTCTTGGGAACGTGGATGCACGGAATCCCCTGTGAAGAGAGATCGACGACCACGCTGCCCGTATCATCGCCGCCGCTGATAATCAGGGCATCGATGCCGAACTTTTTTAGGCCTTCCTTGATGCGGTCGTATTTATTCGGGTCGTTGATCTTGCTGATTTTCACACGAGAATGTCCGGCCTCTGACCCTGCAATCGAGGCTTCGATTTTGCTGACCCGCTCAGCATTCAGCTCGGTCACTTTTTCTAGTTCGACCAGATTGTATAAGCCGGCATACCCGTTCGGGATCACAACCGTTTTTATGCCGAGATAATATGCCTGACGCGAAATACCCTTGATTACGGCATTCAGACCGCCGCAGTCACCACCGCTTGTGATAACACCAATACATTTAATGGCTGCCATGCTTCCCTCCCCCGAAAATTATGTATGTGAAACAGAATCACCACTCTCAATACTCGTATGATACTCCTGAATCGACCTGATGCTCAACTGCTTTTTCTGCAAGGACTCGATAGCCCTGACAACAGCCCGCGCACTCGACATTGTTGTCGTATACGGGATGCGGTACTGGAGGGCGCTTCGGCGGATCGAAAACGAATCCTTCTGCGCCTGTGTGCCGGAGACTGTGTTGATAATAAAGCTGATTTCACGGTTTTTGATACGGTCGACAATATGAGGACGCCCTTCCATCACCTTGTTGACGACTTCGACAGCAACGCCCTGCTCCGCAAGATATAAAGCGGTGCCGCGTGTGGCGGTCAGCTGAAAGCCGAGTTCGACAAGCTTCTTTGCGACATCAACGAACTGCGCCTTGTCCCGGTCCTTGACGCTCAGAAACATTTTACCTGATGTCGGTATTCGGTTAAAACCGGCGGCCTGTGACTTCGCATACGCGAGCCCGAAATCTCCGTCAATGCCCATAACCTCGCCCGTCGATTTCATTTCAGGACCCAGAATCGTATCGACTCCCGGGAACCGGTCAAACGGAAACACCGCCTCCTTGACGGCAACATGCCTGATGATGCGTTCTTCGGTGAATCCAATGTCCTTCAGCGTCGCTCCGCCCATGATTTTCGCCGCCATTTTCGCAAGCGGCACGCCGGTCGTCTTGCCGACAAACGGAATCGTCCGGGAAGCGCGAGGATTCACTTCGAGAACATAGACTTCGTTTTCCTTCACCGCAAACTGGACGTTCATCAGACCCCGGACATCCAGCTCCTTTGCCATGGCCTTCGCCTGGCGCCTAATTTCATCGACAATCGGCTGCGGCAATGAGTACGGCGGCAGTGAACAGGCAGAGTCGCCAGAGTGAATGCCGGCCTCTTCAATGTGTTCCATGACCCCGCCGATAACAGCATCAACGCCGTCTGCTATGCAGTCAACATCGACTTCAATGGCGTCTTCCAGATACTTATCGACGAGAATCGGATGATCCGGCGACGCCCTTACCGCCCGTTCCATATAATTGACAAGCGAGTTTTCATCGTAGACTATCTCCATGTCGCGACCACCGAGAACATAGGAAGGACGCACCATGACCGGATAGCCGATGCCGGCTGCAGCGGTGACGGCTTCAGCTACCGACATGGCGGTGCCGCTGTCGGGCTGTTTCAGATTCAGCTTGTGCAGAAGCTCCCTGAAGCGTTTTCTGTCCTCGGCGCGATCGATTGAATCCGGCGACGTGCCGAGAATTTTTACGCCCTCTTTTTCGAGCGGCACCGCAAGTTTGAGCGGCGTCTGCCCGCCGAACTGAACAATAACGCCTTCCGGCTTTTCTTTCTCGATAATGCCCAGGACATCCTCGATGGTAAGCGGCTCGAAATACAGACGATCGGCAGTGTCATAGTCTGTGCTGACCGTTTCCGGATTACAGTTGACCATGATGGTTTCATAGCCGAGCTCCTGAAGGCCAAAAACCGCCTGCACGCAGCAGTAGTCGAACTCGACGCCCTGCCCTATACGATTGGGGCCGGAGCCGAGAATGACGACCTTCTTCCTGCCGGTCGGATTCGCATCGCAGGCGAAAATTGTTTTTGTTGATTCTTGAGCCGTTCCTTCTGGACTCTGAATTCCGGATTCTGAATTCCGGCTGTAGTATCCTTTCTCATACGTCGAGTAGAGGTACGGCGTATATGCTTCAAACTCAGCTGCGCACGTATCGACCAGCTTGAAAACCGGAATAATGCCGAGTGCTTTTCTTAGATGTCTGACTTCTGCTTCGCTCTTTCCGGACAGATCTCCAATCCGCTTGTCGGAAAATCCTGCCTCCTTATACGACCTGAGTGCGGTCGCAAGCTCGGCATCCTTGCCGGCAAATGCCGCAATCTCATGCTCCATATCAAGCAACTGCTTCATGTTGTTCAGAAACCATGGGTCAATCCAGGTCTGTGCATGAATATCTTCAATCGAAAACCCGTGGCGGAATGCTTCGGCAATGTACCAGATGCGCTCGGCATTCGGGGTTTTCAGCTTTGCGACAATCTCTTCTTTCGTCAAATTCGGCCGCTTTACCGGATCGAGTCCGGCCGTGCCGATCTCAAGACTGCGGAGTGCTTTCTGGAGAGACTCTTTGAACGTCCGTCCGATCGACATGACCTCGCCGACCGACTTCATCTGCGTTGTGAGTGTTGCATCGGCATCAGGAAATTTCTCGAACGTGAAGCGGGGTATCTTCGTGACGACATAGTCGATCGTCGGCTCAAACGACGCCGGGGTCTCCCGGGTAATGTCATTACGGATTTCATCGAGCAGGTATCCGACAGCAAGTTTAGCAGCAATTTTTGCGATCGGAAAGCCGGTTGCCTTGCTGGCAAGCGCCGAACTGCGGGAGACGCGCGGATTCATCTCGACCACCGTCATGCGGCCGTTCTGCGGGTTCAGGGCAAATTGAATGTTCGAACCTCCGGTCTCAACCCCTATTTCGCGAATAACCGCTATTGAGGCATCGCGCATCCGCTGGTATTCCTTATCGGAAAGAGTCTGCGCCGGTGCCACGGTAATCGAATCGCCGGTATGCACGCCCATGGCGTCGAAGTTCTCAATCGAGCAGATGATGACGACATTGTCCGCCATGTCGCGCATCACTTCCATCTCGTACTCCTTCCATCCGATCACCGACTCCTCGACCAGAATCTGACACACCGGGCTCAGCTTCAACCCTCTATCGATCATCAGGGCATATTCTTCAATATTGTATGCAATTCCCCCGCCGGTCCCGCCGAGCGTGAAGGCGGGGCGAAGGATTGCCGGAAATCCGATTTCCTCAATGGCTGCCATGCCTTCAGTCATCGAGGTGACGATTAAGCTTTTAGGCATGTCAAGGCCAATGCCCTGCATCGCTTTTTTGAAGAGAGCGCGGTCCTCGGCTTTCCTGATCGCAGGCAATTTCGCGCCGATGAGCTCAACCTGGTATTTGTCGAGAATGCCCGCCTCAGAAAGATTCACTGCAAGATTCAGCGCGGTCTGACCGCCCATGGTCGGCAGGAGCGCGTCCGGCCGCTCTTTCTTGATTATCAACTCCAGAACTTCGACGGATAGCGGTTCGATATAGGTAACATCGGCGGTGTCCGGATCGGTCATGATGGTGGCCGGATTGGAATTGACCAGAACGACCTTATATCCTTCTTCACGAAGTGCCTTGCATGCCTGGGTACCGGAGTAGTCGAACTCGCATGCCTGACCGATAACAATCGGTCCGGAGCCTATTAAAAGTATTCTTTTGATGTCTGTTCTCTTTGGCATTCTCTCCCCATAGTACTGTCGTTTATATTTATATCAGCAGACCGCACACTTTCAGCGGCGGCTTCTTTTTCCATGCACTGAATCCTGCCTTTACTCACCGCCCGCCTTCATCATCTGCGCAAAACGGCTGAAGAGATGTGTTGAATCATTCGGCCCCGGTCCTGCTTCCGGATGATGTTGGACCGAAAAAACCGGCAGTTCTGCGTGCTGCATCCCCTCTTCAGAACCGTCATACAGGTTTCTATGCGTCAGCCGAACCTGTCCCTTCAGACTTTCAACATCTACGCAGTAGTTATGATTCTGAGAGGTAATCTCGACCCGCCCGCTCACCAGATCCTTCACCGGATGGTTGCCGCCGTGGTGGCCGAACTTCAGTTTGTACGTGCGTCCACCCATCGCGAGGCCGAGAATCTGGTGGCCAAGGCAGATGCCGAATATCGGTTTCTTGTCCAGAAGCTTTTTTGCCGTCTCGATGCCGTAGGGAACCGTTACCGGATCTCCCGGGCCGTTGCTCAGGAGAATACCGTCAGGATTCATTTCAAGTACCTGTTCAGCCGGTGTCTGCGCGGGAACAACTGCAACATCAAATCCGGCAGAGACCAGGTTTCTCAAAATATTGAACTTGACGCCAAAATCATAGACCACCACCCGGAGCTTCTTCTCTCCCGTAACCTTTTCGGCCCTGCACCATTGCCAGCAGCCTTCAGTCCATGCATACTGTTTATCGGTCGTAACGTCCTGTACAAAATCAAATGCCGAGATGCCCGGATGAGCCTTTACTTTCGCCAGCAGACTCTTCGGGTCGGAATCAATCGTCGAGAGAATGCCCATCTGGGCGCCATGCGTCCGCAGATGTTGGGTCAGGGCGCGCGTGTCAATACGCTCGATGCCGGGAATAGCGTTTTCAACAAGGTAAGAGCCAAGCGACTGTGTCGCGCGCCAGTTGCTGAAACAGTCCTGATATTCAGCAACAACAAACCCTTCGACCTTCGGCCCGTTCAGCGATTCGACATCTTCCGGCACGATGCCGTAATTGCCGATTTGGGGATACGTCATGGTTACAATCTGTCCTCGGTATGACGGATCTGTCATAATTTCCTGATAACCGGTCATCGAAGTATTGAAAACAACTTCGCCGATACGTTCTGTATCAGCACCGAACCCTCTGCCTTCAAAAACCGTCCCGTCATGAAGGACGAGTAATGCTTTCTTCATAAATCCTCCAAAAACTGCGCTCAAAGAGCGTAAGCGATATTTCCACTGACAATAGTCAGAACCGGCAGCCCCTGCACCGTCATGCCGTGAAACGGGGTGTTCCTGCCTTTTGAAATCAACTGCTGACTGTCAACTGTCCAGATATGCTTCGGGTCAAACACCGTAACGTCGGCGGGAGCGCCTGCGGCAAGCGTTCCGACCGGAAGGCCCAGAATCCGCGCCGGTGCGCACGACAGTGCTGCAATAAGCTGCGACATGGTGAGCACTCCGTCGCGCACCAGTTGCAGGCTGAGCGCAAGCGCGGTCTCAAGCCCTGAGATGCCGCACAATGCCTTGTCGAACTCCACCAGTTTGTCATCGCGGTGATGCGGCGCGTGGTCGGTCGCAATCGCATCTATCGTGCCGTCGGCAAGGCCGGCCTTCATAGCCGCAACATCTTCATCGCTCCTCAGCGGCGGGTTCACCCTGGCGGCAGTGTTGTATCCGGCAACCGCCATATCGGTAAGGGTAAAGTAGTGAGGACAGGTTTCCGCAGTAATGTTCACGCCGTCCTTTTTTGCCCGGCGGATCAGTTCCACACTGCCCTTCGTCGACACGTGGGCTATATGAACCTTGCCTCCCGTCATCTGAGCCAGAATAATGTCACGCGCAACGATTACCTCTTCGGCAGCAGCAGGACTGCCCCGCAAGCCAAAATAGGCAGCCGCAGCGCCCTCGTTCATTACGCCGTCTTCCGCAAGCACCACATCTTCGGCATGAGAAATCATCGTAGTTCCAAATGCCTTTGCATATTCAAGCGCCCGGCGCATAATCAGACTGTTCATCACCGTTTTGCCGTCATCTGAGAAGCCGACGCATCCGGCATCGTGCATGCAGCCTATTTCTGCAAGCTCCTCCCCCTTCTGGCCCTTTGTAATCGACCCGATAGGGAATACGCGGCACACAGCAGTCCCGGCTGCCCGGTTCAGGATAAAACCCGTAACGACATCGCTGTCATTTACCGGCGAAGTGTTCGGCATGCAGCAGACCGACGTAAAGCCGCCTTTTACCGCAGCTTTTGTGCCGGTTTCGATCGTTTCTTTATGTTCAAAGCCCGGCTCACGCAGATGCACGTGCATATCAATAAACCCCGGAACAACATACATCCCGGCAGCCTCGAACACGTGCGCGCCCCCGGAAGTCAGCTTCGCCTTCGCTCTGCTCTTTGCAGACGTGATATCAACCGAGACTATCTTTCCGTCTTCGATATGAATATCGCCTGTCCCATCAAGCTTCTGCGACGGATCGACAATATGACCGTTTTGAATACAGAGTTTTTCAGGCATGGTGCTCACCTCCGCTCAGGTGGTAAAGAACCGACATGCGCACCGCGAGGCCGTTGGTGACCTGCTGCAGGATAACGTTCTGCGGGCCATCTGCCACATCGGAAGCGATCTCGATGCCGCGGTTCATCGGGCCGGGATGCATCACTATCGCATTTTTCTCTGCACGTGCGAGCCGCTCGTTCGTCAGACCCCAGTGGCTGAAATAATCAGCCGTCGTCGGGAAGAAGCTCTTGTTCATGCGTTCCATCTGGATGCGAAGCATGATAATCACATCGACGCCCTTCAATCCCTCTTCAAGCGAATAATACATATTAATTTCGGGAGGCGCCTGCGGGGGCAGCAGCGTCGGCGGGCCGACAAAGCGCACCTTCGCGCCGAGCGTCAGCAGACCGATCATGTTGGAACGGGCAACGCGACTATGGATAATGTCACCCACAATCGCAACCTCAAGCCCCTCAAACGAACCCTTGTGCTCACGGATTGTGAGCGCATCGAGCAACGCCTGGGTCGGATGTTCATTAATGCCGTCGCCCGCGTTGATGACCGAAACATCCATATGCTCGGCAATAAAATTTGGCACACCTGTTGACGAGTGGCGCACAACAACAAAATCCACCCCATAGGCCTCAATGTTTTTTATCGTGTCGAACAGGGACTCTCCTTTCGTCACGCTGCTTGAGGAAACCGCAAAGTTCACAACGTCGGTGCTGAGGCGTTTTTCCGCAATCTCAAACGACGTGCGGGTACGGGTGGACGGCTCATAAAAAAGGTTCACGACGGTCTTTCCCCGGAGGGCCGGGACCTTCTTGATGTCACGCTTCAGGACATCCTTGAACGATGATGCAGTGTCGAGCATCTGATGGATGTCCACCCTGGTCAGATCACGCATGCTGATAAGATGTTTCAGTCTCATGGCATCATTCCTCTGCTTTTACCAGTTGTACGCTGTCTTCAAAACCATCCTCCTGCAGCTGAACGTCTATCTTTTCCTTTTTCGCGGTCGGAATGTTTTTCCCGACATAATCTGCCCGAATGGGCAATTCGCGATGGCCGCGGTCGACCAACACCGCAAGCTGGATGGCTGCCGGACGTCCGTAATCCATGAGGGCGTCCATTGCGGCGCGGATAGAGCGGCCGGTAAACAGCACATCGTCTATCAGCACGACCTTGCGCTCGCTCATGTTAAAAGGGATGTCGGTCTTCCGCACTACGGGATGGTTTTTGCGCAGGCTCAAATCGTCGCGATAGAGCGAGATGTCGAGCGAGCCGACCGGAACATCGGCATGTTCAATGATTTTGATCTTTTCTGCAATGCGGCGGGCCAGATGCACTCCGCCACGCTGAATGCCCACAAGGCAGACGTTTTCCGGACCCTTGTTCTTCTCGATTATTTCGTGGGCAATACGAGAGATAACGCGCTCGATGTCCTTCTTGTTCAAAAGTTCTTTTGCCATGGCTCCCCGCAATAAAAAAGCCTTCCCCTGCGTGCAGGGAAAGGCCGTATATGATTATAAAAAATGTTCACAGAATCTCCTCACCTTGCCAGCCTCACAGGGCTTATCGTTAAAGGCAGAAATAAGATACCACAAGACCGCATGCAATTGCAAAAAACCGGGGGATGATCTGCAGGAACAAGGTGTGTTGTCCGCCTGATCGCCGTTATTCCCCGCTTTTGCCTTTTACGCCATACCGCCTGCCCTGATTATTCATCAGCATATCCAGCGGGCTCCGGGGAGTGCTCATAATTAAAAGTTGATGCACTTTAGTGATTGGTGTTATTTTTTTTAAAATCATATTTTTGCGGGGAGGACTGAGTATGGAATCAATAAAGATTATGCCGTGCCTTGATATGAAAGACGGCCGCGTGGTCAAAGGGGTAAATTTTATAAATTTGATAGATGCCGGCGATCCGGTGGAAAATGCAAGGTTTTATCAAAGCGAGGGCGCTGATGAACTGGCCATGCTTGATATTGCCGCAACGCTTGAAAACAGAAAAACCCGTCTGGAATGGGTGCAGAATGTTGCAGCTGTTATTTCTATTCCGTTGACGGTCGGCGGCGGCATAGCAAGTCTTGAAGATATAAAGCTGACTCTTTCAGCCGGCGCTTCAAAGGTATCGATGAACAGCGCCGCTGTTAAAGACCCCTCTCTTATAACACACGCTGCTCGGGAGTTCGGCTCTGAGCGAATAACGGTAGCCGTCGATGCACGCAGAAACAAGGCAATGCCATCGGGGTTTGAACTGGTAGTTTCCGGCGGCACGAAACCTGTCGGCAAAGATGCCGTTGCCTGGGCGCGGGAGTGTCAGGATCTGGGCGCAGGCATGATTCTGCCGACCAGTATGGATGGCGACGGCACTCTGGCAGGCTATGATCTTGCGTTCACCAGGGCCATCGCGGATGTGGTCACCGTGCCGGTAGTCGCATCCGGCGGTGCCGGAGCACTCGATCATTTTTACGACGGGGTGGTAAAAGGAGGCGCGCAGGTCTTGCTGGCGGCATCGGTATTTCACTTCAGAACGTTTCGCATCAGGGAAGTGAAAGAATATCTTCGCAGCCGGGGTCTGTCGGTCAATCTTTAGCAATGCGTTGTCAGAGGTGTGGGGGATGTCCGCAACATAACTCTGCGTATAAATTCAGGGTTACTGTTCGACATTCCGGCGGCCCTCAACCCGGAATCCGGCGGTTTCAACACGTTCCGGACAAACGAAAAAAGGCAGGCCTCTCTATGTGGAGGCCTGCCTTTTTCTCAGACGAATATCGGGCTATTGACCGTCTGGTTTCTTCGGATATCCTTCGGCCAGGACGGGACAGCGGATTGCGTCAAATGCATACAGGATGCGGCGCTCCTTGTCGCACTTTTCTTCCGAATAACATGAAACCGTCATGGAAGCGAGAACGCGAAGCATCTCTTCCCGCGACGGAATGTCTTCAAGCCTGCCCTCGCTTACCGAGCCGTCAAGTCCGCTGATGAGGCGGATATCAGTGCCGTCGGTTACCACTGCGAAAGGAATCTGCTTTCCCGTGCCGACTCTGCAATAAGCTACAGCGTGGCGGTCCCAGGAGACAAGCGAACTCATTGAACACTTCACAAAAAGAACCGGCTGTTCATCAATGACTACGAGAACATCAGCGGTAGTCTGAAACGTCTTTCCGTCGGCAAGCGTAAGTTCAGCAGCATGATTCACTTTGAGGTCCGAAGGAAGGTAGCGCTTCGTAGTGAGAAGAAAATCGACGACCACAGCCTGCACTTGTGTAAGCGCCTGCTGTTCGATGAGGCTGTCCATAAACTCCCGTTTGCCGAGCAGTTCCTGCCGCTCTTCAGGCGTTTCAGGTGCTTTCCCGAGGTCGAAATATTCCGCCATGCCGCCCTACTTCACGCCGTCTTTCAGCAGCAGCCCGTACTTCTGATGCTCAAACGGGTGCACGTCCGGCATCTTTGCAAAGATCCATCCCTTATGGACGAGCTTGCCCTGTTCATAAATCTCTATGCGCACTGCCGGCTGTTTCGGCTCGTTGCTGCGAGAGGTGATCTCTGCGCCAGCCATGGTGAAATCAGGAAGAAACTCCCCGACTTTTATCGTGAGCGGAGTTCCTTCAAGGCTCATTTCCTTGCCGAGCGATGCAACAATATCCTTTTTTGCGCCGGTAGCCTTCTCGACAAGCTGCAGGCGAACTTTGGACCAGCTTTTTTTGACCGCATCAGGAACAACGACCTTCTTTTCGCTCTTCTCGACGGCGGCTCCATGCGGGGAGCCCGTCATTGGACCGGCACTCTTTTCAACCGGCGGATGAGACGCCGGCATCAGCGGCGCCTGAGCCGGCTGAACAGGCTGAGATGGCTGCTGTTGGGGTATTGCTGCGGTACGCGGAATAATCGGTTCTTCCTTTTTGTCGGAACATGCAGCGACAGACACCACAAGTACTGCTGAAAGCAAAAGAAGCACTGCTTTTTTCATGGAAGCCCCCTGTTCGACATGACGTTGTGAAAAAAAATGGCGGAGAGGCAGGGATTTGAACCCTGGGTAGGGTGTTACCCCTACAACCGCTTAGCAGGCGGCTGCCTTCGACCACTCGGCCACCTCTCCAAGAGCTTTTTATATTATCAGCCTGTCCGCACTCATGTAAAGCCTCGCTGTTACGCCACGAGATGAAAACAGGTTTTTCAGGCTCATCAGTGTATGTGCTAAAATAAAAAAAGTATGTATATATTGGAAAAAGTGAAACTGACCGTGCAAAAACACGACATGCTGCGTGCCGGGGAGCATGTCCTTGTCGGGCTTTCCGGCGGCGCCGACTCGGTCTGCCTGCTTACGGTCCTCGATCGTCTGAAGCCGGAGATGAATCTTCGGATCACTGCAGCGTACCTCGACCACGGATTGAGGCCTGACGAGACGCCTCAGGAAATTGATTTTTGCCGCGATCTCTGCGGCTCATTCGACATCGCATTTCATGTGCAAAAGCTCAATGTCCTTGCCCATGCAAAAACCGAAAAGCTGAGCAAGCAGGAGAGTGCCCGTGAGCTGAGGTACCGCGCCTTGCAGGATATTGCCGCTCAGGTCAGTGCCCATCGAATCGCGGTCGGCCATCATGCGGACGACCAGGCAGAGACGATTCTGATGCGTCTTTTTCGCGGCACCGGTCCGTCCGGAATGGCCGGAATCCGTCCGGTGCGAAAGAACATAATCCGTCCTCTGATAGATATCGAACGCAAACAGATTGAGTCATTTCTTGATACTGAAGGCATCGGCTTTATGGTCGACTCATCGAATCTCCGGGATGATTATATGCGCAACAAGCTTCGTCATCATGTCATGCCTGCCATTAAAAAGCTCAACTGCGATGTAATAAAAACGATGAGCAGAACTGCGGAGATCTGTCGCGACGAGGAACGGTACTTTGAAGTTCAGGTGACAAAGACCCTGATGAAACTGATCAGCCGGAAAACAGACAGTGCCATTGAACTTTTTTTAACACCACTGGAAGCGATGGACAGGGTTATATTACGCCGCGTTCTCCGTCGGGCCCTTGATGAAACGCGGGGTCTGCGCGAGATCGGCCTTGTCCATATCGAAGAGATTATTCACCTTATTCGTTCAGGCGCTGCCGGGGATCGCATCTATCTTCCCGGAGGTCGCAGAGCAATCAAGAAATACTCAACAATGATTATTACTGCTGACGTTCCGCAGTCCCTCGAACCGGTTCGCTTCGATATTTTGCAGAGCCTGCCGATTCCGAAGGCCGGCATAGTTTTGTCTCCCCGCCTGATTCCGCGTCAGGAGTGGGACGGCTCGTTCGGCGATGCCAAAACATCGGCAATATTTGATGAAGGCAAGCTGATCCTGCCGCTCACGGTTCGCTCGCGTGTTGCCGGCGATTTCTTTTATCCCTTCGGATTTGGAAAACGCAAAAAACTGCAGGACTTTTTTGTGGACGAAAAGGTTGCCCGCGACGAACGTGATGTTGTGCCGTTGCTGGTCAGCGGTGATGCGATAGCCTGGGTGATCGGCCATCGCGTTGATGCTCGCTATGCTGTCGATGATGCGACGGAACAGTTGTTGCAGTTCCATCTAAAACCATTGAAAATTTAACTTCCGGAGGTACAATGAAGAAAAAAGCAAGCATAGCAGCAAAAAGCATTATGGTGTTCAGTCTATTTGTCCTGTTGACGGCATTGGTGGCTGTTCCTGTCGGTGCAGATTCCGGCACCCTGGCGCAGTTGAGTAACGATATGGCCGCTATCACCGAAACAGCCCGCCCGGTTGTCGTCAATATCGCCACGTCCCGCACGGTCAAAACGCCGCGCCTGCCATTTGCCGACGACCCTTTCTTCAAGCGCTTCTTCGGTGAACAGAAAGGCCCGGCGACAAAAAAAGCTATCAGTCTCGGCTCCGGCGTCATTGTTTCATCCGATGGCTACATCATCACCTGCAACCATGTCATCGAAAGCGCGGAAGACATCATCGTGAAGACCGCGGACAACAAGGAGTACAAGGGGCAGGTCATCGGCACAGACGCAAAAACCGATGTCGCAATCATAAAAATCGATGGGAAAAACCTTCCGGCTGCGACGTTCGGGGATTCCGACAAGCTCCGCTCCGGAGAAATCGTCCTTGCCATAGGGAATCCCTTCAGCCTGAATCACACGGTTACGATGGGCATTGTCAGCGCACTGAAGCGCTCCGGCATGGGCATTACCGAGTATGAAGACTTCATCCAGATCGATGCAGCGATTAATCCCGGCAATTCCGGCGGTGCCCTGCTGAACACCAAAGGAGAACTCATCGGTATCAACAATGCCATTTTCTCGACAAGCGGAGGCTCTCTCGGCATCGGATTTGCCATTCCGGTGAAGATGGCCCGTTCGATCATGGAAAGCATGCTCACCAAGGGCAAGGTTGTTCGCGGGTACATCGGCATTTCCATCCAGCCTCTTACCGCAGATCTTGCCAGACAGTTCGCACTGAAAGACCAGAACGGCGCGCTGCTTGTCGACGTTACGGAAGACGGCCCTGCTGAAAAAGCCGGGCTTGAGCGCGGCGATGTCATGATCGAATATGACGGCAAGAAGATTGACAGCCTGCCGGAACTCAAGAACTGGGTCGCAGCAACACCCCCGGGGGAAACCGTACCGGTGAAGGTTGTTCGTGACGGCAAAACAGCTTCCTTCAGAGTCGTGATGGGAGAGCTTCCCGGTGCATCGCCTGTGCAGGAAAAGACGGCATCAGCGACCGAAACCGCGAAAGTCGTCGACAATAATCTGAAGGGCGTCGTTGTCCGCGAGGTTACCGATGATTATCTTCAGAAACAGGGGATAAAACGACGCCTGAAGGGCGTGGTGATTACCGCTATCAGCGAGGAGAGTCCGGCGCTCGGCCTGCTCGAAAGAGGCGACATTATTCTTGAAATAAACCGAAAGGCTGTTGCTACGCAGGGTGATTATGCTCAGGTGGTGAGTACAATCGGCAAGAATCAGGATGTGCTGCTGCTGATTGTGCGCGGAGGCGCTTCTCAATACCTGACAGTATCGTCGCGATAACTTCATTGCTGAGCAGCCGGCCGCGCTGAGTCAGGCGCAGGCTGCAGGCATCAGTCACCACGAGGCCCTGCAGACGCTCATTCTGCAGGGCCTTTTCCATGGCAGTGAATATCTCCGGAGCAAGATCGGCACGGCAAACGCCGTCAATCGTTCGCAGGCCGAGAAAAACCGTTTCCTTCCACACGTCATCATCATTGAGTACGGTTGTCCCGGCTGCAACAGATTGAGCAGTTTCAAGCAACGCGATGTATCGGTGAATATCCTCAATGTTTGAGGAACGCAACAGTCCATTGAACGAATGCGCAGCCGGGCCCAGTCCTGCATAGGGCCTTCGCTGCCAGTATGTCATATTGTGCATGCACCGGCGGCCGGGAAGCGCGTAATTCGAAATTTCGTAGTGCTCATAGCCGCAGGCTGAAAGCATTTCATCAGCGCAGTAAAACATAGCTTCAATGGTTTCCTCAGGCGGCAAGGAATACAGTCCTGACTGCAATGCCTGAAACAGAGGAGTTCCGGGCTCAGGAGTCAGCTCATACGCAGAGATATGCACCGGCTTCAGCTCAATCAGCCGGCGGAGCGTTTCTCTCCATCGCCCCGCGTCCTGACCGGGAATGCCATACATCGCATCAACAGAAATGTTGTCGAATCCGGCCCGTCCGGCGTCATGAACGGCAGCTTCGGCCTCTGCCCAATCGTGAATACGGCCCAGAAACTGCAGCTCGCTGCCGTGGACAGACTGAATGCCGATGCTTATCCGGTTGAACCCTGCCTCTCGCAACAGGCTCAGCCGCTTCTCATCAACAGTCGCAGGATTTGCTTCGATGGTCACTTCAGGGTCGGGAGAGAAATCGCAGACATCTTTCAAACATTGCATGATGCTGAGAATTGACGCTTCGGAAAGCAGGCTCGGCGTTCCTCCTCCGAAAAAAAGCGACTCGACACTGCCGAACTCATCGCTTCTCTGACGGATTTCGGCGCAGAGAGAGCGCACAAACCGTGCAGTGTCATACATGCCGAGCGGCTCGGAACAGAAATCGCAATACGTGCATTTCCGCACACAAAACGGTATGTGGATATAAAGCGCTCCGGCTTTCTGCATGAGACTACTTCTATGCCTCCCGGCCGACGTACCCTTCAATCATGATATCGTCGCCGAGTGCGCGGGCACGAATATGTTCAATCAGATACGGATTGCTCATGGCGCGGAAGGATTCCCCGCCAACCGGTGTGAGCGATTTTTTTCCGCCGATAATTTTCGGCGCGATGAAAAAAACAACTTTATCGACAATGCCGGCCTGAAACGCCGAAGCGTTCAGCGACGAGCCTCCCTCAATCAAAACCGAGGTGATGCCGCGGTTGCCGAGAAGAGACATCAGCCACGAAAGGTCAAGCCGTTCTCCCGGATAGGAAATCACTTCGATGCCGCGGGCGCTCAGCAGTCCCACCTTGTCGGCATAGCGCTTCCGCGCCTGCTCACGCGTAACGAAAAGCGTAGCGGGCGGCACGGTGCTGACATGAAACGAAAGCGGAGTTTCGAGATTCGGATCGAGGACAACGCGCAGCGGATTGCGCCCTCCCCTGATGCGGGAGGTCAAGTGCGGATTGTCGGCCTTTACGGTCCCGATGGCAGTTAAAATCGCATCGACACTGCTGCGGAGCTGATGCACGCACCTCCGCGCCTTCTCCCCGGTTATCCATTTGGACTCGCCGACCGGAGTGGCAATCTTTCCGTCAAGCGTCATTGCAGATTTCAGTAGTACAAACGGGAGGCGCGTTGTAATGAACTTTATATATTTCTCATTCAGCCTGCACGCCGACTGTTCGGCAACGCCGACAACGACCTCGATGCCTTGGCCGCGCAACTCTGCGATGCCTCTGCCGGCAACCTTCGGATTCGGATCTTCCATCGCGACAACAACTTTTTTGATTCCTGCGGAGATGATGGCTTTCGTGCAGGGCGGGGTTCGCTTGTCCGTATGGCAGCAGGGCTCAAGGGTAACGTAAAGAGTCGCATTGCGGGCGGCAGTTCCGGCAGCCTGAATGGCGAGCGCCTCAGCGTGCGGCTCACCCGCTTTTTTATGGTAATCCTCAGCCGCGATTCTGTCATGTCTGACGATGACCGCACCGACCATCGGGTTGGGGCTGGTCTTTCCCTGCGCTCTGGCTGCAAGCCTGAGCGCACGGCGCATATAGTTTACGTCTGAATCATTCAATGAGGATCTTCCTTCTTCCTTCTTCCTTGCCTCTAAAATCCGTACTCTTTCCAGCGGCGATCCACGAGCTGGACAATCTCCGGCGACATGAAGAGTTCCGCCGGCCAGTCACGCATCATGCCCTCTTCACGGGTTTTGCGCGTGGCATCAATCCCCATTTTCGACCCATAGCGCGGGAAGTTCGCCGCATGGTCAAGGTCATCAAGCGGACCGTCGGCGATAACCACGTCGCGCTTCCAGTCGACATTGTTCAGCACGCGCCACGCAGTATAGGAAAGATTCTGAACGTCTACATCGTCATCGACAACAACAAGAAGCTTCGCAAACATCATCTGCCCCTTGCCCCAGAGGCCGTGGATAATTTTTTTGGCATGTCCCGGATAGCTCTTCTTTATCGAGATGATTGCGCAGTTGTGAAATACGCCTTCCATCGGCAGGGTCAAATCCCGTATCTCCGGCATATCAAGCCTCATCAGCGGCAGGAAAATCCGCTCGGTCGCCTTCGCCATGTAGCAGTCTTCCATCGGCGGCTTGCCGACAATCGTCGCCGGATAGATGAGGTCTTTCCGGTGCGTAATGCAGGTCACATGAAAAACCGGATAACTGTCTGCCGGGGAATAAAAGCCGGTATGGTCGCCGAACGGCCCTTCGATTCGCTCCTCGCCAGGCTCCAGGTAGCCTTCAATCACCAGCTCACTGTTTGCGGGCACTTCGACGTCGGAGGTAATGCACTTCACCATTTGAACCGGCTCGCGCCGTAGAAAGCCGGCAAACATCATCTCATCGACCGCCTCGGGCAGCGGCGCGGTCGATGCATAAATGACCGCCGGGTCGCTCCCGACTGCTATGGCCGCGGGCATGCGCTGCCTGAGCGCCTTGTATTTGTCGTAATGACGGGCTCCGTCCTTGTGAATGTGCCAGTGCATGCCGGTCGTTTTCTTGTCGTAAATGTGAATGCGGTACATGCCGCAATTCGGACGGCCTGTTTCAGGGTCTTTCGTAAAGACCATCGGGAAGGTGATGAAGCGCCCCTCATCAGTCGGCTGCCCATCCCCCGGCCAGGTTTTCAGCACCGGGAACTTTGAAAGGTCAGGGTTGTCCTTTTCGATCACTTCCTGGCAGGGAGCACTCTTTACGGTTTTTGGCAGATAGTTCGAAAATTCGAACAGCTTCGGCAGCATGGCGAGCTTTTCCATAATCGATTTGGGCGGCGCCTGATTCATCAACTCTTCGATGCGTTTGCCCACATCATCGAGATGATTAATTTCGAGCGAAAGGCACATGCGCGAAAAAGAGCCGAAAATGTTTGTGACAACAGGATACTGCGAGCCCTTCACCTTCTCGAAAAAAAGCGCTTTGCCGCCGCCCGGGCTTTTGCACATGCGGTCGGTGATGGCTGAGATTTCAAGAATCGGATCGACTTCGGCTTTGATACGATGGATTTCTCCTCGCTGCTCAAGGATGGAAAGGTAGTGACGCAGGTCTTTATAAGCCATTGGCAGATTTCTCCCGGCGATCTTAATTTAGAGTCGTAGTATATCGCCCGGAAGAGATGCTTTACAAGATGAGAGGCAGCAGGAATGCTACCGGGGCCCGACAGTGATTTCAAACGTCCTGACCGTCTTGACCCCATCGGCATTGGTTGCAGAGGCGCTGAAATGAACCACCTTTTTTTCCTGTGATGGAAGATTCCAGACCACTTTGCCGGTCTTTTTGTCAAGCGAAACCTCTGCGGGAACCGGCGATTCAAAAGCATAGGTCACTGTGCCGCCGTCAGGGTCCATCCCTACAAGCTGAAGCTCAGCCGCTTTTTCCGCCTGCGGAGTCAGCACCTTCAGGTCAAGCGAAGGCGGTGCGCTCAGCACTGTTGCAGACATGCTCTGAAACGGCGTTGCCTTGCTGCCGCCGATTATCGGCGTGACTACTACGCTCACCCGGTCATTTTTCCTGACCCTGCCCGCAGGCAGAATATTGCCGCTCACATCGCGCACAGGCTGTCCGTTCACACTCCACTCATATTCAAAGGACATGGGGGCACCGGGTGTTCCTGCCGTTCTGACCTCTGCCTGAACAGCATTCAGGCTCGAGAACCTGGCCGGGGTGAAGACAACGGATTTGACCAATAGCGTTTCAGGCCCGGCCGGAGACGGAAGCGGTGAAACAGCTCCTGTCTTTGTTCCCTGCATTGCCTCAAGAAAGGCGGTGTCTGGCTTCTGCGCGATTACTTCCTTTTTCGTCGACGTCATCACATACAGCGCAAGAGCGGATGCTGCGACAAGGAGAACGGCAAAAGCAACCTTCATCGCAACCTGCCCGCTCATCTTTTCGGCCCTGCTTGTCATGATAGAGCTTCGATTCCGCATAGTCGTCCCCGAATCACTGAACCCGTCGGTCGCGCCAGAAAATCACCCTTGGTTTATCCAATAAATCTTTTGTAGCGCCTTGGACTGTCCGCATATTTTGCGTCCCGGCGCCGCTGGCTGTAACATATACACCTGCGCTCGAACCAGCGGGATTGAGCGAAATCTGAGGATCCGACAGGATGCCGACTCCGGTATACAGAACCGTATCGCGCCCGAGAGCTGTCTGATAGTCAAATGCGTAGAGTCTGCCGGTTCCGCCCTGCGTGCACAAATTGGCGCCGGTTGCCGCGGGCGCATAGGTCGTGAAATAGACCTTTCCGCCAAAAACAACCGGAGTCCCGAGCATTTTTTCATTACCCGCGAACGCAAACGAAAATCCCTGACTGGTGTTGTTATACTGCTGAGCGGCCAAAGTCATGTTCTGCAAATGGCTGAACTGATAGGTAGGAGAACACCTGCCGGTCTGGCACGGAGCACCGCCGCAATCAGCACTTGAGGTGCAGACCTGAGGCGTGTCCTTTATCGCGTAAAAGCGATCCACCGTTCCCGAAGAAGTCGGGCACTGCTTGTCTCCGGTGCCCCAATACAGCCAGACATTGCGGTTAGGGTCCCGTGTGAGCGTTAAACTGGTATAGATGGGGCGCCTCGTGCTCGTCTGCTCATACAGGAGAGAACCGGTCCAAGAACCGGTATTGCATCCTGCCGGACTGGCCGCGTTGCAGAAACGGAAGCGCCACATATTTCCGCCCAGATCGCCGACATAAACCGAATCGATGAAGCCGTCATTATCCGAGTCAAAAATAAAAGGCTGCGCGGGAATGCTGTATTGCATCAGGGAATTATTCGCCTGCGTATAGCTCCAGAGGATGTTTCCGTTTGACATGTCCACCACAAAAAAGCCCTTCCCCCGGTTTGCAGGCTCCACGGGAGTGGTGCCGCAGGAGTACTCGTACCCACCGCCGCCGATGAAGCCGACCCACTTTTCGTTGCCGCCGATCTTGACCCTTCCGATCGTCATTTTGGACCACGGATCGCTCAAATAGGGCGCTTGCGCAGCCGTCGGATTGATTCGCCATTTGTACGCGGGCGACAGCGTATTGGTGAAGTCGAATGCATAATACCCGCAATAGTGAGGAGTGCTTGCCGAGTAGGCCTGGCTGAATGTCTGCACCGTTGACACCCCGTCAAACGCGGCGCAGTTCGGAGACGAACTCCACGTATAGTCCGGGCTGACTCCCCTGCCGAGGCCAAAGACGAGCATGGTGCGCCAGTCAGACGCACTTTTCGTTGTTCCGCTGCCTGTTCCGAGCCATACGTCCGCGGTGGAAACAGGACCGTCCACGAAGTATTGATGTGGCAGCGATGAAGGATCGGTAAGATGAGCGACGAGTTTCAGCTTCGGCATGAGGTTCGGCGGGATAAAGCTGAATGCCTCCGCGCCGTTGAATGTCCTGAACACATGAAACTGGCCGTCATTGGCGCCCACCGCCACAACACGGGTGCCTGACGCATCAGAGAGCCTCTCGTTGGCGTCCCTGAAGAGCGAAAAGGCGGTTGGAGTGGAAGCATCAACGATATCTTTAAAAAACCTCGACGGCGTCGCTATGACAACCGGATTTGAGTGCCATATGTCGCCAAGCTTCCAGTCGTCAGGGCTATATGCCGGGTCTCCCCGAAAATAGCCGACTACGTTGGTGCGTTCGGTCGTCTGGGCTGCGGTGAATCCGAGGTATCGCGGATCAATCGCGGTCGTAAAGTCGGTCATTGCAGGAGCTCCTGACGCACAGCCGGTCGTGCAGGTCTTCATATTCCGTGAGGCATGAGGCATGGCATCCAGAACATCACCGGCATCCCATACGACGCTGCCGACGCTGCCATCGGAATTGATGTTGTATTTCTTAAGGAATCCCGGCCAGAACGGATCGTCATCTTTGGGCGTAAAAGACGCTTCATACAGGTGATCTTCACTCGTAATTCTCGCAGTCGCAATCGACGCGACCGTGAAGGAATACGTTCCTTCTGTAATCTGGTTGATGGCGTCCTGCAGCGCCTCGGTCAGCTCGCCAGCGCTTGCCGCAAAATACGCGTAGCCCGAAAGGGAGGCGGTGCCGGGGTCGTTGGCCGTAGCGAAGCAGTTTGACGATGTGCCGTTGCAGGGAAATGTTCCGGGCGGCTGTATCGTGGGAGATGTCATGCACGACGTAATGCCGGCAGGATACAGTATCGGTGTCGCCGGTGCCGGCGATGCTGCAATCGGGTAATCAGCCGGGGACCCTGCATTGGCTAGATTAGGATTGTCGGTCTGGCCGTAATATGCCGCCCAGTTCAGCGTATTTTGCAGAGAAGCAGGCATGTCGGCACCGAAGCCGACGACAAACACCTTATAGCCGGCGTCACCCAAAGCCTTCGCCTGCGCCACCGTCTCCCGGCGGCGCTGGTATTGAGTTGTCTGCGTTTCCTGTCCGCTGCCTCCGCACGAATAGGTATCGGCTCCGTCAGTCACGAAAAGGACGAATTTTTTGCGGCAGTTTGAAGCCGTCGTATCCGTCGCCTTGTGCGCGTCAAGATACAGCTTCGCCTCTCTCAATGAAGCGCCAAGAGGGGTGCCGCCCAAGGCCGACTCCCCACGTATGCAGGTGCCGCTGGGTGCCGTCGCCAGTGTGCAGGTGCCGGGGTTGGCACCGCAGTATATTCTTGAATAAAAGCTGCCGATAGGACGTATAAGGCTGTTGCAGCCGGCGGAATAATCCCCGCCGGTGTCGTTTCCGCCGCAGTTGTAAAACCGCATATAGCCAATACGGACATTCAGGGCTGCGTCATCGGTCGCGCCCGTGCTGCGAATAACACCGTCTTTGTTGGCATCAAGCACCGAAAATAGTGCGCGTTTCGCAATTTCGAGTCTGCTGCAATCGGTCGTATACGCGCCCGTGAGAGCGCGGTAAAACGGATAGTGCGTGCTGCTGTTGTTAGGATCGACCGCCCGGCAGGAAGAGGTGCTGTATTTGGGAACGCTGCCTGAAGGGATGGCGCAGGGAACCCGCCCCGTATTGGTCACCCCATAAAATGGACCATTATATGTTGTGTTGCAGTTGCCGGTGCTGACGTACATGGTCTCACCGACAGGGGTCCAGTTCATGCTTCCGGAAAGGTCAAGGACGATAAGGGCATCGGGCGGAACGTTCGATGAAAAAAGCCCCGCCTCATCTGCCGCAAAAAGTGAGTTCGGCAGAGACAAAAGCGCCAGAAGCGCCAGAATGCGTCCAAATATGCGGGATAGATTGTACATGGTGCTCCTCCTGAAGAACCTTATATCACAGTTTCTAAACATTGCCTTTAGTGAGCCGCGCAATCATCGCTCAAAAACCTTCTTTTTTTGAAACTGCTATTTACATGGAGAAGGCCCGTAACCGATGCCGACATCTATCGTCACTCTGGACTGATAGTTGGCATTTTCACCCGTTATTGTTTTCGCCGTCCTCAGTTCTCCCCATACGGCAGGGTCGAAACCGGGCATATCGGCACACGCGGCGACTGATATATTGGGATCGCTTAAAGCGGCAACGGTGTAAAGGGCGGCGGGATCTTGCGCCGTATTAACCTGTGCCTGATTCATTGTATAATTTTCTATCAGCGCTCTGGTGGCAAGCAAGTCTGTGGAGCTTCTTTTAGAGTTGTCTATGAAGCGCTTCAACTCCCCGATGCCGGCTTCAGCAGCGGCAAAAGCCTTCTTCTCGCCGGCTATTCTGGTGCTGATTCGCATATCCTTTGTGGAGACAAAGAAAACGATCGAAGAGACCGCAAGCAGGAGGATAAGAGCCATGAGCGCGCCGACAAGCGCAACCCCACGTTCATTGGCCGCATGAGCCGTCGCTTTCATCTTTTTTTTGTATTCCTGCATTGCCGCGACTCCCTTTTTTTCATCCGCTATCGTTCTCATGAGCACTTATTCCACCATATGATTTCTGGGCAGGACCCTCGTCGAATAGATCATGCTCTTTCGCGTCTTCGTTGTCGGGTCAATCTCGCTCGTCTGTACTGCCAGCGTAATCTCGATGCGGCGGATAGCTGGAATCTGCGCCGTTACCGGCGAAGTCAGTTCCGTCCCCTGTCCGTTGAAGTACCGGAAAACAGGAAGCCCGAGGTCGTTGTTGACAACCAGCACCTCTCTCGGGCGGCCGGAAGCTGCGGTATCCCCCAAAAAAGGCTGTGCGCCGGCGCAACTGGTGGCACGCGTAATCCGCTGATTCGCCGCGTCATAAACGTAACGGATAACCTCGTTCGGATCGTCGCCGACCCAGTCTGAGCCTGTTGCGCCCGGCCCAATTGCCATTTCAACGGTCAGCGCAGTAGCGGTCGCTTCCTGAATGCCCCGATAATTCTGGTTCGGGCTTGCTGCGCACGCATTGGTAACCCAGAAAGCGGCATCAGAGCGGAATTGCGGGTTGTAGGACGCCATGCCTGTTTCAGCCGTCATGATCTGCAGTGCAAGTCGCGCGTCTTCCTGAGCCGACGCTTTCAGCTGTATGCCGGTAGATGCCTGGAGTCCGGAACGAAGCGTCATGGACACGGCAGCAAGCAAAACCATGCCGACCGCTATGGCAATAAGCAGCTCGACAAGAGAAAACCCGGCCTGTCGAGGAACCCGATTATTTTTCATTCCCGGCTTCATTCAGCACCCCTGCTTATAGTTTGGGTCGCGGGTGACCGTAAATGAATCGCGGGTGCCTGCTGCGTTTCCCGTCCAGGTAACCTGCACGGAAACGAGCCAGAAATCATTGGGCAGCGTCTGTATTGTCCTGGTAACCGTATATTGCATATCTCCGGGCTGAGCGGCTGCCTGACCGCCTGACCAAACACTAGGAAAAGTCGTCGCGCCTGCCGCCACGGGGTTGCACTCATTCTGGATGTTGATCTGCACGGTCTCCATCTCCCGGTGCAATATTTCAGCCGCCTGCCCGATCCTGTCCGCCCTTGTGGTAGAGATCCACCCGAGAGGAAAAACCGTGAGCGTCCCCAGAATCCCGACAACAAGCAGTGCTACTGCAATGAGTACCTCAATAAGCGTCATGCCCCGGTCGTTTTTAATATACATAGGTGACATAAGTCCTCGCCCTGAAATTCGTTGTAATCGTGGCCTGGGAGCCGCGATTGTTCTGGATGACGACGGTGCCGGGATCGGCAGTTCCTCTCATCTGAAACAGAAGAAAGGGAGTTGCGCTGAAGTTGGCGTTTACGACAAAAGTTCCCGCATCCCCAAAATTCCTCAAATCCTTTGCTTGAACGACGGCGTAAGCCGCGCATGGGGTTTGCGATGCGACGGTACACTCTTCAATAACATAATTCGGGCTGTTTATAGTGAAGGTCATGCGATGCAGCCTGTTCCGCGCAAGCGCCCGAGTTCTCGTTTCTGTGATATCGCCTTCCACTTCCAGCGCGGCGGAGCGCAGGTTTGCGTTGTCTCTGGCGCGCAGCAGGCTTATCGATGAAATAGTCAACAGAATCGCCAGAATAGCAACAACAATCATAAGCTCGACGAGCGATACACCGTTTTCGTCCATCAGTTTCATCTTCATGGTGAGCAATTAACATGCACGGATTGTGCCAGTTGTATCAATATCAAAATATCCTTATCAAACAATCTTTTGACTCGATCCTTCCGGTATCATTGTGAACCGCGTTACCCATTTATCAGTCTCGTGCTTCACAAGTCAGACAAGGTTTTCCAAACCGTAATCCTTTATCTTCGTCAGCAGCGTCTTGTAGCTTACCTGCAATTTCTCCGCAGCCCTGCTCTTGTTGCCTCCGGTTTCACGAAGTACCTGCTCAATGAGCGCTTTTTCCGCAGCCCGCGACGCAGCGTCGCCGACGGCAAGGAGCGAACCTTCCGCAACCGGAAGTGCCGGAGATTCAGGAGGGCAGAGTGCAAGGCGGCACCGCTCAATCCGGAAGCCTTCAGTCATGATGACAGCCCGCTCCAGCACATTTTTCAACTCCCGGACATTTCCCTTCCAGCCATAAGCTTCAAGCGCCTGCGCGGCATCGTTATCAATGACCAGCTCCCGCCGGTTCATTTCGCGGCAGTGCAATTGCACAAAATGCTTCGCAAGAGGAAGGATGTCCGCCCTGCGCTCACGAAGCGGAAGAATAAAAAGAGGAAAAACATTCAGACGGTAAAAAAGGTCTTCACGAAACGTTCCCTCCGCTACGGCCTTGTGAAGATCCTTGTTGCTTGCCGCAACGATGCGCACATCAACACGGAGAGCCCTTGTGCCGCCAACGCGTTCAAACTCGCTCTCCTGAAGCACCCGCAGCAGCTTTGCCTGAAGGGAAAGATCCATGTCGCCGATTTCATCGAGAAAAATCGTGCCTTTGTCGGCGAGCTCAAACCGGCCCGGTTTTATTTCCGTTGCGCCGGTAAAAGCGCCCTTTTCATGGCCGAAGAGTTCATTTTCTATAAGGTCTTTCGGAATCGCGGCGCAGTTGACGGCGACAAACGGCTGCCCGGCGCGCTGACCGAAGAAGTGAATCGCGCGGGCAATCAGCTCCTTGCCGGTTCCGCTCTCTCCCAGAATGAGAGCCGTCGTCTTTAATGAAGCGACTTTCCGGGCGCTTTCCACAACGCTCTGCCACTGCGGACTCTCGCCGATCAGCTCCGGCATGCGCAGATACCGGGAAAACTCCTTCTTTAGCACGATGTTTTCTCTGCGTGAGCCGCTCTCGCTGAGAGCGCGGGCAACAAGCAGCAGCAGATGGTCAGGGTCAAAAGGCTTTGCGATGAAGTCATACGCGCCCTGCTTCACTGCGCCCACCGCATTTTCGATGGTGCCGTGGGCGGTCATCACCACGATCGGCATGAGCGGCGAACGCTCTTTTGACGCAGCGAGTATCTGCAAGCCGTCGCCGTCGGGCAGCTTCAGGTCAGTTACCACTCCGTCAAGCTCAGCGGCGGAACGAAGCCTTTCCATGGCATCCTTCACGGTATGGGCCGTCAGAACCGAATAGCCCGCGCCTGCAAAAGAGCGTTTCAGCACATCGACCATGCTTTTCTTGTCGTCGACAATAAGAATCGTAATCAGAAAACCTCCCTGCTCATGCGCCATCGGAAGGCAGATATATCCTGAAGAGAGCGCCGTCGCCTTTGCGGCTCTCCACGGTTATCGTCCCCCCGTGTGCCAGCACAATTTTTTGCACTAGGGCAAGCCCTATTCCGGTGCCGTCAGCTTTCGTCGTATAGAACGGCGCAAATATTTTTTCCTGCTCGGCTTCATCCAGTCCGGGGCCGTTGTCCTGCACCTCGAGCCAGACTCCTTTTTTTCCGGACATCTCTCCGGCTGCCGCGCGTATCCTGACGTCCGGCGCACCGGCCTCCAGTGCATTCTGCGCCAGATTTTTCAATGCCTGACGCAAGAGCGTGGCATCGCCGGCGCACTGCAGGGTTCCGGTTTCGGCAATATGAATTCGCTGTCGATCGGGAAACCCGCGCATCGTCTCAATCAGCAGGGCCTGAACCGGAACTGACGTTTTCTGGATGGGTTCGGAACGTGAAAAACTCAGCAATTCTGTCATAACGCCGTTCATGCTTTCGATTTCCTGAAGGATCCCCTCTGCGAGTTCCCTGCGCTCATCTTTTTCAGGCAGGCTCTTCAGGAGAAGTCGCGCATAGCCGGAAATAACGCTCATGGGATTGCGGAACTCATGGGCTATGCCGGCAGATACCTCGCCAAGGGCGGCCAGACGTTCCTTGATGAACAGCTGCTCCCTGAGCGACTTGAGCTCGCTCCCCATCGTCTGAAAGGACGCAAGCATCATATCCATTTCGGTTACCCGCTGCGGCTTTTCCTTTTCCCTTAACAGACGGGGAAGCAGCACAAGCGCAATGGCCAGAACAGTAAAAAGTATGCCTACCGTTAAAACAACTAAAATGGTGTCATGCATAATGATTGCTCTAACTATACCATGTTTTTATTTTGCATTTAAGGGTTGATTTTGCTATACTCACCAACATGGAAAGTACACAGGACCGCCCTCAGCGCGAAGCAGAAACACTTCAGGATGAGGAGAGCATTGCTGCTCAGCGCAAAGCCATTCTGGAGTCTTTACTGTTCGTTGCAGGAGAAGCGGTTCCGGTAACCAGCCTCGCGAAAAGCACCGATATTGCTGAAAAAGAAGTCGTTCAACTCCTGCTGCGGCTTGCCGCTGACTATCGGCAGCGGGGTGCCGGGCTCGTTATCCGCCAGATTGAAGACAGTTTCCAGATTGTGACAAATCCCGAGTTCGGCCAGTGGGTAAAACGCTTCAGGAATATTAATATCAGCACGAAGCTCTCCCAGCCGGCGCTGGAGACTCTCGCTATCATTGCCTATAAGCAGCCCATGACAAGGGTTGAAATTGACCAGCTTCGTGGGGTAAACTCTGATGGCGCGATTAAAACGCTGCTCGAAAAGCGTTTAATTAAAATAGTCGGGAAAAAGGAAGCTCCCGGCAGGCCTTTTCTCTATGCAACAACCAAAGATTTTTTGCAGTACTTCGGGCTTTCGAGTCTGAGCGAACTGCCGTCGATTCCGGATATTCTTCGGGACGAGGCAGCATAGAAAAATCGAAGTGGAGGTGGCGATGAGAAATTGGATCGTCGCGGTTTCCCTTGTGTCGCTGATCTGCGCAAGATCGTATGCCGATGCAGATGCAAAGACAATGCATACCGTGCAAAAAGGCGACACGCTGCAGAAAATTTCAAAACGGTACCACATATCCATCCCCGACCTGAAATCAGCAAACAATCTCTCTTCTGTCAAGCTCGCTATCGGCGACAGGATCGTTATCCCTGAAAAGGGCACGGCGGCCGCTTCGCAGGCCGATACCCCTCGCAAGGAAAAATCAGCGCTCAAAGCCGTTGCGGAAAAGTCGACCTATGCCGTAAAGAAAGGCGATAACGTCGCAACAATCGCCAGGCTGCATGGAATGTCTGAATCGGAGTTGATGGCAGTGAATGGGTTGAAATCTGCCAAATTGAAGCCAGGACAGCAACTGACGGTAAAAAAAGCGGTGCAGTCGCTTTATACGGTCAAAGAAGGTGACAACATATGGAGTATTGCGCGGAAGCACAATATGTCGGTCAATCAGCTGAAAGAAATCAACGGGCTTTCAGACAGCACTCTGCAGGTGAATCAGAAGCTTGCCGTCGCAAAAAAAGAGCATCAGCAAAGAACGCATTCAACGGAAGCCGATGATGAGCATGCGGAACGAGCTGCGTACGATCCGAAAACTACGCCCATTATCGCTTCAGCGAAAATTGCCGAAGTGAAGGAACTTTCCAGGACTGAAGAAGTTGCCGATATGAATCTCCAGGACAGGCTGTTGCTGTTTGCCCGGAAAATGCTCCACCTCCCGTACCGGTTTGGGGGCAACGGCATTGCGGCAGTCGACTGCTCATCATATGTGCAGAAAGTATTCAGCATTGCAGGGATACAACTTCCCAGAAGCGCGCGCGAACAGTTCAGGGTCGGAGAGGAAGTTCACAAGTCTGAACTGAATGTCGGCGACCTGGTATTCTTCCAGACGTATGCGTCCTTCCCGTCACATGTCGGCATATATATGGGGAATAATCTGTTTATCCATGCTTCATCCAGAGAAAAGCGCGTCACCATAGACAATCTGAATCATCCTTATTATGTTTCTCGATACATCGGCGCCAAGCGACTGCTCCCTGAAGCTGAGCTGGAAGGGCTGGAGTTGCAGTTAATGCCGAAAAAATAAGGCAAAGCAGACAAAAAAAAGGCGCCGCTTTGCAGCGGCGCCTTTTTTTTGATTCGGATTGTACCTGCGACTACCGGGATGAAGCCTCCCGGGCCGGAAAATCAATCACATTGGAAGCATCTTCATCCCGGTGGACATGGGAGCGTCCTTCAAAAATACCGCCTTCAGCGACCGTAAGCTTTCGGGTAAAGACGTCACCGAACAGCTTGCCTTTGGGTTTTATCTCCACGCTCTCTTGCGCATGCACATTGCCGTCAATTCTCCCCCCGATGAGTACGCTTCGGGCAACCACATCGCCCTGAATCGAGCCGCACTCTCCGAGAATAACTTCTTCGGCCTTTATATGACCGGCGGCGGCTCCATCTACGCGAAGCGTTCCCTTTGCCTCAATGTTGCCTTCAACAGATGACTGAGTACCTATAAGTGATTCAAGCTTGCTGCTGTTATTTCTTTTCAGAAACACGGTCATCCTCCCAGATATAGTCACGCGGATTCACCGCTTTGCCGTTCACCCAGACTTCATAGTGCAGATGCGATCCGGTAGTGTAACCGGTTGCGCCGGCAAGAGCGATTACAGCGCCCCGCTTCACGCGATTGCCAACCGCAACCTTGTTACTGGAATTATGCGCATACAGCGTTGAATAGCCCATGCCATGCTCGACAACAACCAGATTGCCGTTGCCGGCGCTCCAGCCCGAAAAGCTCACCACGCCGTCAGCCGTTGTACGAATCGGCGTTCCTTTGGGCACCGAGATATCGATGCCGGCATGAAACTCCTGACCGCCGTACTTCGGATCCTGACGATGCCCGTAATGAGACGTTACCCTGCCGACGACCGGCCAACCTTTCGGCAGAGAGCCCTCAAGATCTTTCTGTTCTCTTAGATAGTCGCTGACAGCGATCACGGTTTCGGTCGTCTTTTTTATCTGCTCGCGCAACTGCTCCATATCGAGAGAACCGGCGTTATCAACCGTTTTTTTGGCATCTACGTTCTCGAGAATCTGCTCTTTCGAGCCAAACGACAGAAGACGCCGGAACTCTGAATCAGCCTTCATGATCATGTTCATTGCCGTCTGCAGTTCGGAGAATTGGGAGGAATAAAAGGCAACCTTGTTCTTCATCTGGTGATACTCGATGGTATCGACGGTTGCGGTCACGACATAGAACGTCCCTGCAAGCCAGAGAAATACGGCGAGCAGAATGCCGATGGAAGGCACCCGGAAATTGATGGTCCGCTTGCTGTCATGAGGAATCATCATGATGCTCACCGGCGTGAAAAGCTTTTTCAGGAAACGCTTGACCTTATACATAACGGACGCGCTGTTTGCCTCCCTGTTCGATAAAGCCGATCTGAGATGCGGGATATCCGGATTTCTTCAAGTGCGCTACCGAGGCGTCGGCATCTTTGGGTGAAACTACTATAACATATCCGATCCCCATGTTAAAGGTTTTTTTCATCTCGTTCTCAGGAACCGAACCGAGCTTCTGCACGAGCGAAAAGAGTGCCGGCACCTCCCATGAGTTCCTGAAAATCGACGCCCGGAGGCCGGAGGGAAGAATGCGCGGCAGGTTGCCGGGGATGCCGCCGCCGGTAATATGCGCCATCCCCTTTATTTTCACTTTCCTGCCGACAGCAGCTACTCCCTTGACATAGATACGGGTCGGCGTGAGCAGCGCCTCACCAAGCGTCTGATTCAGCTCCGGCACAAACGTATCTACGGTCATGTTCTTAAGGTCGAACAGTATCTTGCGAATGAGCGAGTATCCGTTGCTGTGCAAGCCGGATGAGAGGACACCTATCACCGCGTCTCCCGGCCTGATGGACTTCCCGTCGACAACGTTTTTCCGGTCAACGACGCCGACAGAAAACCCGGCAAGGTCAAATTCATCGGCATCATAAAAGCCCGGCATTTCCGCGGTTTCCCCTCCGATGAGCGAACAGCCGGCTTCAAGACAGCCGTCAGCTATTCCCTTGACCACATCACGAGCCTTTTCTGCAGAAAGTGCTCCCGTGGCATAATAATCCAGAAAAAACAGCGGTTCAGCACCGAGCGTCAGGATATCATTCACGCACATTGCAACCAGGTCGATACCGACAGTGTCATATTTCCCGGTCAGAAACGCGATTTTCAGTTTCGTGCCGACACCATCGGTGCCGCTCACAAGGACCGGTTCGCGATACTTCTTCAGGTCCAGACGAAACAGCGCGCCGAATGAACCTATATCAGCCAAAACCTCTTTACGAAAGGTGCGCTTCACTATCGGTGAGATGAGTTTGACGAGACGCTCTCCTTCATCGATATCAACGCCTGCCTGTTTGTAAGTGATAGGTTTCACTGCGCTATCCTTTCTTCCTGATGTTCATGCTGATATCGACTGCCCGGGCCGAGTGTGTGAGAGCTCCGACCGAAATGATGTCGACGCCGGTTGCCGCTATCTGCTCTACCGTGTCGAGTGAAACGCCGCCGGAGACTTCAAGCAGCACTCTCTTCCGGTTGACTTCGACCGCTCTGCGGATTTCATCAAGCCCCATGTTGTCAAGCATGATGACGTCCGCGCCCGCATCGAGAGCCTCACAGAGTTCGTCAAGCGTTGTCACCTCGACTTCAATTTTCAGGAGATGATGCGCCATGCGGGAACGAGCTACAGCCTTCGCGATACTGCCTGACGCGGCAATATGGTTATCCTTGATCAACACCCCGTCAGAAAGACAGAAGCGATGATTCCATCCGCCGCCCATTCGCACCCCGTATTTTTCAAGTGCCCTGAGCCCCGGAGACGTTTTCCTCGTATCGGTTATTTTTACAGGATATGCTTTAACTTTATTTACATAACTATTTGTTAAAGAAGCTATTCCTGAAACTCTCTGAAGTATGTTGAGCGCCACTCTTTCACCAAGAAGGAGTGAACAGGTTCTCCCTGACAGTTCGGCCAGTACGCCGCCGGATTTCACCGGAGTGCCCTCTTTTTCGAAGACCTTTACTTTTACTGCCGGGTCAACCTGTACAAAAACTTCCTGCACATACGGCATGCCCGCAAGAACAAAAGACTCTTTTGCCACCAGAACGGCGACTGAACAGGAATCTTCGGCAACGGTGAGCTGAGATGTTATATCGCCGGAGCCGGCATCTTCCATCAGGGCGCGGCGAATCGTCCCGGCGACAGACAGATCGACCATCATGGCTGACTATCGCCGCCGGAAAAGTGTGAAAAGACCAAAAATGCCGCCTGCCACAGCCCCGATTGCCGCTGCGGAACGCCAGTCCAGCAGTGTGGTTATGTTTCCCTGCACTTTGCGGCCAATCAGCAGGATGGATGTGCTGTTTTCTGCGCGAATTTCATTTGCGACAAGAACGCCGACTGCGCTCCGGTTGACCGTCGAGTCCCCCCTTGAAACAGAAACCGGGGTGCAGGAGAAGTTGATATTCGCCGTCGTGCTCGCTGCAAACATGCTCACGCTCTGATTCAACGTCAGAGATTCCCCTTTCATGAGCACCGCCGCCCCTTGGGTAACTTCAACCCTGTCGCCGTCAATGCTCAGCGCAGCCACCTGCTGGAGTTCGATATGCCCGCCCTCCACTGCCCTGATCGTACTCTGGCGGATATTGGCAAACTCCGCCTCGACGATATCGAGCTTGCCGCTTTCGATGTCAAGAACATTCTTTTCCATTCATTGCCCCCTTATTGAATCGTTTTCAGCAGATTCAGGTTGTCGGCTATTTTATCATTTTTCCTTGCCAGTTCCTCAAACTTCGCCCTGTCTTTTTCCACGACATTTTTCGGAGCGCTCTTGAGGAAATCCTCATTCATAAGCTTTTTATTGAAAAACGCTATCGCCTCTTCGACTTTTGCCTTTTCCTTCCGGAGGCGGGCGATTTCAGCATCAAGGTCCAGAAGTCCTTCAATGGGAATGTAGCCTTCAACAGAATCAGTTACGAACATGGCGGAACCTTTTGCACGCGATACGTTATTGCCTGTCTGCAGATCCTTGCAGCGGGTCAGTTTTATAATGGAAGCCCGGTTTTCCTCCAATGCTGCCAAAGCATCATCGCTCAGCGTCTTCATCTGAACCGTGATTTCCAGAGATGGGTTGATATTCAGCTCGCCCCTGATGCTGCGAATCCCCGATATGACGTCAAGGACAAGATTCATGCGTCGTTCCGCCTCAGAATAAACCGGGAGATCGCACGGGAACGCCGCGTGCTGCATGATGCTCTCTTTTTTATCGAGCACGCGTTGCCAGAGCTCCTCCGTCACAAAGGGCATAAACGGGTGGAGCATCAATAGCACACGCTCAAGAACGAAGAAAAGACAATCCACAACCAGGCGTTTCTTTGCAGCATCATCTCCATACAGATCCGGCTTGACGATCTCAAGATACCAGTCGCAGAACTCGTGCCAGATAAAATGGTAAATACTGTTTGCCGCCTCATTAAACCGATATGCGTCAAGGTTGCGGTTCACATCGTCAGCACAGTGCGACAGCCTGCTGAGAATCCAGCTGTTCCTTATATCGGCGGCCAGTTCAGCCGAAGAGGGCGCCGCTGTTGAACGGAATTCCGCATAGCCGACCATAAAGCGTGTCGCATTCCAGAGTTTGTTGATGAAATGCCGGTAGCCTTCAACCCGTTCCTCGGAAAAACGGATGTCGCGCCCCTGGGCGGCAAAGGCAGCAAGCGAAAAACGGAACGCGTCCGCCCCGAATCTGTCTATCATAGTCAGAGGATCAATGACATTGCCCTTCGACTTGCTCATCTTCTGCCCCTTTGCGTCCCGGACCAGGGCATGAATATATACATCGCGGAAAGGCACTTCTCCCGTACATTTCAAGCCCATCATTATCATGCGGGCAACCCAGAAGAAGAGAATATCAAAGCCGGTCACCAGAACGCTTGTCGGATAGAATGTCTTGAGATCAGGAGTTTCAGCAGGCCAGCCCAGGGTCGAAAAAGGCCAGAGAGCCGAGGAAAACCAGGTGTCAAGAACATCAGGATCACGCAGAATCCGGCCGCTCCCGCACAAGGGACATGCCGCAAGATCCGTTCTGCTGCAGAATGGTTTCACCTGCCGGGGAATGCGGATAACTTTCGAGTTCGCGACAAGGTCAGCGTGGTTCAGGCCCTTCCGCCGGAGCTCCGCATAGGTTCCTCCAGGTATCGTCGAACCATCTTTCAAACCGAACGGCTCAAAGAAGATATGTTCGATCAGCTCTCCCTGAAGATGACCTTCAGCTGTCGTGCAGTCGGGGCAGTACCAGACCGGAATCTGATGTCCCCACCAGATCTGCCGGGACACACACCAGTCCCTGATATCACGCATCCACCCAAAATAGTTGTTCTCCCATCCTTCCGGTATGAGATGAATACGCTTCTCTTCGACCGCAGCGATTGCTTCTTTCGCAAGCGGCTCAATCTTCACATACCATTGAATCGTGTCATACGGCTCAATGACTGTCTTGCAGCGGTAACAGTGCCCTACCGAATGCTTGTGTTTCTTCTCGGTCTCCAGCAGTTCGAGCTTCTTCAGGTCTTCCACGACCTTCTTGCGGCAGGCCGTGCGATCAAGACCTGCATAAACAGCGCCGGCCTCGCTGTTCATATGGCCATCCTCGGTCATCACGTTGAGGAACGGCAGGTTGTGCCGGCGCGCGGTTGATTCGTCGTTAAAGTCGTGGGACGGCGTAATTTTCACTGCACCGGTGCCGAACTGCGGATCCACCGACTCGTCTGCAACGACAGGGATGAGACGGTCGGCAAGCGGCAGGCGAATCATCTTGCCGATATGTTTTTTATAGCGAACATCTTCAGGATGAACTGCAACTGCAGTATCGCCAAGCATTGTTTCAGGGCGCGTCGTTGCCACGGTCAGCGCGCCCGGCCCCTCTGCCAGCGGATAGATGATGTAGTACAGGCGGCCGTCTATCTCCTCATATTCCACCTCTAGATCAGACAGCGCGGTATGGCAGCGCGGACACCAATTGATGAGACGGCTGTCACGATATATGAGCCCTTCTTCAAAAAACCGCACAAAAACTTCCCGCACCGCCTGCGAAAGCCCTTCATCAAGCGTGAACCGCTCGCGCGACCAGTCGCACGATGCGCCGAGCTTTTTCAGCTGATGAATAATCTTACCGCCGTATTCTGCTTTCCATTGCCAGACTCGGTTCATGAACTCTTCGCGGCCAAGCCGGTGTCTGTCTATATTCCCCTTCGCAAGTTCACGCTCGACAACATTCTGCGTCGCTATGCCTGCATGATCAGTTCCCGGCAACCACAAAACACGGTAGCCGAGCATGCGCTTCCAGCGGCTCAGCACATCCTGCACTGTTGCATTCAGCGCATGCCCCATGTGAAGCGAACCGGTTACGTTCGGTGGAGGGATGACGATGCTGAACGGCTTCACCTGCATGTCCTGCCGCGGCTGGAACAGGCCTTTCCGCTCCCAGAGCTCATACCACTTGTCTTCTATTTCCTCAGGATTGTACGACTTGCCGATTTCCATTCCCACTCCTCAATAGAAAGAAGGAATGCGCAAGAAAGTGACCGCTTTCTTGCGCATTCCCGGTTCTTTAGTATTGGCGTCCAGCCTAGTCGGCGGAAACTGACCGGTCCAGCTCCCGCAGCAGAATCGCTTCCGCAACATCCTTGACAGCTTTCCGGACAGTGTTCTCAAACTCCTTCTGGATTCGAGACCGCTCTGATTGTAGCAATTCGGCAAGTGCAACATCAACCGCTGAACGCACCAGAACACGAAGCTCGTCCGGCGACAGCGGAAACTCTGCAACACTCTGTTTTACCGGAGACTGCACAGCCTGAGCAGACGCATCAAGCTGCACGCTCAAAATTTCAGCAAAAGAAGCGCTGCCTGCGGCCAGTGCCGATGATGCCAGAGGCTCAGATTCAGCACGGTCGGCTGCGGGTTCAGCAGCCTTGGGTCCAAGGGAACCTTCCCACTGACGGGCCAGGTCGTCATTCGGCAACCCGGAGGGCTCAGGAATGTTCAGAACTGCACCATCATCGGTTGCAGCTCCCTTCTCTTCCTCATCTTCGCCCATGGCAGCAGCCCACTGTTTCGCGAGCTCTTCATCGGTGACTGATTGCTCCTCCGGAAGTGATGCCGAAACTCCGGGTGATATATCCCCTTGAGCAGAAGCGCCCTGCTGAGGGGCAACGGCCCCCCCCACCTCTGCCTGGATGAACGGCTTTTCCGGTTCGTCAATGGCACCGGCCCATTGGCGGGCAAGCTCTGCGTCAAGACTCGCCTCCTCTTCTGCAGCAGCGTCCTGCACGGAAGTTTTCAGAGGAGAGATCGTAACGGCCGCCGACAGACGACCGCCGATCAGCGCTTTTGTTTTGCTCACCAGCTCTTTGGACTCAAACGGTTTGATTATGATGTCATCCGCCCCGGATCCCCGAACAGCATCTTCATCCAACGGCTCAAAAGCTCCGACCAGCAGAATTACGGGCACTCCGGCCGTCCCGGCACTGTCCTTGATGCTGCGACAGAGAGAGATGCCGCTCACATGAGGAAGACCCACATCAGCCAGCACCAGATCGGGCGGCTGCGCGGTAATTGCACGCATGGCCTCAGCCCCGTCGCGATAGGTTGTGACCCCAAAGCCTTCTGGCTGAAGAACCAGTTCCACTACTTTCCGGATCGTCTCGCTGTCGTCTGCAAGCACCACATTGAGTGCCATAATTACCCCCTTATCGCGCCCCGGTCGTCAGGATCATGCCGCTACTTTTTCCGGCGTGAACGGTAATCCTCAACAGCTTTTCTCAACGCATCAGCCCCGAGATTCGAGCAGTGCATCTTCTGCGGCGGCAAACCGCCAAGTTCTGCTGCAACCGCTTCTTTCGAAATCGCAAGGGCTTCGTCAAGCGTCTTGCCCTTCACCATTTCGGTTATCATGCTGCTCACGGCAATGGCTGCGCCACACCCAAACGTACGGAACTTTGCATCTACGATAACGTCGTTTTCGACTTTAATAAAAAGCTCCATTGCATCGCCGCAGGTGGGGTTGCCTTCCATTCCCACGCCGTCGGCATCCTTCATCTCACCCACATTCCGCGGGTTCGCAAAATGGTCCATGACTTTTTCCGAATACATATTCAGCCTCCTACATAACAGGTATCATTCTTTGTCCCGCGATCCCAGCCTTTATTGGCAAACGGAGACATAGCTCTGAGTTTACTCACTATCTGCGGAAACTCGGCGAGAGCGTAATCAACTTCTTCTTCAGTGTTCCCGCGGCCAAGCGTGAAGACGATAGAGCCCTGCGCCAGCGCTGTCGGAATCCCCAGGGAGAGGAGAACCGGCGACGACTTCAGGGCTTTCGACGAGCAGGCCGATCCGCTGGCAGTGTAGATCCCTTTCATTGCCAGCATCAGCAGCAATGCCTCGCCCTCAATAAACTCTGCTACAAAACTTGCATGATTGGGCAGACGGTTTTCAGAATGCCCGGTCAGGTAGACATTCGGTATTCCGACAATGCCCTGAACAAGCCGATCACGAAGCTTTCTCACATGCTCCATGCGGCCGCTCATTTCTTCACGGGCAAGACGCGCGGCCCTGCCCATGCCTACAATATAGGCTACGTTTTCCGTTCCTGCCCTTCGTCCACCCTCCTGAATGCCTCCGTATATAAGCGGCGCAATCCTGGTTCCTTCCCTGATATACAGAGCTCCGATCCCCTTTGGACCATACATCTGATGACCGGTCATGCTGAGCATGTCGACGCCGAGATCCTGCACATCGACCGGAACATTGCCGGTGGAAGCAATCGCATCCGTATGAAACGCAACGCCTCGTTCCTTTGCGGCAGCTGAAAGCTCCTTTATGGGCTCAAGCGTTCCGATTTCACGGCTTGCGTGAGTAATCGATATAAGCACTGTTTCATCGTTGATTGATTTTCTGAGCAGATCGGGGTCTGCCAGCCCGTGATTGTCAACAGGCAGATACGTTACGACAAATCCTTGTTTCTCGAGAAAACGGGCGGAATTCAGGACGGAATGATGTTCCACCTTGGAGACAATAATATGATTGCCCTTCTGCCTGCGGGCAAGCGCGGCTCCGCGAAGCGCAAAATTATTCGCCTCGACCCCGCTTGAGGTAAAGACAATAGTTCCCGGCTTCGCGTTTACCAGTGCCGCCACTTCAGCACGGGCCTGCTCGACGGCTTCGCGTGCATGCATGCCGAGATCATATACGCTCAAAGCATTCCCGAACTCCTCCCTGAAGTAAGGCATCATCGATTCAAGCACTTCCGGATGGAGCGGATTTGTCGCAGCATGATCAAAATAACACTTATTCATACCATTTCCCTCTCAGAAAGCAGGCTTGCCTGAACAGCAGATCAGTCAGTCAGCTTGCGAATATAGAACTTATAGTACTCTTCCGTTTCTTCTATTCCGATGAACTCATTGCCGGTGCGCGCACACCACGCCGGGATGTCCTCCAGTGCGCCGTCGTAATCCGTCATAATCTCAAGGACCTGGCCCTTTTCCAGTTCCCTGATAAGCTCATCCAGCTTCAGCAAATGCATCGGACACATCATATAGACGATGTCGGCTGTTACATCAGCCTTGATACCTTCAACGAATTTCAGCGTCAACGAGAGTTCCGGTCCTTAGAGGTTTTTTCCAGTGCGGTCCTGACCTGCTGCAGACTGCCGACATCACCGGCAAGGAGGTTGCCCAGCGTAATAGTATTGAGAAAACCTTCTATCTGGGCGCCGAGCTCCTTCCAGAGCAGATGCGTCACACAGTGTTCAACGCGCACACAGCCTTCGCGGGGATCCACGCACGACGTAATCGCCACGGGACCCTCCAGAACGCCTAAAACCTCTGCGATAGGGATTTCCCGGGGTTCCCTGGCCAGAAGATACCCGCCTCCCGGCCCCCTGATGCTCCTTATCAGCCCTGCCCTGCGAAGCTTGCCGAGAATCTGCTCAAGGTAAGCGACCGATACATCCTGGCGCTCCGCAATCTCCTTGATCGTCAGCGGGCGATCCGGATAGCCCCGTGCTATCTCAAACATTGCACGAACGCCGTACTGTCCTTTTGTCGAGAGCCGAAGCATGATTTATGCTAAAAATAGCCTACTGTTTATGTCAAGTATTCAGAGAAGAAAAAAGGCATGAGGACGGGACGCCGCATGCCTCGGCTTATTTGTTCTTTTCCCGAAAAAGCTCTTCATCCAGCTTGTTCTTCATGCGGCGCACCAGTTCCGGATAGGAGCTTGTCCGGATAATCCTGTTGAACTGGGAACGATAATTATTCACGAGACTAACTCCTTCAATAGAAACATCGTACACTTTCCATTTGGAACTTTTTACCAGCATGCGATAATCAATCGGTATTTCAACGTTGCGATTTGTGACGATTTTTGTCCTGACGACTGCATAACTGCCGTCTATTTTTTCATCGATATAGACAATCTTCTCCTCATCGTAGCCCTCGATCTTCTTCATGTACGAGCGATCCAGCAGATCGGTAAACAGCGAGACAAACTCTCTGCGCTCCTGCGCTGTCCGCTGCTGCCAGTGAACAGAAAGCGATCGTTTCGCCATCTCTTCAAAATCAAAGAGCTCGATGAGCGCCATGCGAATTGCAAGGCGGCGCTCACGAGCCTTGCCCGGCTTCTTGAGGTTCTGGTCTTTCGTCAGTTCTATAACCTTATCAACCGTTGCCCTGACCTGCTCTGTTGCATCTCCGGCATATACATCCATCGCAACCGGCGAAGACAGAGATAATGCAAGAACACAGAAAAAACCCAGAAAAATACAACTCATTGCTTCCCCCTTCCTACTTTCCCTGCTGATCAAGCCCCGTCGCATACAGAATATTTGAATAGGACATGCGCTGATTGAATTTTGACTTCAGATTGTTTGCCTTCACCATGGCATACGCCGCTGCCGCATCGCCGACATCGTTTGCGTCGCCGACTCCCACATCGAAATTGGCAACCGCGGTGACCAGCCATTTTTTAGCGCTCTGCACCGCAATATCGGTGTCATCTATGGATTTCGAAGCCTCGTCATATTCAAAATAGGCCTTTCTGACCTGGAGCGGGATCGCCTCATCGGCAAACCGCTTTTTCTCGACAAGCTTGTTATATTCGGCTTCAGCTTCACTGATACGGCCCCTGGTCATGCCGAAGTCAAATGACCAGCGTGCACCAAGAAATGCAGCACCGTAGCTCGATGAGAACGCATCGCTGATATAAGGATTCTTTATGCGGTCGCGGTTTGTCGCACCGGACAGCACTCCCTTGAGTCCGGCAAACAGCATCGGGAGCCGACTGCTTTTTTCCGCCTCCACCAATGCCTGACGGGCTTTTAGCCCTTCCTTCAACTGCGACATTTCAGCACGATATAATGTTGCAGCAATCATCATATCCTGCAATCCGCCCGGCTTGCGAGCTTCAACAGAGAGGGAAGAATCAGCTGCGTCGAGAATCGTTCCCCGGGGAAGCCCCATGCTGGTTGCCAGAGCGTCGCGGGCAAGGGCGATGTTTTTCTCGGCCTCATTCAGGTTACGGTTAGTTTCGCCGAGAAACGTTCTGAGCTTGAAAAGGTTCATCTCATCGGCGAAAGGAGAACCGGTATCTATCTGCTTCTGCGCATTCTTCACCGCGTGATCGAGATCCTCCTTGACTTCAAGCACAAGGTTTTTAAAGTCCTTGGCGAGGAGCAGGCTGTAATAGAACTGTTTCGTTCTGAGGATGATATCAGAGGTCTTTTTTGCAGCACCGCTTTCTGCTGCCCTGATGCCGCTTTCCGCCGCCTCTTTATACGATGAAATCCTGCCAAATGTGTAGATCGGCTGAATGAGCTGAATATCCGCCCGGCCGAAGATGCCGTTTATGCTGGCACCGACATCGGTTTGCACGACCGGAGAAATATCCTCTCTGCGTGCCTCAGGAGACGGCCCGGCAAGAGCAAGAGCCTCAATCTGAGGATACGCCGCACCATCAGCCTGTTCCTTTTTTGCCTTGTAGACGGCAACGTCATAACGAGCCTCGCCTATTTCCGGGCTCACCGCGACGGCTTTACTGATGCATTCGTCAAGCGTGTATACGTTGCCGGCCTGCTTTGCAGTCCCCTGCGCAAACGCACTTCCGCAAAGACACACAGCCGCGGCTACTGCAAGCACAACCAATCCCGGACGTCCTATTCTGCTTCTTTGCGTTTTCATAGCTTCCTCCTATTGAACTGGCATTGTCCCGATTTTGTAGACACTGAGTGAGGCTACTTTGGCCTTCCCAAACGTCTCTGGGCTGAGATGCCCGATCGTTGAGTGCCGCCTTCTGCGATTATCCCATCCTTCGATATGCTGAAACATACTTAGCCGTGCCTCTGCTCTTGTCCGATATATTTCATGATACACCAGCTCACGTTTCAGTATTCCAAAAAAGCTCTCGGCAACTGCATTGTCCCAGCAGTTTCCTTTTCTGCTCATGCTTTGCACCATTTTATGCCGCTTCAGTTCCTCCCTGAAGGCATCACTTGCATACTGAACGCCCCGGTCTGAATGAAATCTGGCGGTCTGCGCAGGGCTACCGCATTGCGCAATGCACTCACGGCCAGATAGGCTGTTGATCTCTCTGATATGCTCCAGCCCACTCCCTTGCGGTCCCATAGATCAATCACTACGCACATTTACATCCAGCCTTGCCATGTCCAAACGTACGTGATATCAGATACCCATTTCCTGTTAGGCGCCGATGCGGTAAAGTCCCGATTAAGCAGATTCTCAGCCACCGGCAAATCATGCTTAGACTGCGTCGTCACTTTAAACCGTCTTGTCACCTTTGAGCTAATGCCAGCTGCTTTCATGAGCTTGGCTACTCGCTTTCTGTTGCAGAGATACGAGGTCATGTCAATAGGTGTGTAAATTGAATCAGGCGGTGCGATTCCCCGATCTTGCCAAGAAGTATCACATTTTCAAGAGCTCTGCGCCCTTGTCCTCTGTGTCGCCATGTATACTATCCGCTTCGCGTTACTCAAAAAACCCGGCACATCATCCCCACCGCGTGCGCGAAACGGTGTTTGTCTATAAAATCGTATGTCATGCGCGGTGTTTTGAGAAGATGGCCAACGCTTTTTTTAGGATTTCTCGCTCCTCTTTCTAAGTGACGTTCTCTCGCTGCAGTCTCCGTAGTACCTCATCCGACGGTTTTAGATGCCCTTTGCCAGGGAATGCCCCCGCAGGATCGGCTTGATACTGCCGCAACCACTTGTAAATCGTATTCTCATGAACTCCAAGTTCCAGCGCTAACTGAGATACTGCTATCCCTTTGTTCGTCACCAAACGTACTGCATCGCCCTTAAACTCTCGGCTGTGCGACCTGCGCCCTTTCTTTGTCCCCATCTGACTCTCCTCCTTGCTTGTTTATTGCAACAAGCCTTTCAGAGTGTCTACTCTTTCGGGGCAGGGTCAAAGTGAACCAAATACAAATTTTGAGATAATTTCTTCAATATTGATTGCCGACTCTGTTTCCCTTATTTTACCACCATGTGAAAGCATAATATCAGACCCTCCCGGACTAATCTGTATATACTTTTCACCGATGAGCCCCTTTGTCCTGACGGACGCTATCGCATCTTCCTGCAGACGGACTTCCGGCTTGATTGCCATCTGAACCAGTGCCTTATACTGCTCATCAAGTCCGATGCTGCGGACCTTCCCAATCTCCACGCCTGCAATCTCAATCACGGAGCCGGCCTTGATGCCGCCCGCTTGTGAAAAGGTCGCTGAAACGGTATATCCCTTATCTCCGATAACCTCAAGCTCACCAAGATTTATCGAGAGATATCCAAGCGCAAGAATCCCTATAATCAGGAAGAATCCGACTGCAAGCTCCAGATCAACTTTCCTCATAATCGCCTCCCTTGTGTCCCAAACCGACAGATTTGACTGTCTTTCTCACACAGTATGTTTTCCGGGTCGTCAACGCAACCGCTCAGAAATCCCCAGACCAGCTGGTCCTTTGTCGAAAGCATTTCTTCCGGAGTTCCGACGGCATGAATTGCCCCCTTGTGCAGGAATGCTATGCGGTCGACAATTTCAAAAATCTCGGGGATATCATGGCTGATGATGATGCCGGTGAATCCATATTTTTTCTGCGCTTGACGAATCAGTGTTTGCGTGGTATGAAGCAGAATCGGATCGAGACCGGTCGTCGGCTCATCAAAAAATACCACCTTCGGCTCTGAAACGAGTGCCCGGGCAAGAGCAACCCGCTTCCGCATTCCGCCGCTCATCTCAGACGGATATTTATGTTCTATGTTGTTCAAACCGACATCTTGCAGTGCCAGGATAACCCGCTTGTAAATCTCGGCCTTGCCTATTTGTGTACACTCTTCGAGCGGAAACGCAACATTTTCAAATGCATTCAGTGAATCAAAGAGAGCACCACCCTGAAAGAGCACGCTGATCTTCTGACGCACATCGAGCAACTCCTTGCCGCGCGCGCGAGTAACATCAGCCCCATCGATAATAATGCTTCCGGCATCCGGCTTCAGAAGCCCGGATATCGTTTTCAGCAGAACACTCTTTCCGCCGCCGCTGCGCCCGATGATGGCCATCAACTCTCCGTCCCGGATGCTGAGATTGACTCCATGAAGCACCTGCTGCTCACCGAAGCTCTTTTCTATATTGACGACCTCGATCATTTAGATCAACACCGAACCGATAAAGTAGTCCCAGATTAAAATCATAACTGAAGAGGTGACAACCGCATCCGTTGTCGCCTTGCTGACTCCCTCAGCACCAAAGCCTGCCTTATCTGCATGATATCCCTTGTAACAGCAAACCCAAGAGACAATAACGCCGAAACTAAGTGATTTATAGAGACCCATGCGGACATCTGACCACTCAACCATGTGATCCATCTCCGAAAAATACGTCCCCTCGCTCATCCCAAGCATCTTGACCGCAACAAGGTAGCCGCCGTAAATTCCGACAACATCAAAAATGGCGGCAAGAAGAGGAAACACAAGAACAGCGGCAACCAGATTCGGAACCACAAGATAGCGAAGCGGATTCAAGGCCATCGAAAAAAGCGCGTCGATCTGCTCCGAGATGCGCATGATTCCGATTTCTGCGGTCAGAGCGGAACCGGCCCGTCCCGTAATCATGAGCGCAGAAAGAACCGGCCCGAGTTCACGAATCAGACTGAGCGCAACAAACGGTCCAAGCAAGGATTCGGAGCCGACTTTACTCAGCGTATAATACAACTGCAGCGCAAGCACCATTCCGGTAAATGCACCTGTAATAATCACCACAACCATGGACTGGGTACCAAAGAAACGGATACGTCGCACGAATAATTTGAATTTGAATGGCGGAATAAAGCAGAGGGAAACAGCATTCAGAAGAAACAGAAACATATGCCCGAGCCGCCTTTGCAGCCCGAGAAACATAGCTCCAACCCCGCGAACAACCCGAACCATAAAGAGAAAACCGCCTTAATGTGCTATGTATTATAGCAAGATTATACCACAGCAAGAGTGAGTGGCAACGCAAACGAAACAAGACTATATGCGCAGACTGCCGACAAGTTCGTTTACATCATTCACCTGTTCATCAGCAAGAAACTGCTCCAGTGCCTCGACAATCTCGACGGTTGCGGCCGGATTCACGAAATTGGCGGTGCCGACAGCTATGCCGCGTGCCCCGGCAATCAGAAATTCGAGCGCATCTGCTGCGGTCATAATCCCGCCCATGCCGATAATCGGAATTTTTACAGCATTGAAGACTTCCCAGACCATGCGAACAGCAACAGGCTTGATGGCAGGCCCCGACAATCCGCCAACCTTGTTGGCAAGAACAGGACGGCGGGAGCGAATATCTATGGCCATACCGGTAATGGTATTAATCAGCGACACAGCGTCCGCTCCTGATTCTTCGGCTACTTTCGCCATGTACGCAATGCTCGTCACATTGGGCGTGAGTTTTACGATAAGCGGAATGCGGCAGACCTTCCGGACCGCAGTGACCACCTCATGCAGGACTTTCGGGTCCGTCCCGAATACGCACCATCCCGCCTGCTTGTTAGGGCAGGAGACATTCATTTCAAGAGCATGAACCCCATCGGTTCGGCTGAGAGCATCCGCCACATGAATATACTCATCGACAGAATCGCCGAAAAAATTACAGATTACTTTTGTATCAAACCGGCGCAGAAAAGGCATTTTTTCTGCAATAAACCGGTCAACCCCGATGTTCTGCAGTCCAATGGCGTTGAGCATGCCGGAGGCTGTTTCAACGATGCGCGGAACCGGATTCCCTTCCTTCGGCTTGAGAGAAAGTCCTTTGACAACAACAGCACCGAGTCTGTTCAGATCGACGAATTCCGCATATTCTTCACCATAACCGAACGTTCCGGAAGCGGTCATGACCGGATTTTTCAAAATCACGCCGCCGATATTTACCGAAAGAGACGGTATCATCACTGACCCTCCCACACCACCGTCGACGCATCAAACACCGGACCGTCCTTGCAGACGCTTCTGAATCTGCCTTCGTGACTCTCCGCGTCCCTTATCTTTACAACGCAGCCGAGACAGGCACCAACCCCGCAAGCCATATATGCTTCAAGCGATACAAAACATCGGGCGCCAGCATCAGCGCAGATTGCAGCGACCGCCTTCATCATCGGATTGGAGCCGCACACATAGACAGGCAGGTGGGTATTGACGGCAAGATATTCCCTGAAGGGCTCCGTTACCATGGATTTCCTGCCTGCGGAACCGTCATCTGTCGTGATAACCGCATTCCTGACGAGTCCCCCGACAGTTTCGGTCATCAACAGCTCACCGGCGGTGCGACCACCCCAGAAAAGGGCTGCCCTTCCGGTTGCTGCGCCAAGCAGTGAAAACAGTGATGCGATGCCGATGCCGCCGGCAACCGCAATGAACTCACCCGACGGCATCGGATATGCATTGCCGAGCGGCCCGATAAGGGAAATGGTTTCATTTTCGCGCAGTGCAGCTATTGCGCGAGTGCCTTTTCCGCGAATGCGGTAAAGAAATGAAATTGAACCGTTCTCAGCAGAGAGATAGCTGAAGGGTCTTTTCAGCAGCGGGTCGTGCGTAGCTCCGGCCTGAAGCATATAAAACTGGCCGGGAACCGGGACTGCAACAGGTTGAAGCGGCTGCAGCGTGAGCATGCGAAAGCCTGTATTGACATCCCGGTGTTCTAAGACGCAGGCGCGGAATGATTTAGACAAAATGGATCTCAACAATTTCGTATTCGATAGTACGGGCAGGTGCCTTCACAATAACAGTATCTCCAAGTTCCTTTCCGATAAGCGACCTGCCGACCGGCGAGGTGATGGATATCTTGCCGCTCTTCACATCAGCTTCTTCCATGCCGACGAGAGTAAAAACGTACTCCAGATCAGTCTCGACATCAAGAACCTTGACGGTTGCTCCGAACGCAATCTTCGCCTGGTTGATTGTTGACGGATCAATAACATCAGCAACGGCAAGTTTGCCCTGCAGTTCCTGAAGACGGCCCTCTATAAACGACTGGCGCTCCTTTGCCGCATGATATTCTGCATTTTCAGACAGATCTCCATGCGCCCGGGCTTCTTCAATGTCCCGTATATTTTTTGGTCGGTCAATCCGCAGAAGCCGGTCAAGCTCATCTTTAATCTTCTGATAGCCGTCCGGTGTTAGTGGAACTCGTTTCATGCTGAAAGATGTCCTCCTCTTTCGAAAAAACGGAACTCTTAACGATACCATTACAGACCTTTTTTTTAAAAGACGGAGGTGTCAAGAAACTACTTTAGGGGGTTGGGTAGAGGTGTCCTGAACGAGAGATTTTCGTCGTCGCTCAGGAATTGCGCGCCGAGAAGCTTGACACTGTTGATCACTATCGGCGCGCGCAGATTCACACAGGCACCCGCGGCGTCTGCGGAGACAATGGCAAAAACAACAAGAGACTGCGGATCGACGATCTGCAGAACCGCCTCCAGATCGTCGCTCAGCCTGAAAGCATACTCGGGGAAAAGCGAGAACGGCTCCGTCACGATAAACGCAAGATCCGCATCGTCAGCAGCCTGAAGCCACCAGATATTCTCTGCATGCTCAATAAGAAAAAACTGTTTTGCCGAGCTGAACCCGGGGATACCAAGCGGAAAGGAAAGTATCCGCTCCTCTTCAACCTCAAGCTCGCCAAAACGGGTTGTCTGAATTTTCAGCATATGTTCCCTTGCTATCTCTTTATTTCCAGAAAGTCCTTCAGGCGCTCCATATCGAGCTTTGCGGCTTCCCTGTTCAACTGCTTCAGCTTGTCGTACAACTCCTCGCGATAAATGGGCATATCACGCGGAGCATCAATGCCTATTTTTACAAATCCGTTGCCGATTTCGAGAATCCTGACCTTGATCTGATCGCCGATGGCTATCGTCTGTTCAGGCTTCCGCGTAAGAACGAGCATTCATCATCCTTTAGCGAATGAAATCAAAAAGACTGGTGCGGAATGTATCGCGTGATGCCGTTCTCAATGCCTCCAGAGCCGTCTGGCGCTGTTGCATCTCGGAAACAACACGGGGATAGTCGGCATCCTGATCGTTGCTGAGAGTCACGTTCGTATCGTCCTCCCGCGCGCCGAGATAGCTCTTTTCAGCATCCAGCTTGTTGAGACGGGCGCCGACCTCTGCATGCAACTGGGATACGTTCTCGGAGACAGCCGCAAGGTAGTCTATCCCTTTGCGCACACGCGCCTGATCATTATTGTTCAGCGCTTCGTTCAGGAAATGCAGCGCCCGAAGGATATTATTCTCATTCAGATAGTTGTTGTTGAAGTTGAAATAATTCGCGTTCGCCGTATCCGTGATGTAATTATAGTTTACAATATTGTTCTGAAGCGACATGTTTTTCGATGCTGTATCGTAGTTCAGTGCGGAGACCAGATTCGCATCGCCAGCTGCAGTAATTGACACCTGATCTTCAGACCCGACCCGCACCGGAGCGATAACAATACGGTAGTCCGTTGAGGTGTTGGACACATCCACAACCTGAGCGCGCACCGAACCGGCGGCCTGCAGGTTTATGGCAGCAGCAATGTCGTTGAGACTGGCATTTGCAGCAATGGTTACCGGCACTGCAGCTGTTGACGAACCGACACGAACCGACAATGTCCCGCCACCGGCCCCGACGAATGCCGCAGCAGGATTGGCGACCACAGCGCCTCCGGAGACAAGGCCGCCTAGGGGGTCGGGATCGGTCACTGCCCCGCTGTAGGGCGGCAAAACCTGTGTTGGCGTGCCAGAGAAGCTGAACAGAGCGCTTGCAGGAATATTGGCTGCAACTTTCACGCTCGGACTGATATCAAGCTCAAAAAGATTGGAGTCACCCTGAAACTCTCCGGTGTTTGCGTCGATTGGCGCAATATTTGTCTGGTAGCCCGAAAAAATATACCGATCCCCGACTTTCGTATTTGCTATGCCGATTGCACTTTCCAGCAGAGCCTTGACTTCCTTGCCGATAGCTATCCTGGAACTGGCATCGACCGTTGCGTTTGCACCCTGAACAGCAAGCTCGCGTCCCCGCGTAAGCACTTCCGCAAGATTGCTAAAGCTGCCGTCGAGCGCCCCCAAATAGCTATTTGCCGAATCGATGGAGCGGTTATACTGCCCGATTGAAAGAAGCGTTGCCTTGTATCCGACAATGCGTGCCATGCCGGCGGGATCGTCGGACGGGCGGTTAATACGCTTTCCGGTCGAAAGCTTCTCATTGGCGTCATACATCGCACTGAGATTTTTCTGCAGATCTGACAGAAAGCGGTCATAAAACATTTTTGTTGTAACGCGCATGGCTATCTACCTATCATATTCAGCAGCGTATCCAGCATTTCATCAGCAACTGATATCATTTTGGCCGCGGCCTCATACGACTTCTGAAATTTGATAAGATTGGCAGCCTCTTCGTCAAGATTAACACCCGAAAGCTCCTGGCGGCGGGACTCAAGCTGCTCCACCAAAGTATTCTGAGCGCGCAGACTTGTTTTTGCAGAACCGGCTTTCACACCCACATCGGATACGATTGACTGATAATAATCCGCCGGCCTGCTTCCCGAAATAATCGGCCTGCTGAAAAGATTAGCCAGAAGACTCGCGTTCACGTTGTCGCCCGGCACGTTCGGGTATACAGATGAGCCCGTGACAGTACCGGCAGGCTGAAGCGTAGTGATACTGCTGAAGCCGAAAAGACCCTTGGCAGTCGTGGTAGTGTTTGTCCAGTCGATGACAACCGTGCTGCCGCCGGCATTTGTGATGCTGTATTGATGCGATGCCGCATTGTAAGTCACGGTATAGCTTCCGCTCCCCGCTGTTTCCATGGCCTGCTTCAAAGCATCGGCAAGCGACTGCCGGGTGTACGGTTCGATTTCCGGAGTGGACGGATTCGCATCGATAGGAATTTTTGCCGTTGTATACGTTGCGCCGCCGTCCTCGCTGAAACGGACAATATTATTGGCGCTTGTTACCGTAACGAGATCTCCGGCTGCTGCAGCGATTTTTCTGGGGTCGTTCACAGCAACGGAAATATCTCGCGCCGCATTCTGATTCATGTATACAGTAAACTGTTCATCGCCGCCGGCAGACCCGCTGAACTTCACGGCTATGCCGTTATATGTCAGCATTTGGGTTGCCGCATCATAACTGCTCGCAACCGAACCGGCCGGCGTCGACACAGAAAAAGATGCCGTCGCCGCAGTGTACTGGATTGCATAGACCGTATAATCAGGAATCGGCGTGCTGCCGAGAGAAACGAAAGCCACCGACAGCCCGCCGACAGAGCTATCCGTCGTCTTGACCACGGATGAAAAAAAGTCATTCCCCGTGGAACCGTCGAGCCCGTAGCCGATGCGATGGTAATAATTGATCTGGTCTGCCAGTGAGATGGCAAATGTATTCAGCTTCTCCAGCACCCCGACAATGGTGGTGTCGCGCAGGTCAAGATTGGCCTTCAGGGCACCTGCCTGCACAAGGGAGGTGACATCGCGGGCAACCGGCTCCCCGGTTATATTCACATAAATCCGCATATTCTGTGTTGACGGATCAATGCCGGTGCTCATGCTGTACGCTCTTCCACCGTCAACTACGGGAGTTCCGCCAATCAATATGGAATAGCGTCCCTGATTGTCTTCAAATGTGGTAACGCGTACAATCTGGTTCAGCTCCTCAAGCAACAAATCGCGCTGATCCTTCAGATCATGGCTTCCCGGATTTGAAGCGATTTTGTCATTGAGCTCTGCGATACGGCTTGCAATACTATTTGCGCTGCTCATCAGCGTCTGACTTCCCTGGAATATCCTGGTCCGTTCCTCATCAAGAGAACTTGCCGCCCTGTTGATTCGCGTTGCCAGATACTCAGCCTTATTGATAAGCAGTGTCCGCTGTGCATATGCTTCCGGATACTGGGAAACCTCCTGCCATGCGTTAAAGAAATCAGCAATTGCCGGATAAATGCCGGTATCGGAGGCTTCATTGAACATATTCTCCACGTTGACCATGCCTGACTTGTAGGTTTCCCAATAAGAAAGGTTCGCCTTTTCGGTAATCATCTGCAGGCTGGTAAACGAGTCATACATCCGTTGCACGCCGCTCACGCTGACACCGCGACCGCTTACGCCGCTTGCCACCACAAGGCCTCCGTTCGGAATATTCTCAAGGACGACGCTCTGTCTGTTGTACCCAGGAGTTGCGGAATTTGCCACGTTATGCGCGGTTGTATCAAGCGCACGGCGTGTCGCAAGCAAGGAAGTTCTTCCGATATCAAAAAGACTGAGTATCGACATTCAGGCCTCCACAGAGAGCTGCCGCTTGGGCTGAATGCCGAGCGAATCGAGGAAATTATAGGACGTTTTCACGTACTGAAGTGATTTGTCTATCAATACGCCGTTGAAGCGGTTCAGTTCGGCGATGCTGACGACAATCGCCTTGAACTTCGAGGCAAGGCCGGTCAGCCGCTCTCGGTAGTTGTTATCGGCCAACTGCGCAACGTCAGATATGGTCCTGCCGGCAAACCCGAGAGAAACAAGAACACGCTCACGCGATTCATCGCAGAGGCGAATACCGGCCACTATGGTTTCCTTTTCGCGCAGCAGCAGTTCCAGTGCGGCGGGATCGAGACCGACAATCACGTCCCTCTCCTTCTGCAACAGCCCTACAAGCAGGATGCAGAGTTCAAACTCCTTCTCCAGAACTCCAATCAGTTCATCATACAATGGCATCAAGGATAACCTCCTTCAGCAACTTGTCCGCAACCATCTCTCCCCGAACCGAATACGTCCCTGACTCCAGTGCATTCCGGATGTTTTCTACTTTATCGGTCCGGACATCCGGCAAGTCACTCACTGCCGCAGTCAGCCGACTCATCTCCTCTGCGCCGCGGGAAAGCGTAATCTGATCTCCGCCAGCCGGAATATCGACCGATTCCGCCGCTTTCTTCTGGGAAACTGAGAACTCCGGCTGTTTCAGCTCCGGGCTTTTCAGCCCTTCTGCTTTCCTGACATCCATTGCGGCACCTCCTGGATAGAATAGGCTGTTGCCTGTAATGTATTATATCGGAGGAATTCCGCCAAACCTTAGCCGATTACTCCCAGTGCTTCTGACGGATCAACCGCCACCCCATCCATACGAACTTCAAAGTGAATGTGGGGACCGGTCGTTCGCCCGCTTGATCCTGACAATGCAATTGCAGTGCCAGATTTGATGCTGTCGCCGACATTCACAAGATTGCGTGAATTATGGCCGTAAAGTGTTGTGACTCCGTTGCCGTGATCAATAACGACACAATTCCCATATCCATTTGCAACTCCGCTGAAAACTACTTTTCCGTCTGCTGCGGTCTGCACGGGCGTGTTCTCCGGAACAGCGATGTCGATGCCTGAATGTTTGCGCATTTTCCCATCAATCGGATCCAGCCTGAGGCCGAATCTGGAGCTAATCCGCCCTTGCGACGGCGGCTGATAATCTTCAGCATCTGGGAGCAGTCCGGAAACAGGCGGACTGCCCGAACTGTCACGTCTTGATTTAATACTCTCTTGATTTTTAATCAGAAAATCTCCAAATCCGAGTCCCTGCTCTGTCAGTGAATCAGCCATATGGCCGATAATGACCGGCAGGAAACTTCCGATAGTCTTGTTTTTGGCAAACGAAGTCTGTCCGAACATGGCCTTCAGAAATTCATTCAAAAAAATCGTCTCGACCTTTTTTGCTACAGCTGCAGGGTTCTGCCCGGACAGATTCCCTGCAGAATCTGGGCGTTGCTGCAACACCCCCGGAACAGATTGCGGTTTCACTACATTATCACCAGATCTGCCTTAAGGCTTCCGGCCGCTTTAATGGCTTGCAGTATTGCGACGAGATCTTTCGGCGTTACCCCAAGCGTATTGAGCGCCTTTACAAGCTCGCCGATAGTGGATCCTTTAACCTCTGAAAGATAAGCCTTTTTTTCCTCGGCTTTCACCTCTGTTTGCGGCACAACCACCGTCGCCGCTCCCGCCGGAGCGAACGGGCTCGGCTGTGATACCTGAAGCTCGGTTTTAATCTCTATGGTCAAACCGCCGTGAGCAAGCGCAACCGGACTGATAAGAACGTTTTCTCCTATGACTACCGTACCGGTTCGTTCATTTACAATAACCCTCGCAGGCACATCGACATCTACCGTCAACTGCTCGATTGCAGCCATGAGCGATAGGGCACGGTCGCGATATCCCTGAGGCACCGATATGCCCACAGCTGAGGAACTCTCAACCCTGGCAGCAGATTCCCCGAATTTTTCATTGATTTTTTCGGCAACACGATTTGCGGTCGTCGTATCCTGCGTGGTGAGAATCAGCGTTAATTTCTCCTTGTTATTTAACTGAACCGGCACCTCGCGTTCAACAATGGCACCGTTCGGAATCGTGCCGACATTGGGGTGATTTTTGATCGTTGTGGTTCCGCTTCCCCCGGCAACAAACCCTCCGATGGAAACCGGTCCCTGTGCAACCGCATAAACTATTTCATCAACACCGGTCAGCGGGGTCATAATCAGCGTGCCGCCCTGAAGACTCTTGGCATCGCCAATCGAAGAAACCATAACATCAACCCTGGAACCAGGCTTGATGTTCGTCTGGAGTTTGGCAGTAACCATAACTGCGGCAATATTTTTAGTTTTCCCTTTAATATCAGCAAGGTTTACCGCGACACCCATCCGGCGAAGCATATTCACAAACGGCTGATAGATGTATGTTCCATCCTTGTCGCCGGTTCCGTTCAGCCCGACGATAACGCCATAGCCCACAAGCTCATTTTCGCGCAGACCGGAAAAGGTGGCAATGTCCTTAATTCGCTCCGCCGATGCGTAGTACGGTAAAATGCATATCATGACAGCTGCAGCAAGCAGCAACCGGAAAATAATGCCGCACCGATAGGAATTTTTTTCATAGCGACGACGTGTCATGCAGTCCTCCCAGTCTTTATCCGTCAAAACGGCCATATATTATCCAGAATGCGTACCAGCCATCCCTGAGACTGCTTGTCGCCGATGACGCCGTCACCGACCATATAAATCTGGGCATCGCCGACATGCTGCGACAGCACCGTATTAGCCGGCGTGATGTCGTCAGGCCGGACGATGCCGCGCAGCACGAGTATTTCTTTTTCGTTATTGACGATGAGCTCTTTTCGCGACTCCAGCACCATGTTCCCGTTCGGCAGTACTTCAACTACCTTTGCTGTTATACGTGCAGTAAGGGTTCCCTGCCTCGCAGTATCACCGGACCCCTTGTAGCTTGATGTGTTGGCTCCTTTGACATGAGGAGAAAACACTGTTCCGGGAGCATATTGTTTTGCGAGAACAGGAAGCTTATGAATCCCGAAGTCTGTCTGCATACCGAAGAGATCACTCACGGAATACTCTGCCGATGAGTTCCCGCTCGTATTTGTAGTGGCTTTTTTCGTAGCTGATGTTGTTTCCGTTATCAGAATTGTGATAAGGTCATTCACCTGACGTGCCCGGCGGTCGCTGAACAGAGATTTGTTATCACGCCAAAGAGAGCCTTCCGTTGTCGCAGGAGGAGCTTCCTTGACATCAACATAACGGGGCGGCATGGGAGCCTCCCTGATTTCCCGAGCATCTTTCAGCCCGTTGCATCCCTGAAGCATGCATACAAGAACTGATATGCAACAAATTGAATTAATTGTTATTTTCATACTTTAACCCTCACTTTATCAACCGACACGAGCACGCCCAGTATCTCTTTTTTCGAGGCTTCGCAATAGACGCGAACTGTGCTGCCGACTGTTCCTTCAGTTCTCAGTATTCCTCTGGTCGCAATAAGCACCGAGCCGCTCTCGATCTCGACTTTGACTTTTTGTCCACGCTTCACCACCCCGGCTATGAAGAAATGATCCCGCTTCAGCACAAGCCCTTCGGACAGATTGATTCTGAGCGTCTTGCCGAGAACGCCTCTTTTGTTCATCACCGCCCCAACCGGAAGACGGGAAGCCCTGTGACGAACAGAATAAAAATCGCTTTCAGAAAGAGCCGCTCCTTTCGGAAGGGCACGCGCAGTGATAAAGACATCGACAAGAGACTCATACACAACCTCAACAAGCACTGAGCGGGAGCGCTTGTTTGTTTCAAGCAGCTCTATGCGATAGTTCAGACGGTTTGCTCCATTGTATCCGTCAAGAGCAACGGACCCTATCCGGTAATTTCCATCAGCAGAAAGCAGTTCCCCACCCTGAAGAACCCGGATATCCAGCACCTCAACGTCACCGGAAACCTCAGTGTGTACTTCCTGTGAAAGCCGCGAGCGCAGGATATCCGCGAGCGGAGCAGCCATAGCCGTGCCGGCGGCAAATACGCCCCAAAGGAGCATTGCCGCCAGGAATACGAAAATTCCAGTTATTGTTTTCATATCTGCTACCTCTTCAGCTGGATAATCGTCTGCAGCATCTCATCGGATGTCTGCACCGACTTGGAATTCACATCAAATGCCCGCTGCGCGATAATCAGGTTTGCCAGTTCCTCGACAAGATTGACATTGGAATTTTCAAGAAAGCCCTGCACCAGCGTCCCTCTGCCTTCGGAACCAGGTGCTCCCGTAATCGGGTCGCCCGAAGCATCGGTTTGCAGAAAGAGATTCTTGCCGACAGCAAGAAGGCCCGCCGGGTTGATAAAACGGGATATTTCTATCGTTCCGACTTCAACCGGCGTCGTACTTCCGCCCTGAAGAATAGTTAATCTTCCATCGGTGCTGAGGGTGATACTGATGGTATCGCTCGGAATGGTTATCGCCGGTTCGAGCGGATACCCATCGGAATTGACGACACGTCCGTCCTTGTCGAGCTTGAAGGCACCCGCACGCGAATATGCGATTGTGCCGTCAGGGCGGCTTATCTGAAAAAAACCCTCACCTTCGACAACCATGTCCAGCGGATTGCCCGTGGTTACAAAATCGCCCTGGAGAAAGTTTTTCATAATGGCGACTGAACGCACACCGAGGCCAACCTGCATGCCTGAAGGAAACTGGTTCCCTTCAGACGATGTACCGCCAGGAGTTCTGAGCGTCTGATACAGCAAATCCTGAAACTCAGCTCTGCTCTTTTTGTAGCCGGTGGTATTTGTGTTTGCCAGGTTATTCGATATGACATCGACATTCAGAGACTGTGCCTGCATCCCGGTTGCACCGGTAAATAATGAACGAATCATGATTCCTCCTTACGCACCAGGCTTGCCAATATCAGCAACGGTTCTCTGGGCGAGATCACTGAAATTCTGAATAACTTTCTGCGACATCTCATACTGCCTGAGCGCTGCGATCATACTCACCAGTTCACTCACCGGATTGACATTGGAGCGCTCCAGCACTCCCTGATAGACTTCATAGCCCGCAGAGTCTTCCGCAGTTCCGGTAAAGAGCGATCCTCCGGCATGCTGGCTATTTGAAAGTTTCGCAACGTTCATTTCGGCAATCAGTGTGTTGGACTTCTGCTGCACGTTTATGATGTACATGTTTCCGTCCGAGGAGACGCTGATAGAACCTTCAGTATTATCGATAACTATCGGCTGGTTACCCCGGTCTAAAACGCGATAACCATCGGGGGTCGAAAGAAAACCGTCACGGTCAAGCACGAATGCCCCGTTGCGGGTATAAAACTGCTTGCCGTTCTTTTCAACGACAAAAAAAGAGTCCGCACTCAACGCAAAATCAAGGGAATTGCCGGTCGTCTGAAAAGCCCCTAGGGTAGAATCAATCGCAAATTTGCCCGTGGATGTCATTGTTCTGGCATTGGGATAAATTGTTGCCGGAGCTTGCTGAACTCCTTCCAACACTTGATAGGAGGCGGCTGAGAGCATATTTCGCTTAAACCCGGTCGTATTGACATTCGCCAAATTATTGGCAACGTTGTCCATTTCGTTGCTCCGCTGAACGGCACCGGTAGCAGCAACATACATGCCCTTATACATTCTGCGCTCCTTCAAAAAAACCAGATTATAGTTTTTATTAGCAATAAAAGTGCCAAACCCTCAGCAAAGGACTTCATGGTGCAACTCATTGATAGAAAATGGTTATTTAATTTAAAAAAGGTGGGGATAAAAATGCAGGCGACCGTGGCGGAAAATTATGCCTTGATGTCTATACGTTTTTTTCCGTCAGGCGGAGAGGACTCCTCCTGCAGTGCTTCCGTCTCAGGTTCCTGTTGACCGACTTCTTGTCTGACCGCCTTCCGCCTGATGCGAAGGCGTGCAAACAAATAACCCGAGCCGGCCCTTGTTATGCCGCTCACGCGATAGGGTTCACGAATGCCGTCGTCGAAAGCCATAGCAGCTTATTATCGGCGAAAAACAGAACTTCTTGACTAATTGAGCAGCTGAGCTTTCTGCTCGTCGTACGTTTTCCTGAAAAGTCCTTCCACTTCGAAAAACTGTTTATCAGTAAGCCCGAGCATTTCATACGGAACCCGGCGATCAGATATGGGTTTGCGAAGACCGACCCCGAGATTGACACACAGGGCATCAGCAACGCTTGTTATCCGGCACAGAGCTTCGAGCGCCTTGTCGTTCAGAACGCTGAAGTCGTCAGCGTGATGGTATTCCACGACACTCTCCAGATTCTTCGGCAGTTTCCACTTGCGGGCGATCAGGCCTCCGACCTGGCAGTGATTGAAACCGAGCATTTCATTCTCAACATCGGAAAACGACATCCCCGACTCATAGACTTTCTCAACGATAACCGAATACGACTCGGGCATCGCGTTGTTGAGGATAGTTTTGCCGACGTCATGAATCAGTCCGCCGATCATCGCCTCTTCAACGGGGAGATGCTTTGTTTCAAGTGCAAGAATCGATGCTGCAATCGAAACGCCCAGGCTATGCTCCCAAAGGCGCTGCTCAAAAAGGCCGAACTTACGGTGAAGATCTTTGAGTGATGCCGCCACAACGAGAGACTTCATGGTGTTAAACCCTATAAGCAGAATACCGGTTGAGATGGTATCAATGCTGCGGTCACGCCCATAGTAGGGAGAGTTTGCTATGCGCAGCAGGCGGGCAGAAAACGCCTGATCACGTCCGATAATCTTCTCCAGCTCCTTGATGGAAGAATAATCGTCATTAATCAGCTGAAGCACCTTCATCGCAATAGGAGGGAGACTGGGGATATCAACTGTTTCCAGAATAATCTTTTCAAGGACTTCTTCTTTCATGTATTCCTCCGCAAACCAGCATCTGCTGTAGATTTTATCGTAATCGGAAAAATAATACCAACGACATCAGGCCGAGTTCACAATTTCACCCGCAATCTCTTCAAGCGGGAGCACCTTGTCCGCAATGCCGGCATCCACCACTGCCTTCGGCATTCCATAAACGACGCATGTCTCCTCGTTTTGGGCAAAAATGCGGCCCCCGGTCTTCTTCAGCTCGGCCAGTCCTTTCGCCCCGTCATTTCCCATGCCGGTCAAAATGACGCCAATGGCCCTGCCGGGAAAAATCTGCGCCACCGACATCATCAGGGCATCTACAGACGGGCGATAGATAAAGTTCTCACGATCTTCGGATATCGTCACCGTCGTCTCAATGCCTCTTTTGCGCACGACCCGCATATGGCCGCCGCCAGGCGACAGCAGCGCAAGTCCTGGCCGGAGAGCATCTCCCTCTTTCGCCTCGCGCACCTCTATCTTGCTCAGCTGGTTCAGCCTCTCAGCAAACGGGCCGGTGAAATTCGGCGGCATATGCTGCGCAATAACAATAGGCAGGGGAAAATCCATGGGCAGATTGGGAAGGATCTCCTGCAACGCCTTGGGTCCGCCCGTTGAGGTACCGATTGCAACCAGGCTCATCCGGCGATCTCCCGTTGTCCTCATGACCGCTGCCGGCGCGGGAGATGCCGCATGATTCGCCAGTGGCGACCGCGTTGCGGGCCGGAAGCTTCGGCGAGGGATGCCGCGCCTGGCCAGCTGCTTTATCTTGTCGATTAATACCTCCTTCAATCGAAGAATATTCAGCGACAGATCGGACAGATTTTTCGGAATAAAGTCTACAGCCCCGATTTCAAGCGCTTCAAGCGTCGTATGGGCGCCTTCCGTTGCGAGTGAGCTCACCATGATGACCGGGACCGGAGTATTTGCCATGATATGCCGCAACGCACTAATGCCGTCCATGCGGGGCATCTCGACATCCATGGTTACAATGTCCGGCTTCAGCTGCACGACCTTGTCTATCGCTTCCAGCCCATCCCGCGCTACTCCGATTATCTGAATTTCAGGATCAGACTGCAGCATATTCGACAGAGCGCTCCGCATGAACGCAGAGTCATCAACAATAAGAACTTTAACCATGAAAATCCCTCATTCATTAATTATGGTGAACCTTACCTTGTATTCACAATTGTTCTAAAAGCCGAAATCCTTCAGCAGGTCGTCAACACCTTCCTGAGAGACTTTATCTGCATTGGAGCCCGGACCATAGTATGTCGCCTCTTTTGCCGGCTCCATCTTGACGCCAAAGGTTGCAATCAGGCGGACAAGTTCGCCCTCGATATCTCCAACCAGGTTGATAACCTTTTTGATAGACTGCCCGGTAAGATCCTGGAACGACTGCGTTGTCAAGACTTCGGTCAGATCATCCTCCAGCGAGTTCTTGAACGATTTCAGAAAGGCAATCGACTCCTCAGGTCCTGTCATATTCCGCAAATGTGAAGAAACATCATCCATCGAAAGAATGTACTTCTCGACGATGCTCATCGTCTTGTTTGCAGCAGCCTCTGTCCGCTCGATGACGAGCTGCAGTTGATCGACCGCATTCGGCATCTCGGTAACAGCCATATCCTTCAGCTTCGGATCGAGCGCCTCCTTGAAACTCCGTATCGAATCATGCAGTTTACGGGTTACCTTTCCGACTTCCCTGAACAGACCGGCATCGCCGGCGCTCATAATCGTCTTCATCGCGTCATCGGCCTTTTCAAAATCCTGATTCGATACCGCCGTCATAAACTCAACGAGCCGCTCAAACATCACCTGATTTGCTCCCATAGACGCGCCGGACTTGCTTTCAAAGTATGCCTTTGCGTCCACAATCTCCTTGACCAGCACTTCACCGCCCATGGTCTGGACATGTTTGACAATTTCCACCTTATCTTTTCCGGCCTCGCCGACATTCAGCACCTGATCTTCAAACATGTCAGCATCTTCAACCGGCACAAGCTTGCTGGTGTCAATAAGCACCACAAGCCGGTCGTTCACTCTGGCAACACCTTGCACCTGTTCGATACCGCCCTGCAGGAAGGTATCGGCGGGTTCAATCTGATCGTCTTCGATGCTGATGACACCGGTTATTCCGTCAATCAAAACACCGAATGTCATCCGTCCGCTCGAAACAACGATAACTTTCTGTCCCGGCTCCCTCTCATCAAGACCGACGAGTTTTTTCAGATTAACGATAGGAATAATGCGTCCTCGCAGGTTTGTTACCCCATCGATATAATGCGGTGCCTGCGGCAGCCTGGTCAGCTGCGGCCGGTTAATAATCTCCTGCACCTTCAGAATAGGAATGGTGTACTCGCTGCCATTCATAACAAAACCTATATGCTGCATGGCTCCTCCGTATCGTTCGTGGTCACAGAAACAACGCGCCCTATTTTCTGCACGCAATAAACAGTCTGCGGGCAATCACTGCGAGATCAAGAATAAGTACGACACGCCCGTCGCCGGTAATCGTCGCACCCAGGATTCCGCATTCCTCGGACTCGACACCGTTGATCATCTTGATGACGACCTCTTCCTGGCCGATGAGCTCATCTACCGCAATACAGAAGCGGCGGTCAGCTACCGACGCAACAAGCACATAGCTGTTATCCTGTGCGACTGCGTTCCGGGAACGAACGCCGAGCACTTCCGACATGACAAAAAGCGGCAGGACTTTTCCGCGAATAGTCAGAACCTGCTGCCCGGCAACGTCTTTAATGTCGCTTCGCTTGACGCGCAACGTCTCCTCAATCATGGACTGAGGCAATGCGTAATGCTCCTGGCCAATCCGGATCATCATCGCCTGAATGATAGCAAGCGTCAGCGGCAGGCTGATGCGGAAGGTGCTGCCGATATCCTTTTTTGTAACAACCTCAACATATCCGTTCAGCTTCGCGACATTCGTCTTGACGACATCCATGCCGACACCGCGGCCGCTCAGTTCCGTCGATACCGCCTTGGTTGAAAAGCCTGGAAGGAATATCAGATCAATAGCCGATTCATCCGACATTTTCTCCGCTTCTTCTTCAGAGATGATGCCGTTTTTTATTGCCTTGCGCCTCACTGCGTCAACGTCGATCCCCCGGCCGTCATCGGTTACTTCAATAACAATCTGGGTTCCCTGCTGAGTCGCACTGATGATGATACGCCCATTGCGCCGCTTGCCCTTGACCTCGCGTTCGTCCATCGTCTCCAGTCCGTGGTCAATTGAGTTGCGGATAATGTGTACCATCGGATCGCCGATGTTTTCGATAACACTTTTGTCGACTTCGGTGTCCTCACCAAAGATTTCCAGATCAATATCCTTATTCAGCTGGCGCGACATATCGCGCACCATGCGCGGAAACTTTGAAAAAACCTTTGATATAGGCTGCATACGGATTTTCATGACCGCAAGCTGCAGGTCGGATGTGACGCGATCCAGAAAACTGGTCGTCTCCAGAAGTCCTTCGATATTCGGGTCTCCGCTGTAGGTCTGTTCAATTTTCATTGAAAGGTTCAACAGCCTGTTTCTGGCAAGAACAGTCTCTCCCGCCAGATCCATCACCTTGTCAATCCTGGTTACATCAACCCGGAGCGTCTGAACGACTTCCCTGTCCCTGCTCGTCTGCTGCACCTGATCTTCCGTGGCATCAGAAATGGTTTGCGGTTTTGGATGAGGAGCTGGTGGTGACGGCACGTCTTTCCTTGCTTCAACAACCACTGCTTCCTCAGGCGTTTCGGCAGATTCCCGACGTTTAGCCTGTGCGGCAGTGACCACGGTAACAGAGGCGGCTGGAGCCGGCATGGCCTGTTTTGCAGAAGGCAACGCCCCTGCATCCATCGGAGCATCCATTGCGGCATCCAGGCGGGACAGAAGCTCAGAAATATCCTCCTCAGCCCCGTCGCGGACCTTCACATGACCAATCAGGACACGAAGCATATCAACACTGGTGAGGATGACATCCATGAGCTCCCGTGACGGTGCAATGCCGTTGTCGCGCAGACGTTTCATAATGCTTTCAGCGCGGTGGGCAACATCAATAATCTGCTGGAATCCGAGGAATCCTGCAGCACCCTTGAGGGTGTGCATGCCCCTGAAGATCTCGTTCAGCATCTCTTTATCGTATCCCTTGGACTCCAGTTCCACAAATAAAGGATCGATGCGGTCGAGCGTCTCTTCCGCTTCCGTGACAAATTCCGATATTATTTCATCCATTTCATCGGGCATATCAGCCTCCAGCTTTCAGTGACGGCTTCCTCTCCGCTATCTTCTCAAGCTTTTCCTTGAGGACTTCGGCAGTAAACGGTTTCACGACATAATTGTCAACCCCGGCCTTGATAGCTGCGATAACCTTCTCTTTTTCAGCCTCGGCAGTGACCATAAGAAACGGCACATCTTTCAGCGGAGGGGTCTCCGCACGAACAGCACGAAGAAGATCTATGCCTTCCATATTCGGCATGTTCCAGTCTGAAATAACCAGACCGTAGCCGCCTCCTTTCAGTTTGGACAGTGCGGCGACACCGTCCTCTGCTTCATCGATATTTTCGAATCCGAGTTGCTTCAGCAGGTTCTTGACAATACGGCGCATCGTCGGGAAATCATCAACAACTATTACCTTAATCTTGAAATCAAACACCGGCTTCCCCTCCTTGTGAAAACATCTTTTTCAGAATCTTCTTGACGCTCGCCGATATTTGTTCCGCATTCGCAGGCTTCACGAGGTAGTCATCAACGCCGGCTGCAGCAGCTCGCTTCTTTTCCTCTTCATCAGCCTCGGTCGTAACCATAAGAATCGGAACATGACCCAAACTCGCATCCGACTTCAGGGTTTTGGTCAGTTCAATGCCATCCATAAAGGGCATATTCATGTCGGTAACTACCAGATTGATGTTGTCGGTTCCCATCTTCTCAAGAGCATCGAGACCATTCTCAGCAGTGACAACCTCGTATCCCTTCCCCTTCAGATAAAGACTCAGGATCTTGCGTGTTGTCTTGTCGTCATCCACAACAAGAATTCTCATCATTCCACCCCTTCAGCAACCCTGTTCTGTATGATTAAACTTTCTGGTAAATAACCACACGATTAATGACCGCCGGGCGGAACGCCCGGGTTATACTGTGCAGGCTCTCCGAAGTTCCTACAATAAGGGAGCCTCCGGGGCGGAGCGCATCGTAAATAAGTGCGAGAGTTTTCTGCTTCGCCTTTTCATCAAAATATATGAGCACATTGCGGCAGAAGATTACGTCAACCTCGCGAATGTTCCTGACCTCCCGGTCACTCATCAGATTTATCTTCAGAAAGCGGACATTGGCCTTTACCGATTCAGCAAGCTTGTAGTTCTGATCGGTATTCGTAAAATACTTCGACATATACGCCGCCGGCACGTTTCTGATCGCATAGGAGCCATATACAGCGGCTTTCGCGGAAGCGAGCACCGATTCGCTGATGTCTGAGGCGAGAATTTCCTTACGGAATCCCGCTGCTTCAGAGCGTTCCATGAGCATCATCGAAATGGTATACGGTTCCTCTCCGGTTGAACTCGCCGCGGACCAGATCCTGATATCTCGGCGGCCGGCTTTCGTGTTTTCCTCCATAATCTTTTTCAGAAGCTCTCCGCAAAGCACCTCAAACTGCTGCGGCTCGCGGAAAAAAAATGTTTCATTTGTCGTAACAAGCTCAAACAGTTTTATCAGTTCGTTTTTGTCCCCGCCGAACTTCAGCAGATAAAGGTATTCATCATACCCCTTGAGATTCTTTTCCTGAACGCGCCGTCCAAGTCGATTTTCGAGAAAATACTTTTTATTGTCAGGAATGAAAATACCGCTCTGCTCATAGATGTAGTCGCGAAGCTGCTTGAAGACATCGTCTGCCATTGGCGCCGTCATAAGTACGAAAGCACCTCCTCAATTTTTGCGCGCACATCACCGTTCTTATTCTCTCGATGCTGAACCAGCAGCTCGTATGCCTCCTGGCCGCCAATCTCCCTTATGACATCAAGTGCAGACATCACCACCGGAATGAAAGGGTCATCAAGAACAGCTTCCAGCTTTTGCAGTATGATTTCAGGCTCACATGCCTCGGCAATAGCCTTGACGGCATAAACCCGGACCCAGGGGTTTTCATCATTCAGAATCGCGAAAAGTTCCGCGGAGCAGCACTGGGCAACGCCCATGGCAACGACAGCAATTTTGCGGATTTCAGGATCGGGGTCTCTGATAAACGACCTCAGGCGCTCAAGCGCCTCCGCTGTTGCAATGCGTCCCAGTCCTTTGATAGCAGCAAACTTCACATTCCGGTCTTCGTCACCGGCCAGATTCAGCAGGATACCGACGTCAGCAATCCTTCCCGCCGCAATCGTGCGAACCCCCTTGCTGCAGGAAGAAAGACCGGCAACAAACTGTCCTGCATTTATCCTCAGAAGAGACTCGACAATCTTTTCGATAATGTCGGTGTATTTTTCGATACTCAGGAGGTGAAGCAAAGGCTGGAAGGCATCCATGGTCCCGATTTTTCCGAGCGCCTCAATGGCGCACTTGCGCACATGGGCATCAACGTCTTTCTGCGAGGTTTCCAGAAGAGGACCGATACTGGAGGCATCACCGATATCTCCAAGGGCTTCAGCAGAAGCGCGCCGCAGGTCGCGGCTCGTGGCGGAAAGACTGTCCATGATCACGGGAACCGCTTTTTTACTGCCGAGTTCTCCGAGAAGCTCAATGGCAAAGGCCTTTCCGCGGTATTTCATCTCCGGAAATGCAAGCAGTTTGAGTAGTTCAGATTCTGAGTCTATGGACAGTATCGTTCTGCTGATGACGGAATGTCGCTCTTCAGTATCAGGCATGGCCGGATCAAGAGCACCAACAAAATCCACCAGAAGCGGTACCGCACTCCTGGCGTTCAAAACCTCAATCCCCCGCAGGGCAATAAGCTTGTCTTCCCAGTCACCGTCCTTCAGCATGCGAATCAGATGCTCGGTCAGGCCGACCATTGCCGGAGTAATGCCAATCTGGACAATGCTCTTGACAATGGCGCTTCGCTCGTCACCCGACGCGCTGAAAAGATAAGAAATAAGTGTTTCGCTCACTTCAGGGGTGCCGATTTTGCCAAGCGTCTCGATTGCTGAAAAACGAACAACCTCCGACGGGCTCTTCAGCAACTCAACGATAAACGGAGCAGAAGCCCTGGCTTCAAGTTCACCAAGCGACTGCAACGCGTAAAAACAGACCCACTCCTCATCCTTGAGTGTTTCTTCCAGATAAGAAACGGCATCCGCATATCCAAGCTCTCCTACCGCCTTTGCAGCCGCCGCGCGAACGTTGGCGTTTTCATCTCTGAGCATGGGCAACAGGCGCTCGCACTGGACACTTTCCCTGATGTCACACATAAGATCAATTGCAAACTTGCGGATATCAGGGTCTTTGTCCTCGAGAAGCACATACAAAAACGGCACCGTAACAGCGCCGAGGCGGGCAAGGATTATCAACGCAGTGTTGCGAAGATACGTTCCTTCGCGTAACAAGGGGAGTACCATATAAGCGGTCACTTCTCCGCCGATGGCAATAAGGGAGCGCATTGCCGCATCCTGCACTCCCGGATTCGGATCGCTCAATGCCTGAATGAGGGGATATATGGCGCGCTCATCACCGTCAGCCAGCTGCTCGGCCGCCTGACGCCGGACAGAAGGGTCCTGCGCCTGCAACTTTTGGACGGCTTTTGGTAGATTTCTGGGCATCTTCCCCTCCCGTAAGTACATAATGCGGTAATTATAGCTAATATCAGAAGAAATAACACAGCAGCCGGTTCAGGCCCGGAATGCGTCCATGGCGCTTCGAAGCTTTATCAAAGCCTTTCCGTGCAGCTGACAGACCCGGGATTCGGTAACGCCGAGCACCTTGCCTATTTCCTTCATGGTGAGTTCTTCATAATAATATAAAGTAAGCACCATACGTTCTTTTTCGGGCAGCGCATCTATTGCATTGCCGAGTACGGTTTTTATTTGCTTGAGGTTTAACCGCTCGATCATGTCGGGATCATCGCGGTTCGTCAGACACTGAAGGATATCCAGATGCTCACCATCCTGGTTCACGCCGAGAGACTCGAGGCTGATCATGTTCAGGGTATTGACGGTTGACCGGGTTTTATGCAATTCCTGCAGAGAAATGTCGAGCCGTTCGGCAACTTCTTCATCGGTAGCAGGTCGTTCATGTTCTTTCTGCAGATCGTCATGTGCGCGTCTGACTTCATCAAGCTTGCGCCGGACATCCTTGGACGCCCACTGCATGGTCCTGATTTCATCAATCATCGACCCGCGGATTCGAAAATCCGCAAAGGTGCTGAGCGAAGCATTCATGGCAGGATTAAAGCGTTCTATTGCTTCAAGCAGCCCAATAATGCCCGCTGAAACAAGGTCTTCGCTGCTCAAGCCGGCGGGCAGCGCAAAAGAATACTTGCCGGCGTAGTATTTTACGCGGGGAAGAAACTGACATACCAGATCGTCTTTCTGCTCCTGAGTAAGTGTCCACACATTAAAAGTCTACCATATCGCACGCAGCAGTTCATCCGACGCGGAGTGCGCGCCGCAGAAAGAACTGAAGGGTTCCGGTGGTTTCTCCCAACGGCTGTTCGATCAGGCGCTTCGCAATCTGTCCGAGTTTTTTTGCAAAAGGACTGTTCGGATGCATGACAATGTGGCTCTTCTGTGCAATGATGGAGTCCTTTACATTCTGGTCATACGGCAGATAGCCCAGATAATCAATGGATTGATTCAGGAATTTGTCGGCCACCAGAGAAAGCTTGTTGAAAGTGTCAAACGCCTCTTTTTCGGATCGTGCCGTATTCACAATCAGCCTGAAGTAACGCGTGCGGAAATTATTTTTCAGCACCTTGATGAGAGCATAGGCATCAGCGATCGAAGTCGGTTCCGGGGTCGCAATGACGATAACCTCCTGAGCAGCACTGCAGAAAAACAGGACGTTTTCGGAAATGCCCGCTCCCGTATCAATGAGAAATATATCAAAGTCAACATCAAAGTCTTCCAGTTCGGTCACCAACTGCAAGCGCTGTTCCTCTGCAAGGCTCGTCAACTCACGAACACCGGAACCGGCAGGAATGATATTGATGCCCATCGGGCCGCTCACAACAATATCTTTCAGACGCTTCTGACCTGCAAGCACATGTCGCAGATTAAACTTTGGCGTTATTCCGAGCATGACATCGATGTTGCTCAGGCCGACATCTGCATCCATAACCAGAACTTTTTTATTGATACTGGCATAAAAGAGCGCAAGATTAGCGACAAAATTGGTTTTACCGACACCTCCTTTGCCGCTGGAGACCGCCATGATTCTCGGCTGTTCAGTTGGCACAAGCACCTCCCACGATGAGACTGGCAATATAGTCCGGAGACGGCACCTGAATATCATCAGGCACTGAGGGGCCGCTGCTGATGAACGACAGCGGTCTGCCGCTGAGCAGGGAAAGATTGTAGAGTGAACCGTATTGAGCGGCAATGTCGAGTTTGGTAAAACCGATGGTATCGATCAGTTCGGTATGGCTATTCTGCCATATGCGTTCTGCCGCTTGCGTATTCATGGCCGCATCCATCAATAAACAGCGCGTCAGGGGGAACCCTGACGAAAAAACATCCGCGATATCTCCCAACAATTTCTTGTAGTTGTACCCGGGAGTGTCAACAAGTACCGGCCCCCGTTCAATATCCCGGTAAATCATGCGGGGAAGATCGCTCACCTTGCACGTCACTTTCAAGTCGCACCCGAGTTCCTGCGATAGCTCCTTCATATGTGCAAATGAACTGATGCGCTCTGAATCCAGCGATATCAGGCTGAGCCTTTTGTGTTTTTTCCGCAGTATATGCGCAATTTTTGAGAGCATAGTGGTCTTGCCGACGCCCGGAGTGCCCAGAAACAGAAATCCCCGCTCATCCGTCGGCGAAAAGTTCTGCACTTTCACATCCTGCGATATTGTGAATTTGATGCTCTCAACAGTGTGATTTGAGCGCTCAAGCAAAACAACAGCGAACTGCGGATCAACGCCATGCTTGACAAGGAGATTGTAGAGCCCTTTCTTCTCCTTGCCGACGCGGAGACCAGGCATGACGGATGTAAGCGTTTCTTTCAGGAACCCCATCTCTTCCCGCATGCTGCGCAGTTCACGAACCATCTCTTCCATCTCAGCAGAAGATGAACGTCCTGCTTCTCCATCGCCTGAATCTTCTGCGGCAGCAGTGACTTCTACCATCGGCTTATTCAGCAGACCGAATCCGGCACTCTTGATGCTCCTGCTCGACAGAATCATTGCGTGGTCACCAAGTTCCTGTTTGACCTGCTCAAGTGCTTCCTTGAAGCTGCCTCCCGTAAACTTCCTGATCATCATACAGACATCCTCCTCCGCATACGCAATGCCGTCGTTAGTCGAGTCGTATCGTTCCGAGCGAGAGAATCTTCGTATTCGGCGCTATCTCGCTATTCGAAATAACCATAATGCTGTTGGAAATGCGGTCTGTCAGTCGTTTTACAAACCGGCGAATTGTCTGTGAACAAAGCAGCACCGGCTGATAGCCCCGTGCTATTCCCTCTTCAAAGTTTTTCTTTATGCGCTCTGCAAGGCGATCCGCGGTCATCGGATCCAGAGATAAATAGGTCATTCCCTGCGGGGTCGCCTGAATCGACTCGACAATCAGGCGCTCGATTTTCGGATCCATCAGCAGCACCGACACGGAGCCGTCATAATTCTGAACCTGACGGGTGATACTGCGCGCCAGTGCCTGCCGCACATACTCGGTGAGCACCTCGGGATCCTTCGTTACTGCAGCATAATCGGAAAGCGATTCCAGAATGGTCTGGAGATCCCGAATCGAAACGCGTTCCTTGAGCAGGTTCTGCAAGACCCGCTGCACGACGCTCAGCGTTGCGACGGACGGCACCAGGTCATCAACCACCTTTGGATGCGTCTTGGTGAGATTATCAAGCAAGCGCTGAACATCCTGTTTGCCGAGCAACTCAGCCGCATTATTCTTGAGGATCTCCGTCATATGCGTTGTAATGACCGACGGAGCGTCAACCACCGTATACCCGGCAACCTGGGCGCGTTCCATATCTCTTTCATCAATCCAGATTGCCTCCAGCCCGAACGCGGGATCTTTGGAACGGACACCATCGATCTGCTCAGCTTCGGTTCCCGGTGTAATGGCAAGATATTTGTTGAGCATGACTTCGCCGGATGCAACCTCAACTCCCTTGATAAGCACAGAGTATCCCGTCGGCTTCAGCGTAAGGTTATCCTTGATATGGACCGGCGGGACAATGAATCCCATATCCGTTACCATCTGCTTACGGATTGCCTTGATGCGTGCAAGCAGCGGTCCGCCTTCTTCCACGAGCGGTATGAGCCCGTACCCGATTTCAAGCGATATCGGGTCGATAGGCAAAAGCGATTCGAGCATCTCCATCGGCTTCGCACTCTCAGCAGTCTCCGTTCCCGCAGTCGCCGCAGCACGTGATTCCTTTTGCTCCGCGCGGGACAGGTAATATGCTGCGGCACCTGCCAGTGCCGCAAGCGTCAGGAACGGAAGGTGCGGCAGGCCGGGAATCAGACCAAGCAGTCCAAGAATGCCGGCCGCTGTGCCGAGTGCTTTCGGATTGAGTACGATCTGTTTGATTATGTCTTCACCCAGATTCGCTTCTGAAGCGGCGCGGGTCACAATCAGGCCGGATGCCGTAGATATAATCAGAGCCGGAATCTGCGCAACCAGGCCCTCACCGACCGTCAGAATCGTATACGTGGTAACGGCGTCAGTCACTGACATGCCCCTCTGAAACACTCCTATCAAGAAGCCGCCGATGATGTTCACCGCCATAATCACAATCGCCGCAATCGCGTCACCGCGAACAAACTTGCTTGCACCGTCCATGGCGCCGTAAAAGTCTGCTTCACGGCTAATCTCCAGGCGCCGGCGGCGAGCCTCTTTATCGTCTATGAGACCGGCATTCAGGTCAGCATCGATGCTCATCTGCTTTCCGGGCATCGCATCGAGGGTAAAGCGTGCGGACACTTCGGCAATGCGGCCCGCCCCTTTTGTGATAACAACAAAATTAATGATTACGAGAATCAAAAATACAATAAAACCAACGACAAAGTTTCCGCCAATGACAAACTCACCAAAAGCCTTGATGACCTTGCCGGCCGCATCGGTACCCGTATCGCCGTGCATCAGGACAAGGCGCGTTGCCGCAATATTCAGCGACAGACGAAGAAGCGTTGTTATCAGCAGCACCGACGGGAATACCGAAAAATCGAGCGGTTTCTTTGTATACGCCGCAACCAGTATCACGACAATAGAAGTCGTTATACTGAACGACAACGCAAGGTCAAGCAGAAACGGCGGCATCGGGACAATCATAAAGATGAGAATTAAGACGATACCGATTGCAAGAACCAAGTCACTCTGTCTCAGCAGACGTTCCATCATGGCCTACAAACGAACCCCTTTCCCTTTCAGCTTATACACATTTGCCAGGATCGCAGCAACCGCCTTGTAAAACACTTCGGGAATCTCTTCCCCAATCTCCAGCTTGAACAGAGATCTGGCAAGCGGCTTGTCCTCAAACTGAGGAACACCGTTCGCCCTGGCTATTTCCTTAATCTTCTCGGCGATAAGATTTTGTCCTTTTGCAATCACTTTCGGAGCACCCATTCCCTGCAGGTCATATTTCAGGCAGACGGCAAAGTGCGTCGGATTCGTGATGACCACATCCGCCTTCGGCACTTCCTGCATCATCCTTTTTCTCGCCATTTCACGCTGGAGACTTCTGATTCTGGCCTTTACAAGCGGTGAACCCTCCACTTCTTTGTGCTCATCCTTGATTTCCTGGCGAGTCATCTTGAGGTTTCTGCCGAAATACCAGCGCTGATATGCAAAGTCGGCAACGGCGAAAATAGTGATGACCACTGCCGATATCAGAAAAAGCCGGTATATCTGATGAAACGAAAAAGACTGCACAGAGTGAATGTTCATGTCCACCAGGAGGGGCATCATGAACATCTGTTCCTTGAGCACCATATAGAGCACTATGCAGAGAACCGATATTTTGAGCAGCCCCTTCAGAGCTTCAACGACCATATTGAGACTGAAATACCGCTTGATTCCCGCGAGCGGATTCACCCTGGAAAACTGCGGTGACAAAGGAGCTGCCGAGAGAAGAAACCCTGTCTGGAGGAAATGCACGGAAACCGTTACAATCAGAATGACTGCAAACAAAGGCAGCATAAGCATGCCGAACTGCATGCTGTCCGCTTTGAATACTTCCACGATCGAGCTTTCAGTAATGGACAGTTCAACGCTTCGTTGCAACCCGTTCCGAACATAATTCATCAAGGAATGCAGAATCGCGCCGCCGAAAAACAGATAGAGCAGAACCGACCACATGGGGATAATGCCGGTAATTTCCCGGCTGCGGGGAACCTCGCCCTTTTCACGCGCCTTTTCGCGCTTGCGGGGCGTCGCCTGTTCTGTACGTTCTTCAAATGACTTTTCTTCGGCCATCTATTACCTCGTAAATGCCATGACGGCATCCCGCACGTGCATAAATGCTTTGGAAATCACAAAGAATGTCAGGCTCATGGACAATGCTATGCTAACCAATCCCGCGCTAATCAGAAGCGGGAAGCTTACAAAAAAGATATTAATCTGCGGCATCGCCTTGGAGAGAAATCCCATGCCGAGATTTATCAGCGTCTGAATCAGAAATATCGGCGCTGCAATCTTGAACGCCAGCGGAAACATGAAGGAGTTCAGCTTCAGCACGGCATCGAACATGCCTTGGTACTGAATCGAGGTCACGGCGAAGCTTCGTGCAATCCCTTCGATAAAAAAGTGATGCATATCGCACACAAAAAAGAGGCCCATGGCCATAAATGAATAAAAGAGGCTGAGCGGCCCGAGCACTTCGCCGAACTGGGGGTTAAATACCGCTGCTACGCCAAGCCCCATTTCAATGCTTATCCACTGCGCCGCCATCTCCACTGCGCCCAGAATGAGCCGTGCGCATAACCCGATCGCCAACCCGACAAAAAATGATTCGAACACCGCAGCAACTGGGCTTCCCGACTGAATTTCCACCACCGGGAGCAGCAGGAGCGTCAGGGCCAACGACAAACCGACGCGAACGAATATCGGTGTCATGCGGGCCCCAAGAAAGGGGATAAATGCAAGAATCGTCGCCACCCGGATAAAAATCGGGACGAATTTTTCACCGTATGTCGTTATGAGATTATAGAGTTCCATGCCCTACCGCACGTACAGCGGGATGCTCTCATAAAGCCCCCGGGTAAAACCTATCATGACTTTCACCATAAACGGCAGCGTAAGCAGCAGCGTCACAAAGACCGCGATGATCTTCGGCACGAACGTCATCGTCATCTCCTGCAACTGCGTGATCGCCTGAAAAAAGCTGATCAGCACACCGACCACCAGACTCACCAGAAGAGCAGGTCCTCCCACAAGGAGCATCGTTTCAAACGTCTGGCGTGAAACCATATTCAATACCTCTATCGTCATCGATACCCCGCAACGAGCGAACCGACCAGAAGCCCCCACCCGTCAACAAGCACAAACAGCAGGAGCTTGAAGGGCATGGAGACCATGACCGGCGGCAGCATCATCATGCCCAGGGAAAGAAGGATGCTCGCTACAACCATGTCGATCACCAGAAACGGCAAAAAAATGAGAAACCCTATCTCAAAAGCCTTTTTCAGCTCTCCAATCGAAAATGCGGGGACAACGACCCGCAACGGCAAATCCATCGGCTGTGCAGGACGTTCCATTTTCGACATCTTCAGGAACAGGGCGAGATCTTTTTCCCGGGTCTGTTTCAGCATGAATTCTTTCAGCGGTTCGGATGCCCGGCTCAGCGCTTCTTCTGCGCCGATCTCTTTTTTTGAATAGGGTATATACGCGTTTGCATGAATGGCATCGACAACCGGCGACATGACAAAAAACGTAATGAACAGCGCAAGCCCTATCACCACCTGGGTCGGCGGCACCTGGGGAGTGCCGAGCGCCTGACGAAGAAATGAAAGCACCACAACAATTCTGGTAAAGCAGGTCATCATGACGAGTACTGCGGGCAGAAGCGACAGCAGCGTCAGAAACAGCAACAGTTCGAGAGGACCGCTCATGCCGAAAAAGCTGCCGGCTGCAGGAGAAACAGCAGCCTGGGGCGCGGCAGCAAAAACAGCATCAGCCAGGAGAAAAAGCGCAGCAAGTATTGCAAGCACAAGCACCATTATTTGCCTCTCCTGCCGAACAGCGCTCGAATGCGCTCCGTCGGCGACTCCTGCTGAGCTGACTGGGCGTCGGCCATGCTGTTGAGCTCTTTTTCGATAAGGGCGGCATCCAGTTTGGTGAGCAGAGATACGCTTTCGTCACCGAGGCCGACAAGCATATATTCCTGTGAGACCTTGACGATTGCCAGCCCGCGCTTCGGCCCCAGCGGCTGGTAATGAAGCATCTCGATAATGCCCCGCTGCGGAAGAATTCTTCCTTTCACGAGTTTTAGAACGAGCGCAAGCACCCCCAGCACAAAAAGAAGTGCCAGCAATGCCTTCAGCAGTTCGAATCCGAAATCCATTATTTCCTCAGGCTCCTATTTGAGCTGACGAACCCGGTCCGCCGGACTGATAATATCGGTCAGACGTATGCCGAATTTTTCATTGACAACAACCACTTCGCCCCGCCCAATCAGTTTATCGTTGACATAGACTTCCATCGGCTCTCCTGCCAGCTTTTCAAGGGCCACCACCGACCCCTGGCCGAGCTGAAGGAGTTCCTGGACAAGAATCTTGGTCCGGCCGATGACAACAGTCAGCTCAAGCGGAATATCCAGTATGAAGTTGATATCACGATGTCCTGAAGACGCTGACTGCGCCTGTTCCTGAAGTTCCTGCATCTCCACGTTTTTTGCCTCCTCTGTCATAAGCTCCTCCGAAAACAGCCGGCCCGAAAAGCCGGCTCTCGTTTACTTTATTTCCTGCTGCTCAAGAGGGTCACGAAATTTGAGCGCGTACGAGCCTTTATAAACACCGAACTGACCCAAAAACTTCGGCACTCCCTCAACAAGAATGAGGATGTCGGAATCTGCCCTTCTGTCGAGCATGATGACATCCGACTCCTTGAGATCGAGCACCCGATCCACGCTAAGCGACGCCTTGCCAAGCTCACCGGTCATGGTGACCGCCGTTGTTTGCAACGCATCTTTTAAACGATCCACCCATTTTGTGTCGAGGTCATTGCGATCAGCAGAAAATGCACTGTATAACTTTTCCTTGATCGGCTCAACCGACCCGTAGGGGATACAGAGAAATGCCTTGCACTGTTTTGACTCTATTTCAAGGACAAACTCAACCTTAATGACCACATCAACCGGCGTGACGATCGTTACAAACTGCGGGTTCATCTCAGCGCGGACATAGGTCGGCACAAGCGGGAATATCGGCTTCCATGACTCTTCCATGTCCTTGAAGAACATCAGTACAACTTTATGGATGATTTTCTGCTCAATCGGCGTAAACTCCCTGCCCTCCGGCTTATAATGGCCCTTGCCGGTGCCGCCGAAAAAATATTCGATGAGCGTGAAGATGAACTGGGCGTCAAACACCAGAAGACCGAATCCGCGCAGAGGATCCATGCGAAAGATATTGATGCTCGAAGGGAAGGGAACGGAGCGCATGAAATCATAGAACTTCGTAATGTTGACGGTCACATTCGTAATGTCGACAACCCGCCGTATCGAACCCGAAAGCGAAATCCGGAAGTTGCGCGCAAGCCGTTCATTTGCGATATCAAGCGAAGGCATGCGCCCACGGACTATTTTTTCCTGGCCGGTAAAGTCATATGCCTTGACGCCCGACACTTCAGTCGTTGACGCTTCAGTCTCAACATCTCCTTCGGTTATACCGCGTAATAAGGCATCGACTTCGTCTTGTGAAAGAATATCCTGCATCGTTCCCTCGCGTGTCCCTGATTCACGTTTCGCTGTGTTACTGCATTACAAAATCGGTCAGATAAACATTCTTTACCGAATTCGGACCCAGTATCTGATTGGCCCGGACATTGATTTCATCTTTTACCTGCAATTTCCCTTCGGGGGTCATGAGAGAATCTGACGACTTGCTCGTCAGAAGTGAAATGACTGCGTCGCGCAGCTGCGGAATCTTCGCCTTCGCCTTTTCCTGAACAGCGTTACTCGCAAGTTCGAGCTGAACCGATATTTTCAGGAATTTGATCGCTCCCTGGTCAGTCAGGTTGACCACAAACGGATCGAGCGCAAAATTGACGCCTTCTTCCTGCTTTATCTCTTTCATCTCGGCCTTCTCATCCTTTGGCTTGCTCAGAACAAGAAAATATGCGGCAGCACCGCCGCCGATAAGAAGAATTGCGACTGCAATGATGATAATCAGCATTTTTTTACTGCTTTTTTTCTTTCCCTCTTCGGCTTCCGGCTCTTCCTCAGGCTTATCCTTTTTTTCCTTGGCCATGTGGTCTCCTTTTCCGCAGGTCCTGGAAATAACGCTCACAATCCTGCTCAGCTGCACATAAACATGTATACAAATCCATGACAGGAGAAAGCACGGGGCATGCCAGTTTATATCTGCTTGATTTATTGATCTTTATCAGGAAGGACAGGTCAAGAAAATGACGGTTAGCTCCGACTCAAGGGAACCAACCGTCAATTGGTTAACTATAAATATATAATGTGTCTATAAAGGCAGAGCTATCGTTTAATCGCCAGAAGCTCGTTCAGCAGTTCATCAGTCGTGGTGATAACCCTCGTGTTTGCCTGAAAGCCTCTCTGTGCTGCAATGAGCCGGACAAATTCTTCCGCCAGGTCAACGTTGCCAGCTTCCAGAGAGCTGGAAGAAATTGTTCCGCGTCCCGAGGTTCCAGGCTCACCGATAAGCGGCTGCCCTGAAGCATTTGATTCCGCAAAAAGGTTTTTTCCGATCTTGGTCAGTTCGGTTGGCGCTGTAAAGCGGGCTAAAACTACCTGGGCAAGATCTCTTACCTGACCATTCGTGAAAACACCTGACAGCACTCCGTTCTGACTGACACTCAGCGCGCGCAGAGAACCGGAGGTATACCCGTCCTGTGTCTGGAAAATCGTACTGGACGGGGATCCATACTGCGTAGTAAAGTTGGCGTTGTAGCCGAAATTGAAGGCAACCGCCTGAGGATTTGTAGCTCCCCATGCACTGAAGTCAAAGTTGCCGGTTGTCGGCAGCAACGGTGATGTCAGTTGTCCGGCAGTATTGAACGTCAGGGTCGCAAGCGGACCGCCGCCCGGCACCTGAACGTAGTTAATCCCGGTCGCAGAATTATTATAGGTAGCGTATACATCCCAGCTATTGGGACCGGCGCCCTTCCGGTAGTAAACGTTCACCAGGTGGCTGTTGCCGAGTGTGTCATACGTGGTTATTGCCGACGAGAAATTGTAGGAGCCAGCAGCCGGTCCTGTTGCCGCACTTACAGCCCATGGCACGGTCGGAGCGGTTTCGCGCGAGTCGAGATTCGCCTGAATCGACAATTGAGCGGTTGCATTCGGCGGGCTGTTTATCGTAGCGACGTTGATTCGTTCAATATTTGCAGTGATATTTCCAGCCCCGTCAGCCAGGAATCCGAGCAAAAAATTGCCGTTCGGATTAATCACATATCCGTCTCTATTCACCGAAAACTGACCCGCCCGTGTAAAAAACTGCGCTCCGCTCTGCTCCCGGACCATAAAAAAACCATCGCCGTCAATGGCCATATCAAGCGGGTTGCCCGTCGTCTCAACCGTTCCCTGAGCAAAAAGCTGCTGAACAGAGCCGACCCGTGAGCCGCGTCCGATCTGAAGGTTCCCGCCGCCGCCGAGCGACTGGCTCAGGATATCGCCGAAATTCGCCCGGCTTCCCTTAAATGCCGTTGTATTTACATTGGCAATGTTGTCTCCGATAACTGAAAGTGCTGTTCCGTTTGCCCCAAGTCCGCTGACCGCGGTAAAAAGAGACGTGAGCATCGTCATGGTTCTATCCCCCTTTAGTTTAGCGGGTTCCGCACTTCGCGGACATCCGTATATGCGATTTCTTTCCCGTTCACGATCAGCCTGACTCCGTCGTCATTCATTACGATCCCGGTTACCAGTCCCTTGGTGCCGCTGACATCGGTAATTTCCCTGCCGATCATCGAAACAGCGGCAGCGGCATTCTGTTTTTCCTGTTCTGCGAGAAATTTTTCCAAATTTCTATTCATGGAAGACATCTGCTCAAGTGAGCTGAAGTTGGCAAGCTGAGAGATGAATTCCGTGTCCTTGACGGGGTTGAGAGGGTCCTGATTCTTGAGTTGTGCTATCAGAAGGTTCATAAAGTCCATCTGACCGAGGTTTTTATTCGCTTTCGTGGCGCTCGTCCCTGTTGCTGTTCCGGTGTATGCCGGATTGCTGAATATGGATGCTGCCGAACTTGCTGTTGACATGTATCATTCCTCCTTTATGCTAAATACTCAAAAAAGTTTCCACCGGTCTGACGGTCTTGCTGCTGCTGTTGCCGCTGATCCTGCCCGCGTCTTTGTCCCTGATCGGCAGGATAATCGTCGCGCAGATCGACCTGCAACTCGCCGACCCTGATGCCTGAGTTCTCCAGCTGATGACGAATCTGCGGCAAAACAGACGTAAAGAGATCCCTGATGCTGCTGGAATCGACCTTGAGATCTGCGGTCAGCACGCCCTGCTGAACACGAAGACGAATCTGCACGTCGCCCAGTCCGGGAGGGTCGAGGCGCAGAATCATTTGTTTCGTTCCTGTCTCTGCAGCAGCGCGAATCGGCTCATGAATATCACGAATCGAGGTGACTGATACATCACCATTGACATCCCTGCTCAAAGAGGCATCTGCCAGCCGATGAACTCCTCCCTGCAAAGCATACACCGAAGATTGCCTGGTTGTTGACAACATGACGTCAGGAGCCTCACGTTCATTCACTGAAGACGCAAGTGCATCAAACAATTCGGCTCTGGATGCTTTTGCAGTAACCTGTGCAGAATCAGGATGTGATTTCAGGGTGGAAACCTCCTTGACGACCGATGTCCCCTCGTCCTGAACTGACTTCAGCGCATCAATTGCCTCGGCAACAATATTGCCAGGCGCTTTCTGAAAGCTCTCCGCTCCGGATTCCTTTTTCATTCCTTGAAGAGATTTCACGATATTTTCAACAATCTGCCCGCGAGAAACCATTCCATTCTCAATCTGTGCCTGAGCAAGAGAATTCAGAACCTCTTGTGCCAGCGTCTGAATCTGTGCCGGCGTCATCTGGGCAGTTGCAGGAAGATTCACAAGCATTTGCTGAATCATGCTGAACGCGACGGCATCTCCTTGTTCAAAAGGGATTTCCCCGGCATCCGGCAACTCCTGCGCGGGAGTGTTGTTGTTCATGGACGGGAAGTCTTGCTGATTCTCCCCTGCAAGACGCTGAATGACCGATCGCAGTACCCCGGCAAATCCCTGACCTGATGGTGCGTTATTGGAAGCAGAAGCAGCGTTGTTAGAGGGTCCGGCTTGAGCTGCTGCGCTCTGTGCAAAAACCGGAACTGTAGCCGTGGTCATATATCCCTCCATCCACAAGATAACTGTTAAAAGCAATCAGCATGCCATACTGATTGCAGGGTGAGATAAGATTTAATTATGTTGACGTTTCAAGTGGTTAAGCATGAGAAGCGGAGAAAAGCACCCATCTGTTCAGGAAGGACGCAGAGGAAAATATGGCAGTTTTTGCCGGAGCGGAACTATTTGCCGGGCGGGAGAAAGTCGCGACAGCGGAATATTTTGTACAGAACCTCAAATCAGCCGTCATTCCCGTCTGCCTCCGGCGGGAAGTGCATCGGGAATCCTTTTGCGGCGGAGAGACTCCACGGCATCCTTGACAGGACAAGCGCGGCAACGACAGAAACAATGCAGACGCTCATGATGCCGTATGTTCATGAATTCGGCAAAACACTCTTGGACAACTTTTTGGTCTATTTGTTCTGGATAAGTTTTTTTGAAAGGACTGCGGCCTTTCCGGTTTCGACCTGCGCCAGAATCTTGCCGGCGGTCTTCGGCTTCAGTGTCAAAAGTAATTTCAGCGCAGAATCATCGTCAAGCCTCTCAATTCGGCGAGCGGCATCTTCCGGCGGCATCGCTTCGTACATTTTTGAAACCTTCACGAGCTGCTCCTGACGCTCCTTCTGAAGAGCTTTCTTCGTCTCGTCCAGATCCTGTTTCAGCTTGCGGAACTCTTCGAGTTCCTTCTGAATATCGGATTTCAGAATCGCCAGGCGCTCCTCCTCCAGTGACTTTACTGGCTCCTGCTGAGACGGCAGTATCGCTGCTTTCTGACTTTCCTGCTGGGCATGTATTGTCAGCGATACCGGAAGCAACACTGCGCAGATCAGTGCAGCCGACAGAACAAGACGCCTGGTCCGGCGACAAGAGGGCTTCTGCTGTGCTTCAGAATCAGCGCTTCTCTTTTTTCCGTCCGTAGGTGATGACCGCTCGTTCATCCGCATCGTTCTGCTCCCTTCTCTGCTGTTCCTGCGCTGCTGCCTGCCGCTGTTTTTCATCAAGCCGCTCGAACGTCTTGCGTTCCTTCGCCGCATCCAGCAGAAATGCACGTGCCTCATCAACCTGCTTCTGCTTATCCGCTATAACTGACTGCTGCCGCCGGATCTGCAGAACCAGATGTTCCGTATAATCCTGCACAAGGCGAATCTCCGCAATATCTACCAGTTCATCGCCTCCGCCCTCAATGTTCACACCCATGAAAGCATGCCGGGATTCGAGATTGTTAAGTTTTTCCTCTTCCGCATGCAGTTCCTTAGTGAGAAGCGCAAACAGGCTCTTGAGTTCATCTTCCTTCCACCGCTTGAGGCCAAGCAGGCTCTGAATAGAGGTGCTCATTATGCGCCCTCAAAAAGTGAGGCGAGCTGATGAATCCCCTGTTCAAGCGTTACCCGCTCTTCTATCCTCTGCTTCAGAAAAGTCCGTATTCGCTCCATCATGCGGATGGCATAATCAACACGGGGATTCGTGCCTTCCTTGTATGCGCCGATCGTAATGACATCTTCATACTGCTTATACGTAGCCATAATTTCCAGAGCGCGCTCCACATGGTTCCTGTGCGGCTCAGTGATAATGTCCTTCATGATTCGGCTGATGCTCCGCAGCATGTCGACAGCAGGATACTGGTTGTGGTTAGCAAGATCCCGTGACAAAACAATATGCCCGTCCAGTACAGAGCGCGCCGCATCTGCAACCGGCTCATTCATGTCATCACCCTCGACCAGCACGGTATAGAGACCGGTTATTGCACCCTTGTGCTCCCAGGTTCCGGCACGTTCGACCAGTTTCGGCAGAAGCTTGAAAACAGAGGGCGTATACCCTTTTGTGGTCGGAGGCTCTCCGGCAGCAAGTCCGACTTCGCGCTGCGCCATGGCAAAACGGGTCAGCGAGTCCATCATAAAAAGAACATCCTTGCCCTCAGAGCGGAAATATTCGGCAATGGCGGCTGCAACAAATGCACCCCGGATTCGTATCAGGGGAGACGTGTCGGAAGTTGCAACAATCAGAACAGAGCGACGCAGTCCCTCTTCTCCAAGATCGCGCTCGATAAACTCGCGCACCTCTCTTCCCCGCTCGCCGATGAGTGCAATTACATTCACGTCAGCCGAGGTATGGCGGGCCATCATGCCGAGCAGAACACTCTTTCCTACGCCGCTGCCGGCCAGTATGCCGACACGCTGTCCCTTGCCGCAGGTAAGCATGGTATTGATTGCACGGATGCCGAGGTCAAGCGGTTCCGCGATGCGCCGCCTCAGCATAGGATTGACAGGCTCTTTGTAAATAGGGAAAAGCCGTCCGGCAACAGCGCCTCTGCCGTCAATCGGGTTGCCAAGCCCGTCAAGAACTCGTCCGAGCAGTTCATCACTTGTCTTGACATAACGCTGCCGCCCACGGGCAACAATGCGGGCTCCGGGACCTATTCCCATAATCTCGCCAAGCGGCATGAGCAGGATTTTATCATCCTTGAAGCCGATCACCTCAGCTTCAACATATTCATCACTGTTCAGCCCGCTCTGCTGAATCTGGCAAACATCACCAATGTTGGTCCGCGGGCCGAAGCCTTCGACCACAAGCCCAACCCCTTTGACGACCCGTCCATATACCTTCACAGGGTCGACATCGCGGACAAATTCTCGGCATTTAGCTATCAAGAGCGGTCCGGATTGCACCACTGACCTCTTTTATCTGCTCGTCAATACGTGCATCTACAGAGCCCGACAGAGCTTCTATATAGCAGCCGCCTGGGTTGATTGACTCGTGAGGTTCGATTGCAATATTTTTCAGGCCGGATGCTTCCTTCAGCTGGGCCAGTTTTCCCTGAAGAACGGCATAGTCTTCAGGATTCACCCGGACTACCACCTGTTCATCCGCATTCGCAATGCGCGAAAGGCCGTCCTGAGCAACAGCAACGATGATTTCCTTATCGACTTCAAGCGCTTTGTGGATTACTTTTTCCGCAACATCAATGGACAGGGATACCAGTTGCGGCAAAAGCTCCTCACCTTTTCGGCGCACAATGTTTTCCAGTTCGGCAACGATCTGAAGCAGGCGATCGACTACCGGGTCAATCCTGGCTTGTGCTTCCGCCACGCCCTTCTTGAATCCGTCATTGTATCCGCGCTCTGCCGCTTCGTTTTCACGCCGATGCAGAAGCACTTCCGGCGACTCCGCCTTGCCGACGACATTACGCTCCAAAGGCGTTTCATCAAAGCGCCGCAACGCATAAGGGCGGAGATTGGATGCCGGCTTCTCAGCCGATGAGTTCTTCGCCACCCTTGCCTCCGATAATAATCTTGCCCTCTTCCTCCAAGCGCTTTGCGACACGGACTATGTTCATCTGCGCCTTTTCAACATCGGAAATGCGGACTGCACCCTTTGTTTCGATTTCGTCTTTGAGAATCTGAACGGCACGCTGAGACATATTGCGGAACACCTTGTCCTTCAGTTCATCAGTCGTCGCTTTGAGCGCAAGGGCAAGGTCATCGGTCGTGATCTCCTTGAGAATCATCTGGATGCCGCGATCGTCGATAGTGCCGAGGTCATCAAAAGTAAACATGAGCTTGCGAATCTCATCGGCCAGCATCTGGTCTTTTTCTTCAATATTCTTGAGAATGAGGTCTTCAGAGGAGCGGTCAAGCTGATTCAGAATCTCCGCAACCGTGCGTATGCCGCCGATCTTCCGGCCGCGGGTATACGTCTGGAGCTGCGTCTGAAGCACATCTTCGAGCTCCTCGAGCACCGAGGGAGATATCTGATCAAGGCTCGCAATCCGCAGCGAAACATCAATTTTCAGATGCTCCGGAAGCTTGCCGAGTACCTCTGCAGCCTGCGTCGGCTCAAGATGCGCAAGGATGATGGCGATCGTCTGGGGGTGCTCGCGGGTGAGCATTGTCGCAATTGCTCCGGAGTCCAGCCAGCGAAGCACATCAAATGCATTCGCCCCGCTCTCAATCTTTTCGAACAGTTTTTTGGCCTGCTCGTCGCCGAACGCCTTAGAAAGAATTTTCTTGATGTATTCCTCATCCACAGACATCAGCGCTGTGCCGGTCTTATCCTGAAATTCCTCCAGCACAGTCGCGAGCATTTCAGGCGATACCTTGACCCGCGACATCATAGGGATTATGCGGCCAAGCTCGATAGGATCCAGATGCTTGAACAGTTCAGTGGCCGCTTCCTCCCCGACAATAGAAAGGAGTGTTGCGGCCTTTTCGACCCCTGTCATTCTTTTCATCATGAGGGATTACTCCGCCATCCAGTCCTTGACGACCGATGCAGCCTTTTTCGGGTCGTGCTTTACCGCTTCGCGGACCCGATCCTTGAGCACATCTTCAGCAGGCATTTCGGGAGCAGCGGCGGCCTGAGAAAATCCGGCCATTTCGGGAGAGACTACCCGGACGGGACGTTTCATTATCTCTACAAGCGGCTTCAAAACAAAGAAAACAAGAAGAAGAACGGCAATAATCGGAACCAGATACCGGAGTACGGTATACACTATCTTTGTCCAGTCCGTTTCCGCCTTAATCTCCTCGACCGTCGCCTCAAACGGAACATTCTCGATAATGACCAGATCTCCCCGGTCCTTATTAAATCCTATCACGGCGCGAACCAGATCGTTATATTTCTTCATGTCGGCATCAGTGCGGGCGACAAATACATTTTTTTCGCCCTCTTTCTTGTATGTGCCATCAACCAGCACGGCGACAGAGATGCTCTTCAGTTCGCCGCGCGGCTGGACAATCTTGCTGACGCTCCTGCTCACTTCATACTGAACATTTTCATTCTGCTTTTGCGACCCGCCGGCTCCGGCAGCACCGCCGCCCGGCTGCGACCCCGGCTGATTAGAAAGAACTCCGGGGATGCCGGCTGTTGTCGTTCCGCCGGATTTTTCCTGACTTCTCTGCTCACTGCGGACGGCGGTCGTGTCGGGATCGAATTTTTCTTCAGTCCGTTCGACCTTGGTGAAGTCAAGTTTCGTCGACACCCTGACGATTGCCTTGTTTTTGCCCACAACACTCTCAAGCATGCTCTGGATCTTCTGCTGATACTCCTGATCTACAGACTTCTGGTATTCAAGCTGTTTTGCATCCGAAACCGACTCCGTTTCGGTCGGCTTGGACAAAAGGGCACCCAGGCTGTCGATAACGGAAATGCGGTTCGGGGATAACCCTTCGACACTGCTGGAGACAAGATGCACCACACCGCCGACCTGCGCGCGGCTCAGTGTCCTGCCCGGACGCAGCTTCAGCACAACAGAGGCGGTCGGTTTTTCTTCCTTATCGGTAAAGATAGTCTTCTCGGGAATCGCAATATGCACACGGGCCTGCTCAACTTCGTTCAGCTGACGAATCGTCCTCGCGAGTTCTCCCTGAAGTGCCCTGACATAGTTCAGTCGTTGCACAAATTCGGTGACACCTAACTGGTTCTTGTCGAATATTTCATAGCCGACCCCGCCACCCTGCGGCATGCCGAGCGCCGCAAGTTCAAGGCGAAGCTCATATACTTTCGGGGTCGGAACATAGATGGCATTTCCTTCAACTCTGTACGGCACCTTCATCTCTTTCAGCTTGCCGATGACCTGTCCTGCGTCTTCCTGCCCCAGATTGCTGTAAAGGACCTGAAGATCCTCGCGCTGACTCCAGAACATTATCGAAGCCATGAGCGCAATGCTGAACGCGAGCACGCCGCCGAGCGCAAGTTTCTGCTTCAGCGGCCAGAGCCGGAAGCGTTCGATGAGGTCATTCAGCGCCATTTACTATACCTGCATCCTTGAGATTTCGTCGTAGGCACTCAGCAGCTTGTTGCGCACCTGCATAAGCGTCTGGAGAGACAGGTCAGCTTTCTCCATGGCTACAACGACAGTGTGAATATCCTTGACCTCTCCGTTTGCAAATGCCTGAATCGCCTTTTCAGCGTCATTCTGCACAACCTGCACTTCCTGAAGCGCATCCTTGATCGCATCAGCAAAAGACTGCCCTGTCAATGCCTGCTTCTGCTGCAACGGCTCAGCAATGGACTGGTCGGCCAGCCTTCCTATTTTCATGATTTCGGTCATATAGTCCTCCTCATGCCCGACCGGGCACTATACCTTTGTAATGTCGAGCGTCTTCAAAAACATATCCTTGTATGTGCTGATCAATGTCAGGTTGGCTTCATACGCCCTGGACGCTGCCAGCATATTTACCATCTCTTCAATGATATTCACATTCGGAAAACTGACGTAGCCGGAAGCATCCGCATCGGGATGCGACGGGTCGAAAACCATGCGCGGAGGACGCTGGTCCTCAACAATACGCGGGATATCGACACCGACCGAACTCTCGTCATACAGGAATGAACGAAATACCACGTCTTTCCGTTTGTACGGACCGCCCTCAGCCGTCTTGGTAGAGTTCACATTCGCAACATTGGACGCAATAACGTTGAGGCGGACCTTCTGGGCCTCAAGAGCGGTGGCACTAACCTTGAGAGGAAGAAACATCTCTTTCATTACATTCCTCCACGGATAACGCTCTTCAGCATCCGCAGTTTCATCGTCATAAGCTGCGTTGCCGCATTATAGGTAAGGCTGTTCTCGGCAATTTTTGCCATTTCGACATCGATATTGACGGTATTTCCGTCACGGTTCGGCAAAGTTGTCATAGGCTCATAAATGGAAATGCTGCCGGCTTTTCCGCCTGCAGCGAGGGCTCTGTCCAGCTCCCCCTGAAAGTCGATGTCGCGAGCCCGATACCCAGGGGTGTCAGCATTCGCGATATTAGATGTCAAAATTCTCTGCCGGTAGGCAGAAATATCGAGGATTGTTTCAAGGGTTTTCATACTGGAATCAGCCATTTATCTTCTCCTTTACGGCGGATAAACATTTAAAATACATATATGATTATGCAAATAGCATGCCTGATTAACCGGCGATTTCAGCGTCAGAAATGGCATACTCTTTTATCTTGTTCCGAATAGTTCGGACGCTCAACCCCAGCTGCTCCGCTGTGCGGGTGCGGTTTCCGGCGGTCTCTCGAAGCACCCCGACGATCATTTGGCGTTCCATGTCCTTTATCGTCCCTCCCTGCTGAGGGATTGAGGTCTCCTCTGAAGAAGCGCGCTGTTCAGCCGGTGCAACTGAAACAGGCGGAGGCTGAAGCTGATCAGATACTGAAACAACCGCGGTCCGATAGATAAAGTTTTCCAGCTCACGGACATTGCCGCACCACGACTGCTTCAGCAAATAATCGGCAAGTCCGGGAGAAAGACAAAACGCCCTGCCCATTTTTTGGGCAAGCCGCTGCAGGAAAAACCGGGCCAGCGGAATAATGTCATCCTGCCGGTCACGCAACGGCGGAAGCGCCATCGGAAATACATTCAGCCGATAATAGAGATCCTCCCGGAATTTGCCCTGCTTCACCTCCGCCGGCAGGTCACGGTTCGTCGTGGAAATGATCCTGACGTCAAGCGGGACAGGTGCCTTGCCGCCGATCCGATCGATTTCACGTTCCTGGATGGCGCGAAGAAGCTTGGCCTGAAGCGAAGGTGCCATTTCACTGATTTCATCCAGAAGAAGCGTTCCGTGGTTGGCAAGTTCAAACTTGCCCATCCGCCGGTCAACCGCGCCGGTAAAAGCGCCCTTTTCATGACCGAAGAGTTCAGATTCAAGCAAACCTTCAGAGATGGCTGCGCAATTCACCGCTACAAACGGCTTATTAATGCGGGTGCTGTGGCGATGTATGGCGCGGGCAATCACTTCCTTGCCGGTCCCGCTTTCTCCGGTCAGGAGCACCGTTATATCGCTCTTGGCAACTTCCCGGACGAGGGTCAGGATCGTCTTCATTGACTGCGACTCAGAGATGATGGCAGCATCAGCGGGAGGCATGATGCGCTCAATGGTTGCCTGCAGTGCGTCAAAAGAAAACGGTTTCATCACATAATCGGTCGCCCCGAGTTTCATGGCATCAACGGCATTCTGTACGGTTCCAAATCCCGTAATCACGATAACCGGTACATAGATGCCGCGGCGCCGGATTTCCTGTAGAAATTCGATGCCGGTCATCCTGGGCATCTTCATATCCGTAATTATCAAGGAAAAATCAGCCGGGTTCACTTTCTGAAGGACGTCTGCCGCATTATGAAACACCGTCGGCTGAAACCCGACACGTTTAAGAGATTCCTCCAGTGCGACTGCCATGTCTGTTTCGTCATCAACAATCAGGACTGTTTTCGTCATCGTCTATGTGTCCTTTTCCAGAGGGAAACCAATTTTAAAGGCTGTGCCTGCTCCCTGCGCAGTCCGCACCTGAATCCTTCCGCCATGCGCTGCAATAATACCAGCGGTAATCGACATGCCGAGTCCGGTTCCACGGTCCTTTGTCGAGAAGAACGGCTCAAACAGTCGCGCGGCAGTTCCTTCATCCATGCCGGTTCCGGTGTCGCTGAAGACAATGAGCACTCCTTCCGCGACACGCTCCAGCCGTATTTCTATCTTACCGCCATCCGGCATCGCCTGAAAAGCATTCAGAAGAAGGTTGATAAATGCCTGTCGGAGAAGACCACGGTCGGCATGCATCACAAAGGGCTCTGATGCATGCAGGGCCAGTATGATCCTGCTGCCGTGAAATACACCCCGGAAATCTTCAACAAGCTCACTCAGCACCGCATGCAGAGACACCTCGGCAAAAAATGGCCGAACGCCCCCCGAGAAGCGCAGCATGTTGTCGAGCGTATTGACCAGATGCCGCACTGAGTTCGATATGCGTCCGGCATACGACGCTGACGGGGTGCCGTCGAGGTCCTTAATCAGCAGACTGGCAAACAGTTCTATACTGCCGAGCGGATTTCTGATCTCATGAGCAATCTTGGTGACTAATTCGCCCATGGCGGTGAGACGGCGGTTCCGTTCATTTTCTGCCTCAAGTTCCTTCAGACGGGTAATGTCCTGAAAAAACAGGACGCTGCCTGTTGTTTCTCCGTGTTCATTCTTCACTTCGGAACGGGAAATAATTGCAGGGAATGCCTTTCCGCCCGCACAGGCCACCTGCTGCTCATTAAACGCGGCAGGAAGAGCGTTTTTTCCGATCAGTGCCATTGCTGAAGTATCGAGCAGACGCTCTACAGTACTGTTCACAAGCTGAACCGTACCGTCGCCGTCGAAATAGACAACACCGACATCAATACTGTCCAGAATACTGTTAAGAAGCTGCTTTTTGTGCTCAACCTCTTCAGTCAGGAGACGCACTCGCTCCTCAAGCGTCTGATAATATGCCATGACGGCGGAAGAAGCGGAATTGAAACGCTCCATGGCCTGATTGAGAAGTGTTATGTCCTGGGGATTGTCAGTCATGACCTCTCACCTGTAGAGATGCATCTGAGCTGCTTCGCCGATCACTCCCCCGCCGGCGGCTGCTTTTTCGAGGAACTCACGATTCTGTGCGAGCTTTCCATATTGATAGTGCGCCCACTGTTTTTGTTTTTCGTCTTCAAGTTTGCTGTTGAGCGCTTTTTTATAATATTTCTCAGCCGGCTTGTTCTGTCCGTTCATATAAAAGGCATCTGCCGCCTTTACCATGGCTTCGATGTCTCCCTGATCAGCCGCAGATCTGTAATATTTCAACGCTGCTGTCTTATCTCCGGCCTTCCAGTGCAAGTCGCCAAGACGCGATTCGATTCGCGGCTGCTTTCCGCGCTTTGCCGTCTTCTCAAAGACATCTATGGCCCCTCTGACATCGCCTTTTTTGTCAGCAATATCTCCCATGAGCAACAAAGCGCTCTGCGCATACTGCTTGGTTGCAAGAATGGGTTGCAGCAGCTTTTTTGCTTCATCGTACTTGCCTTCCTGTATAAGTATGTCTGCAAAAGCAATCAATGCTTCGGAAGGAGTTCCGCTTCGTGCAGCCTTCAGGAGCAGACTTCTTGCCTCAGCTTTTTTGCCGTTTTTCGCAAGGTATTTTGCAGCTTCGGCCAGAACCGGGCTCTCGGTATTCAGATAAAAAGCAAACCGCTGCAGCAGGTCAAGCGTCTTTGGCCCGCCTTCGCTCAAAGCTTTTTTTAACCGTCGTTCAAGCTCAAGACTTCTCAGTCCCTTGTCCCTGAGCTGTGCGGTCTGCTTCAGCGAGTTTTCGAGATCATTTTTTGTATCGTACAGGGCAATCAGTTTTCTTCGGACATCGTCGGTCGTGTCATAGGGAAGCAGCTCCTGAGCGATGGTCAGCATATCATCAGACCTGCCCTGACGTTCATAGACCTGCAACAGAATCCGGCGTGCCCTCACCTGCTCGACCCCGCTTGCCGGGCTTGCGAGAATCGTTCTCAGAAGAGCTTCTGACTCTTTTGTCCTGCCCGAAAGCAGGTATATTTCCGCCTTGTCGACCCGAATATTCTCATCTAGCAAAGCCGGAGCAGGAACCTTATCGATGAGCGCTACCGCTTCTGAGCCTGCGCCCTTCTTTGCCAAAAGGAGCGCCTTCACAAACATGGCCCTGTTCGAGCTGTCAAAAGAGGAGGAAGGCACAGACGCAAGAAGCTGCTCTGCCGACTTCACCTGCCCTGCATGCAGAGCCAGTTCGGCTCGACCGAGCAGCGCCTGTCCGGTAAAGTCACCTCCGGCTGCTTCAAACGCCTTCTGCGCCTCAGGATATTTTCGCTGAAAAAGGTACGAATAGCCCAGCAATACCCGGGCCTCGTCAAGATGGGCGGCACCCGGAATAGCTATATATCTCTGCATATTCAGAACTGATTCGCTATAATTTTTGAGAAGAAAATCTGACTTCGCAATGCCGAACAATGCCCGTTCTGCCAGCGTACCGGTCTTTGCAGCGATGTATGCTTCCCGGAACTCTTCTTTCGCCTTCAGGAAATTTTTTGACTGCAGGGTTATATCAGCTTTCTGCAACAGTTCATCCGTTGCGAAAGCCGGACATGCGGCAATGAACAGCAGGCCGCAGCACACCGAAGCGATCCCTTTTGCTATAGGACTGAAAGACAACATATTCATATGAATTGAAAGAAACGTGCCAAACCTCGTCAAAAATAACTTTTAATATAATTTTCAATGAGTTAATTGTTTTTTCGATCGATGTGCTTTCTGTTTGTAAGGCAATAAAGTCAATTTTCTGACTTGGAAGAAGCACTTAAATGCCGAGGCGTTTCATTTTTTCGATTAACGTAGTGCGGTTGATATTCAGATATTTCGCGGCCTGACTCTTGACCCCGTTATACAGTTTCAAAGCATGCTGAATGAGACGTTTTTCATACTCCTCCAGCGCAGCGTTCAGATCAATCCCCTCAACAAAAGGATTAATGTCTGCGCCGACACCATCAGGCACAGCGGGAAGCTTCTTGCCGGACATTTTCTCAGGCAGGTCATAGGGAGATACCACATCCCCGTCACTCAGCACGAGCAGGCGCTCCAGGGTATTTTCAAGCTCGCGCACATTGCCGGGCCAGGCATACGCCCTGAAAATCTCGACGACTTCGGCCGAGAGTGCAAGCGGAGAGCGCTCAAACCGGGCCGCATGCCGTCGGATAAAAAACTCGGCAAGAGCAATCACATCTTCACAACGGTCCCTGAGCGGCGGTAATGTTATGGGAATTACGTTCAGCCGGTAAAAAAGATCTTCCCTGAAACTGCCCTCCTTCACTGCAACTTCAAGGTTTTTATTTGTTGCTGCAATAATTCGCACATCGGACTGCACCGTCTTCGTACCGCCGATTCGTTCAAAAGCGCGATCCTGCAGAACACGAAGAAGTTTTACCTGCAATATGGGAGGCATCTCGCCGATTTCATCAAGAAAAATCGTGCCGCCGTCGGCAAGTTCAAACCTGCCGATCCGCATGGCAACAGCGCCAGTGAAAGCCCCCTTTTCGTGCCCGAAAAGTTCAGATTCGAGCAGTTCCGTCGGTATTGCCCCGCAGTTTACCGGAACAAAAAGCTTTCCCTTACGATTGCTGTTGGAATGAATAGTCTTGGCAGCCAGCTCCTTGCCGGTTCCGCTCTCGCCGAGCACTAAAACGGTGCTGTCTGAGCGGGCAACCTTTGCGATCAGGTCGTAAACCCGACGAATCGCGGATGAGGATCCGACAAGTTCCTGTAACTGGCCGTTTTTAGCGGTCTCAGAAGGCATGTCATAAATATGACATAGCAGTTATGAAATGTCAACGATTACTTTTCAACATTTCACCCGAAATTGAACGAAGAGTTATAACGCCGGTCTGTTTTCTGCTTTCGCAGTCAATTCCCGGAGGTCTGCTGATGTGCGGATTCCGGCGGTGATTGATTCTACTGCTTCTCCTTCTCACCGAGGGCATCAAGCAGCAATACAAAATTCTTCGCGAGGACCGGATGGAATTCGGTTCCGGCAAAGGTCATCAGCGCCATGCCGATGTTTTCCTTATTCATCGCCGAGCGATAGGATCGCGTCGTCCTCATGGCGTCAAAAAAATCAGCTATTGTCGTCATGTGGCTGCAGATATTCTGCTGCCACGATGCGGCAACTGAGGGATAGCCGGACAGGTTGTACTTGAGATGATGCTCAAACACGACGGCAACTGCAAGACGCGGAACCCCCGGGGTGTCCATCAGGTAGCGTGCCCCTTTAGCAGGGTGCTGCCGTATAATCTGCCGCTCTTTCTCCGTCAGCTTTCCGGGCTTTGTCAGGATATCTTCAGGAATGAACAGCTTGCCGATGTCGTGCAGCAGAGCGGCAACGCCGATGTCGTGCAACATCTGCCCCTCAATTCCGAGCGACATGGCCTGTGCAAGATTGAGCACGCATACGTTTGTGGAATGCGTATAGGTATATTCGTCCAGCAACCGCAGAGGAGCAAGGGCCTTCAACACTGTTTGCTCCTGACGGAAAGAGTTGACGAACCCGCCGACAAGATTATAGAGGCCGGAAACATTAATCCGCTTCCCCGCCTGAATCGCCTCCTGAATCTCCTGAAACTGACCGAGTTCTGCCTGAGGGAGGTCTTTCAGCAAGGGGAGTAGGATTTCTTCGTCAGTGGGGAGACCACACCCGCCTCCATCTGAAAGCGCTATGGTGCCGAAAGCGATGGACGGAAGGTTCTGCGGAAGATGCTGTGACGGCATAGCCATAGCCTCAACCAGCGTCCGAAGCTCATGTTCGGTAACGGTGCCTGCAACAGTAACATGACTGCACCCCCGTTTCCGAAAAACTTCCGCAAAACGCCCTGTGTAGATACTATCGGGAAGGCGCGCCTCATCCAGCACCACATGGTCATCAAGCAGCATGAACGGCAGACTCCCATGCTGCTCAAGAGCCCCATGCAGCGCTTCATGCGCTTTCCCGAGCATTCTGGATGCCTGGGGATGGCCGGGCGTGTACATGCGGGCATTAGACAGCGCGATGATAAAGAAGCGCAGGAATGCCATGACGTCGCGCTGTGTCTCAGGTCTCATGTCGCCGCTCCCTGTTTGCCGCTATTTCTCTGGCTTTCCGGGCAAGTTCATTGCTGCCGAACTTACAAACGCTCTGCAGAAGTTCGCCTGCCTGCTGTGAACGGAAGTCACCCAGGGACATCACAATCGAATCTTTGAGCTGATTGAGAGCCCCCTGCCGGAAAAAATTACTGCTCCGGAGAATCCGCTCAAACGATGGCAGACAAGCATCATCACCAATCCCGGCAAGCGTGCGGATTGCTGCCTGCTTCATTTCAATCTCATCAGAAGATAAACCGCCCGACTCAAGAATAAGCACAAGCTTCCTTACGATATCCTTATTCCAGTGTCTCTCAGCAAGACGAATAGCTCCCATTTTCACTTCAACGTCTCCGGTATCCAAATCGGCCAGAAGCATGACGAGAGCGGTCGGATCGTGAAACTGCAGAAACGCTTTCTGGACATCCTGCCGAACCTTTGGATGGGGATACTCCTGCAACGACCGAAGAAACGGCAGTATGGACGGACTTCCGGTGTTCCGCAGGATAACAACAAGATTTCGTACAAAATACCAGCGGGGATCGTTCAATCTGGCGCCTGTTTTCACTATTGCAGAATGACCCATTTCGGAGAGCCGATCCACATAAAAACGGCGTAATGACAGGTTGTTTTCATCCGCCAGGCGATCCAGCATCGGGTCGATAAACGGCTCTCCTACAAGTCGTATGAATACCCCAACCTCCTTAAACTTCTGTTTTCCCCAGATGAGCGGAGCCTGCAGTATTTCTTCGAGAAAGTCGGGCTGCAGAAAGGCGAGCCGGAGCTTTTCACGCTGCTCTTCTGAGTGCGATAGCCTTTGCGTGCGCTCGTATATGCCGGCAAGTGCAGCAAAATCGCCCGTCCTGACGAAGTAGCCGCAGAGATCCAGAAGATTCCGACCGAGGGTATCACTGTCAATTCCGACATCAACAGATATATAAAGCAGTTCAAAGGACATATCAAGCAGTTCAAGAATGATATTGGATATCTTGACTTCAACTCCATGCTCGGCAAGTGTTAATCGCAGCCGCAGAATCTCCTGCTCGTCCGATTTGGTTATCGCACGGCTTGCAAGCAGGGATTGCAGGGTTGCATTATACTCCTCGGGGACAAATTTATCATGGTGCTCTTCCCGGAAAATGACCTGCAGCTTCTCCCTGAGCCGTTCATCCGCAAGAACCGTTGCATTTTCAGGAATATCTGTTCCTTTCGCCGGTTCAGTCAAGACCGCAGAAAATTGAATGGCGCGAGTCTCACCCAGACGCTGAAGAATCCCCATAATAGCCGGGGGCGCGGAGATTTCTTTCAGCAGCCCGGCATTCAGCATCTCGGCAAGCAAATCGTTTGAGAAAGCATCAAAAAAAGCCTCGGCCACAACAGGACGGTCGGACAGTGCTTGTGCAGCACTCTCCAGAAAATATTCACGGACATTCGGTTTCAGAGCTTGCAGGAAGCGAGTGAACTTCGCCAGGGAATGAGACTCGCGAACTATAACGTTCTCGTCCACACTCTGCATAAAGTGCCCAAACAAACCGAGCAGCGCAGAAACCGATGTCCCTTTCCCTCCGGAGATGCTGTCAGAGAGCATTTCAGCCAGAACTTCAGGCGACGCATGGGAATAAATGGCATCATCTGTTGCTACATCGCCTCCGCTTCCGCTCAGCGAACCAGCAAGAACTCCTTTTGCAAAACGCTCCCAGAAATCAGCCGGTTCGTCAACAGCGTCCAGCAGTCCGTGACGAACCTGAATAGCTCCATAATCAATCATGCCGATGCTGACATGCTCGAGCTCCAAGGCATCAACTATTCCTCTGACGGCTTCCGGGGTCATCATCTCATCAGACTTGAACATGAGGCCTTCATTAAAACTGCGCAGTTCATCCAAGCGCAGTCCGGCATTGAATGTGAGCGACACAATGCCGCACGAAAACAACGAACGTGCAAAGTCCCGGACAGCGGACTCAGCCGCATCAAGAACCTCGTCACCCAGAACAAGCGTGTCGCGGGCAATCCCGATGGTCAGGCTGCCGTTTTGCGGGAGCAGACCGGTGACAGTCGCGTAAGCTCTCTGAAGCGTCTGTTCAACCATGGGGTGCCCTTGCGGATAGGAACTGATGTGGCGACGAAGGATATTCAGTTCATAAACGAGCTTGCGCAGATAGAAAGCACGGACATGGTGCGGTTGATCCGGCAAAATAACTCCTTCATAAAGACAACGTATCCATATTTATTTATTTTATCACACTATTATCAGCTATCAAAAAATCATCTTTAGCTCTATAGTGAACCACTCCCCGGGCTAAAGCCCGGGGCTTCAGGGCCTCAACATAACCTGCCATAGCCTATCTGTTTTGATCCCTGATGTATTTGCGGATGACTTCTTCATTTACCTGCCCTGCGGTTTCGGCAAAATAGC
>DATIKF010000180.1:0-20096 GCA_035477855.1 Dissulfurispiraceae bacterium
TGGCTTGCCTTGCATGGAACATCAAAAGAATGCATGTTTTGAAGGTATAGGGCGCCATGCGCCGGAGGAATATTGTCTCAACAACGACAACATGGCAAATAATGAGCTGAAAACAACGATGAAGAGCGAGCAAATACGGAAAAAGAACAATCGCAGGAGAGTTGGACCTGAACTGTTTGGCCAAAATCAATAGTTCAAGTCCGACAGGCTCCTAGGGCGTTGATGCTGGTGTTTATGGTACAAACAGCCTTTGCGGCCCATCCACTCATCACGGACGATGCAGGAACCGTCGGCGCGGGCAAAGTACAGCTCGAAGTCAACGGCGAACTGAGTTTCGACAAAGCGCGGGTGTACAGCGAAGATACGGGAAGTCATTTTACTGAAAAAACGCGGGGCGGAACAATTGGAGCAGCGGTTACGGCCGGCGTTCATGATCGGGTTGATGTTGTGCTCGGCATTCCGTATCAGTGGTTTTCCGTGCATGAAGACGGCGAACGTACCGGCAGGGCGGACGGGCTGTCCGACATCAGTCTTGACCTGAAGTGGCGTTTTTTTGAGCAGGACGGCTGGAGCCTTGCGGCAAAGCCCGGCATCAGCTTACCGACCGGAGATGACGACAGGGGGTTGGGCAACGGCAGGGCGGCGTACCGGATGTTTCTCATCGGAACAAAGGAGCTTGCTCCTTGGGCGTTTCATGTGAACCTCGGATATAGTAGAAATGAGAACAAGGCTGAAGACCGGAAGGACCTCTGGCATGCTTCTGCGGCGGCTGAAGTGGAGGTTGTCAAAGACCTGAAGGCCGTTGCCAATGTGGGTGTTGAGCGCAATCCTGACGCCGCAAGCAGCACGAACCCTGCGTTTGCGCTGGGAGGGTTTATTTATCAAATATCAGAAAGATTCAGCGTAGACGGCGGGGTGAAGTTCGGGCTGACAAAGCCGGAAGATGATGTAGCGTACCTGTTCGGCGTCACGATGAAGTTTTAATTATCGGGGTCATGTTCAGGGACAGGATTGTCCCTGAACATGGCGCACAAGGGGGCTGAGTATGTGCATAGCATTGATCGGCGGAATGGACAGGCTGGAGCGGGTATATGAGCAGGAGGCAAAGCGCTTCGGAGTCAAGCTGAAGGTATTTACGAAGCCGACGAAGAACCTCGGCGAAAGAATCGGCGGCTCTGACGCGGTGATCGTTTTTACGAACAAGGTGTCGCACGCGTCAAAGCGCGAGGTGATGAATGAGGCGAAAAAGCAGAGCATTCAGATCATGCAGTGCCATGCCTGCGGCGTCTGTTCGTTGAGGAAGTGCCTTGAAAGGCTCTGTCCAATAAAAACAAAAGGAGGAAATTCATGAGAAAGGTATTTGTTGCAGCAATAGTATTGGGGTTTCTGTCTGCCGGAGCAGCGCAGGCAGAGCAGGTGACGTATACGAAAGATATCAAGTCGGTGATGGAGAAGCAGTGTCTGGCCTGCCACGGCAGCGATGCAGCGCCTGAGTACGTTGCGTTCAAGAAGGACCAGGCTTTCTGGATGAAGCAGGGGAAGGGTCCCCGCATGGACACTTACAGCCATCTCGTGTTTTATACCGCATGGCAGGACACCGGTGCGCTCATGCGCAGGCTTGATGACGGCAAGGCATCAGGAAGCGGGAAGCCCGGTAATATGTACCAATACCTTGGTGCTGATGAGCCGGAGCGACAGAAGAACCTTTCGCTCTTTAAACAGTGGGTCGGCGGCTGGACGCTGAAGCGCCTGCCGGACATCACAAAAGAGGAAATTGCGGCGATTAAAGTGACGTATTAGACTCGCATTGTCATGAGCCTTTGTAGTATTTCTGTCAATCCCGGCCTGTCCGCCTGCGCGTGACTGCATGCAGACAGGCCGGGCATCTTTCCAGGACAGTCACCGGAATGTCAAACCCAAAATCGTCATGAGAAAACAGGCTGCCATGCAACTCTATGCTTTGGTGCTTTTTTTGTCATTCCGGGTTCATAATTCGTGCGTTGCCTGCGTTGCCCTGCCGCCCTGGCGGAAGGGCGTTTTATGGATCAGGGCTTGGCAGCGTCTCCGGTTGAGTGCTATCATGAACTAAATGAAAAAAACGATCATTATCGGCCTCGGCAACCCGCTGAGAGGCGACGACGCCGTGGGTCTTCGCATTGCGCGGGTGCTAAAGGAACGCCTTGCCGACAGAGCGGATATTGATGTGGTGGAAGCATACCGCGGAGGTATCGCTCTTGCGGAGACGGCAATCGGCTACGAACGTGCGATTGTCATTGACACTATGGCCAAAAAAGCAGGGCAGCCGGGAACCGTTGTATCATTCACGCCGTCGCCGGACATGTGTTCGCGCAACTCCGGATCTTTGCATGATGCCTCCCTCTGCGACGCGCTCTCGATCTGCTGCGCTTTGGGAGAAGCCGTGCCGAAGGATGTGCTCTGCTGGGGAATCGTGCCGAAAGAGATTGAGACGTTCAGCGAAGCGCTCACTGATGAAATTGAGGCTCTCATCCCGGTTGTCGCCGATCAAATAATTGCAAAACTGAACGAGCAGGGGGAATGAATGGATAAATTTCTGCTTGACAGAAATGATGTTGCGCTCGTCATTGTCGATATTCAGGAAAGGCTGGTTCCTGCCGTGGGCGCGAAGGATGACGTTGTCAGGAACTGTCAGCACCTCATTGAGGCAGCCAAACTTCTGGTCTTTCCGGTTTTGGTCACCGAGCAGTACCCGAAGGGCCTCGGCACGACCATAGCGGAGATCAGGGATGCATTGCCGGCATACCGGCCGATAATAAAGACTTCGTTCAGCTGCTGCGGTGAGCCGACGTTTCTCGAAGCGATCAAAGTTCTTGGCAGGCGAAAACTGCTCCTCACCGGCATGGAGGCTCATGTCTGCGTCCTCCAGACGGCGCTTGATCTGATGATGGAAGGCTTTGAGGTGCATCTCGTGAAAGACGCCGTCTGCTCTCGCACCAAGGCGAACTGGAGGACTGGTGTGGAGTTTATGCGCGACGCCGGCGCTGTCGTCACCAGCACCGAGACAGTACTCTTTCAGTTGCTGAAAACAGCTGGCGGCGATGCGTTCAAGTCCCTGTCAAAGCGCATCCGGTAATGCCGGGAAGACCATGAGACATGTGCTCGCCGGCTTTGTCGTATTTTGTTTCCTGCTCGCCGGCCCGGAAAATGCTGCCGCCGCGTCCTCCGAGGTGCCCCCAAAGTTAAAGCGGTGCCCTTCGACCCCGAATTGCGTATCGAGCCTTGCGCAGACGCCGCGCCACAAGATTGAGCCCTTGCGCATGCAGCAATCCGCTGAAAAAGCCATGCTGACACTGAAGGCAGTGATTGCCGCATATCCGCGCACCAAAATTATTACAGAAATGCAGAACTATATCCGCACAGAGTTCAGGGTCAATACCGGGTTCATTGATGACGTCGAGTTTCTGATCGATGAAACAGCCGGTGTTGTCCATGTGCGCTCGGCATCCCGCCTCGGTTATTGGGACTTCGGGGCAAACCGGAAGCGCATCGAAAAAATACGGAAGCTGTATAGTAAAGGGATGAGCGCGCCGTGATTTTTCCCTCCGCCTGTTCGCCGGTCATTCATATGCTTTCTGCGTGAGAGCAGAATAATGTTGCCCATCCGGGAGGCATGCGACGGCTGACTATCACATCACACTTCACAACGATCATATGCAGGATATGCTCGCCCGGTTGAAATGGTTGCGTGGTTGTTCTCCGACTCTCCGTTTCGATTCCAGCTGCGGGACAAACCTGCGCTATGCGCCAAAATTCTTTATGAACTGTGCCACCTGGATACCGAGTGAAACGCACTTGATGTTGTTCATGCAATCATCGGCATCCTTTTTATCGAGATGCGTCGTCAATTCTTTTCCGGACTTCGAGAATGAAATGACGTAGGCGTTTTTTGATTCGTCAAACCGCATGCCGACCGAAATCGCATTCTTCTGAATCTCAGGATACATCTCTAGAATCTTGTTTTCCAGCGCAACTTGTGTGTAGCCCATCGTTCTCCTCCTGCTCGTATAGATTAATTTTATTGTACCCCCAAAAGCCGTGATGCACTACCTGAAAAAACAAGCAGGCGGATTATTGACCGGTTCCGGTCTGCGTTGACTTGCTGAGATACCATGCCCCGACAGTCAGCTCCTTCGACCATTTTTTCGATATCTCACCAAGCGGGGCGATATGCCACGTCCATATCTGCTTGGGCTCGGGGAATACCAGGCTGTCAGGGGCGATATGCCACGTCCAGATCCGCTCAGGATTCGGAATAACCATGTTGCCGACGGTTGAGCCTTCTTCGGCAACCTTTCCGTCCCGATCGCGCCATGTATATGCATAATCGGCAACCAGACAGACATCGCACGGCACATTCCTGAGGGCTTCAACATGAGCCTCGCGGACAGTGTCGCACCAAACACACAGCCACTCTCCCTGCAGTTCCGGCATCTCCCTGAGAATGTAATCAGACGGCACCGCAGCAAGTTGCGAGACAAGGTTGAGTGAAATGAGAAGGCCCGTTCCATCGGCTTCCGGAAAAAACGGCGTTCCCTGAGGCAGCTCGCGCTTTCCCTGCCGGACATTCTGATAGAGCTGCTCCGCAACGCCGGTGACATCGCACTGTACCTGCCGGACGTTCCGATAGGGCCTGATGGTTTTCTGAACTTCCGGCAGGTGGACGATATCGGCAAGAACGACCTCATCGAATCGCTCTGCCAATTCTGCAAGCGGAAAGTCGAGCAGCAGCCCCGAACCGAGAACGACAACGCTGGAATGGTCGGCGCAGCGATCTGCGGAAGAGAGAATGAACTGCTTCGTTTTTTCAAGGTGCGGATGCCAGTGTTCGCGATGGCGAAAATGGCGGCCACGCATGGCGATAACCTGGTAAAGGTATCGCATCCGTCGCACATACGGCGGACACGGACTCGTCAGCCAAAGATAGAGTTCATGCAACATAAAAATAAATTATAGCAAAGGTGAAGACTAACTTCGAATACCTGCCTTCAGCATCTGCCCGCGCGCTGCCTTTATCTTGTCGCGCAGTTCGGCCGCCTTCTCGAACTCGAGCCGCTTCGCGCACTCTTTCATCTCCGCTTCCCACTGCCTGACTGCATCTTCGCTCAGGTCATAGCCCGCGGTCTCTTCGGCGGCCATCGGAACAGTGTAGTAGTCAGCCTCGTAGATGGAGCTGAGGATATCCTTGATCTGGCTCTTTACGGTCTCCGGCTCGATGCTCATCTCTCTGTTATATGCCGCCTGAATGGCGCGGCGGCGTTCGGTTTCATTCATTGCACGCTGCATTGAGCCAGTAGTTCTGTCGGCATAAAAGATGACCTCGCCGTTCACATTGCGTGCAGCACGGCCGGATGTCTGGATGAGCGAACGCTCGGAACGCAGAAACCCTTCCTTGTCGGCATCGAATATGGCGACAAGCGAGACTTCGGGCAGGTCGAGCCCTTCGCGAAGCAGGTTGACGCCGATAAGCACATCAAACGTCCCAAGCCGGAGGTCGCGGAGTATTTTGACGCGCTCAAGCGTGTCGATGTCCGAATGCAGATAGCGGGCACGAATGCCGAGTTCTGTGTAGAAGTCGGTCACGTCTTCCGCCATTTTTTTTGTAAGAGTAGTAACGAGGACCCGCTCACTCCGGGCCGCGCGGGTACGGATCTCTCCGAGCAGATCCTCGACCTGGCCGCGGATCGGGCGTATCGACGTCTTCGGGTCCATAAGCCCGGTCGGGCGTATGACCTGTTCTATGATGCGCTTTCCCGCCTTATTGCGCTCATAGTCCGCCGGCGTTGCGGAAACGTAGATGACCTGATGCACCCGCTGCTCAAACTCAGGGAAGCGGAGCGGCCGGTTGTCCAGCGCTGACGGAAGGCGGAAGCCGAAATCGATAAGTGTCTGTTTGCGCGAGCGGTCGCCTTCGTACATACCGCCAATCTGCGGCACCGTGGCGTGCGACTCATCTATTACAAGGAGGTAGTCGCCCAGCGACGGACCGCTGATGAGGTAGTCGATGAGCGTGTACGGAGGATCTCCCTCGCTGCGGCCGCTGAGATGGCGTGAATAGTTTTCAATACCGTGGCAGTAGCCGAATTCGCGGAGCATCTCCATATCAAACCGGGTGCGCTGCTCCAGCCGCTGGGCGTTTACCAGTTCGGCGCGGTTACGGAAGTACCGGGTGCGATCATCCAGTTCGGCTTCGATAGTCTTGAATGCGCGCTCCAGCCTGGGTTTCGACGTTATCCAGTGGCTGTTCGGATAGAGCACAAGGCGCTGCATGCGGCCCCGCTTTGTTCCCGTCAGGGGATCAAACTCGCTGATAGCGTCGATGTCGTCGCCGAAGAGTTCAATGCGAACCGCCTTGTCCTGTGCAAACGCCGGGTAAATTTCTATTGTATCGCCGCGCACTCGGAACGCTCCGCGCTTGAAATCGGCATCGGACCGCACATAGAGCATATCCACAAGCCTGCGGAGGATTTCGTCGCGCTTTATGCGCATGCCTTCTTCGAGGAGGAGGTGCATGCCGAGATAATCCTCCGGCGCGCCAATACCGTAAATGCACGATACCGAAGCGACCACAATAACGTCTTTCCGCTCGAGGATGGACATGGTGGCGGAGTGGCGGAGGCGGTCGATATCGTCGTTGATCATCGAGTCTTTTTCAATATAGGTGTCGGTTGTCGGGAGGTAGGCCTCCGGCTGATAGTAGTCGTAGTAACTGACAAAAAATTCGACGGCATTCATAGGGAACAGCTCCCTGAATTCACCATAGAGCTGGGCGGCAAGCGCCTTGTTGTGGGCAATGACGAGCGTCGGCTTCTGCACATTCCGTATAACATTGGCAACCGTAAAGGTCTTGCCTGACCCGGTCACGCCGAGCAGCACCTGATGCTTGTCTCCTCTCTGAATACCTTCGGTGAGGTCTGCGATAGCCTTTGGCTGGTCGCCGCGGGGCGTGAAGTTGGTATGTAGTGCAAACTGACCCATCCGTTTATGCTACAATAAACATAGTTGCTTCATCACCATGGCGCTCCATACATGATGCACTTTGGCTGGAAAAACAGTGAGATGAAGCTCTCATATCCTGCATGAATCCCCGGAGGATGCAGAATCCCATGAATCCACACGATTGTGCGCGCCACGGCATGCCGAACTTCGATATCCATGAAGAGTGCGGCGTCTGCGGTGTCTTCGGCCACCCTGAATCAGCAAATCTTACGTATCTTGGCCTTTACGCCCTGCAGCATCGCGGACAGGAAGGCGCCGGCATCTGCTCCTCAGACGGACAAAATGTGCACCTCGAAAAATCCCTTGGACTCATTGCAGATATCTTCTCCGAAAAACGGCTGAAACGGCTGCCCGGCCACATCGCAATCGGCCATAACCGTTACTCCACCGCAGGCGGAACCGGCCTCAAGAATGTCCAGCCCCTGCTCGCAAATTATGCCCTCGGCTCAATCGCCATTGCCCACAACGGTAATCTTGTCGATGCCGATGCTCTCCGTCTGCGCCTTGAGCAAAAAGGGGCTATTTTCCAGTCAAGCGCCGACAGCGAAGTCATTCTGCACTATATCGCGCGCTCAAAAGAGCTTACCCCGCATGAGCGGATAACCGGTGCGCTCCGCAAGGTTGCAGGCGCATTCAGCATTCTCTTCATGACCGAAACCGAACTGATTGCCGTTCGAGACCCCTATGGAGTGAGGCCGCTTGCTCTCGGCAAGGTCGATGGAGCATACGTTGTAGCCTCTGAAACCTGCGCGTTCGACATCATCGGCGCCGAGTACATCCGCGACATCGAGCCTGGTGAAATGATTATCATCAATGAAAACGGAATCGAGTCGCGGAAGATTCTCCAGTCGGAACGGCGAGCCTTCTGTGTTTTTGAATTCATTTACTTTTCGAGGCCTGACAGCTATATTTTCGGCCGGTTGAACGTCAACAGGCTGCGCAAGGCCTTCGGCCACGAACTGGCGAAGGTTGCTCCGGTTGACGCAGACATCGTGATCCCGGTGCCTGACTCCGGCGTGCCTGCGGCTATCGGTTATGCCGAGGCGAGCCGGCTGCCGTTTGACTTCGGGCTTATCCGCAACCACTATGTCGGCCGCACCTTTATCGAACCGAAACAGAGCATACGCCACTTCGGCGTAAAGATCAAGCTCAACCCGGTCAGGCACATCCTGCGCGGCAAGCGGGTTGTCGTTGTTGACGATTCGATTGTCCGCGGCACGACCTCAAAAAAAATCGTCAAAATGCTTCGGGAAGTCGGCGAGGCCAAAGAGGTGCACCTGCGAATCAGTTCGCCGCCGACGATTTCGCCCTGTTTTTACGGCATCGACACGCCGACGCGCCAGGAGCTGATTGCTTCCTCGCATCAGGTCGAAGAAACCCGCAAATACGTCACTGCAGACAGCCTCGCGTACTTGACGATTCCGAGCATCAAGCAGCTGCTTCCGAAACCTGAGGATTATTGCTTTGCCTGTTTTGACAACCACTATCCGATCGCCTTTCCCGGCGAGGAAAAAGAGCAGATGGAACTGGCGTTTTCGTAAGGAAATCTCAGAAGATGCGGAAGCGCCATCAAAATTCCGGAAAGGGCGCGGCTTAGCAATAAGGCTCTTTTTTTTTCGTGCGCCTTTGCCATCTGTCCGGGGATAGCCCCCCGCCTGCCGCCTATCTGCTGAATTCTGACGCCTGATGCGCTATAATCGAACATACGGCATTGCGAAATAAAGGGGGCAACTCACGTGTTTACCTCTATTATCCGTTCCATCTATACCACAAATCTCAACATCAAACCGCATGAATCCGTCCTCATTTTTACCGACACCATCCAGCCCGGCGAGTCTCTTTCGGAATCGGACCGGTGCCGCCGCCTGCATTTGCAGGATGTAGCTCTTCTCACCGCTGAAGTCGGCCGCGCCTTTGCAAAAAAGGTTCATTACGTTCAGTACCCGGCGATGCACAGCCACGGGGTGGAACCGCCAGTTGAGGTCTGGCAGGCAGCATTCGGTAAAAAAGCTATAAATGCACTTGAAAAGGCACGGGTGCTGGAGCCGATTCTTCTAAAAAAAACGACTGGTGACATTCTTCTAAAAGCCAAGTCTATATTGGAAAAACATGTCGGAGCCGCAGTGGATGCGATAATTGCGCTTGCCAACTACTCGACCAGCCATACACGTTTTCGTGAGCTGCTGACAAGCGTGAGCGGAGCGCGATACGCAAGCATGCCGCTGTTTGATGTTTCGATGTTCGACGGGCCGATGAGCGTTGACTGGAAGGCTCTCGACAGAAGAACCCGTGCAATCGCAAAGATGGTGAATAACGCTGAAATGGTTGAGATAACGACTCCTGACGGCTCGCACCTGAAACTTTCGAAGAAGGGGCGCACGGCACTTCCCGATACCGGAATGCTGAAAAAGCCCGGGGCTTTCAGCAACCTTCCGGCAGGCGAAGTTTTTTTTGCTCCGGTTGAGGGGATTGCAGAAGGACAGCTTGTCCTCAGATGGGGACCGACTCGGGAACTTGGCTGCCCGATTACGCTCGTTGTTTCAGAAGGCATGGTGCACTCGGTTATCGGCAACGACCCGTATGCTGATATGCTGAGAGCCACACTTGCCGAACGGGATGAAAACCGGAATATTGCTGAGCTCGGAATCGGCACGAACGATCGGGCAAAAAGGCCCGACAACATTCTGGAGGCTGAAAAAATACTCGGCACTGTTCATGTTGCACTGGGCGACAACAGCTCGTTTGGCGGTGTCGTCAAAACTCCCTATCATCAGGACTTCGTCTTCTTCAAGCCGACCGTTATCCTGCTGGACCCTGACGGAGCCCGGTCGGTCCTGATGACGAATGGCGTGCTTTCCCGGAAAACGTGATGCGGTCATGATTCCTCGCAGATACAAGAAAGATATTCTCATTCTCGCCGGCGCGCTTCTGATGCTTTGGGGCTACGGGCAGCTCTTTCAAGCTTCCCCGGAACCGGATTACCTGAACATGCAGGTTACGGCACTCACGGTTGAAGGGATAAAAGTCAGCGGCACCGCAACCGGCGTATCCGGCGATGCAGTCACCATATCAATAAACGATAAGCCCTTGACTGTATTGAAAAAACAGATCGTACAACAAAACGGTGTTTCGCTTGACGAGCAGGAAGCCAACCGTGCTCTGCGTGCTGTTATTGCCACCATATTCGGGGGACTCGTGGTCTGGATTGCTGTTTTTGTGCTCTGATGAGGCAGCACGAATGCGCCTGCAAAAGGAGGAGAAATGGACTATATTGTTGTGTTTATTACGGTTCCGAACGAAGAAGCGGCAGCGAAAATGGCGCTTTCGCTTGTTGAAGAAAAACTTGCCGGCTGCGTAAACATTGTGCGCGGAATCCGCTCAATATACAGCTGGCAGGGAAAAACGGAAGATGATTCAGAGGCTCTGATGATCTGCAAGACAAAAAAATCCCTCTTCGATGCGCTCATGGGACGCGTCATTCAGCTGCACCCTTACACGGTTCCGGAAATCATTGCGCTGCCGGTTGTCGCGGGCTCCGAAAAGTATCTGGATTGGCTTCGCGACGCAACACAATGAATAAAGCGCTCTACACAAGACTTATCTGCAAAGAGTCCTGTTCGTTTTACAAGCCCGGCAAGAAGGAGTTGCTGTGCGGCGGCTATACTTTCCTCTCCAGGCACTTCACCGTAAAAGAACTCAAAACAATGCCGGCTGTAATACCCTTGGGCACACTTCCGGCCGGCTATGCTCATCTGAAACATGAGGAGATCGGAATGCTGCTCTGCGGAGCGTGCGATTTTCGTGTGGACGGCTGTGATTTTGCTGAAAACTGTTCCGGCCCGCCCTGCGGCGGCTATCGGATAGTGCATCGATTCCGGAGCAGTCTCTCTTAATGACTCCTGATTTATAAAACAGCGAAGGGGAAGGCGTCGAGGCCTTCCCCTTCGCTGTTTGCCTGCATACTGTCTTTTGCCTACCTGCCTACCATTTCGCTGATCATCTTCTGCTTCTGTCGCTCCGGTCCGCTGGTCTGCCGGGCAACCCTGTTTGCATTTTCATACGCAGCAACTGCCTGTCGGCGATTTACTGCTTCAGACCGCTGCGGTGCAGCAGCCCCGCTCTCAGCAGGCTGTTCGGTTCCTGCCTGCTTGCGGCTCTGAATGGTAACGCGGTCCTGCCCTTGTGTCTGAGAAGTTTGTTGAGCCTGCTGCTGTTTACGCTGCAGTGCCTGTTGAGCCTGCATCAACTGCTGTAACGTCTGTATTGATTGGGACGGGCTGGTCTGGTCAACCGCCATAAGAAACCCTCCTTTACTCCTGCTGCGGATGTCTCCGTCTTCAAAAACAACGAGCGTGTGCCGCGCGCGCACATCTATTGTTTTTATGCTATCGTTTTTCCTCAGGAAATGCAAGCTGCAAAGCGGCGCCCGCTGCCGAAGACGAGGCGGCTTGCTCAGGTGCATAAATCTCTGAACAGCCGCAAGAATAATGACCCCGCCTCTCAAAAAAAGCAGATGCCTCTTGACGGCTGAAGTTTATCCTCGCATAGTATAAAATAATGCTTATAAAGAATCTTGCTTCATTAGGAGGTCCCATGTGAGCATTTTCGATATTTTCTCATCAAAAGACACCCGTTCTTTTTCGGCAGGCATTAAGGGGGAGAATCTCGTCAAATATCAGCACTTCCGGGCATTGCTGAACCATAATCACAATGCTTTGAGCATTATGGCCGAAATGGAGCAACTCTACTTCGGTGGGAAACCGTTCGACGCAATAATGATAAAACGGAACTATGAAGCTCTGTTCGAACATCTGCTCGGCCTTGCTAAATCACTCAACGCTATTTCGTCCGGCCGTTTTCAAAGACTGGCTGATAAATGCAGGACTATAGACGGGAGCATAACGGACGCTCTGAAGCCCCGTCAAGCAACAACAGTCGGAGAAATGGTACTGCCGCTGGAAGCCATTGGCTCTGACCTGCAAAGTCGAGCAGGCGCCAAGGCGACTAATCTTGCCATAATGAAGAATATCTTGAAACTCCCCGTGCCTGAAGGATTCATTATTACATCCGAGGCATTTGAATGTTTTCTTGAAGGCAGCGGCCTTAAGGAACGGATACATGAATGGCTCGCAAGGGTATCCCCCGGCGACTTTTCCTCCCTGGAAGCTGCAAGCGCTGCCATCCGGCAGATGGTTCTCGATGCAGAGGTGCCGCCGGAGATCGCCAACGCAATCGTCCACGCATATGAAGCGCTCGAAAAAATGACGCTCCGGGGAGTCAGGATAGCTCTCAGAAGCAGCGCGGTTGGAGAAGACACAGAAGCATCATTTGCAGGTCAATATACAACAGTGCTGAACATTACCCGGAAAAGTCTGCTCGATGCATACAAGCACGTTGTTGCAAGTAAATATTCCCCGCGGGCATTGGCGTATCGCCAGATGCTCGGCCTTGAGGACGAGGATACCCCGATGTGCGTCATAGGGCTGGCCATGGTCGATGCGCGGGCAAGCGGCGTCATGTATACCGTTGACCCCGCGACAATGGATGCCGGCACAGTGCAGATTAGTTCCATCTGGGGGCTCGGCGAACAGCTTGTGAGCGGAAATGCATCTCCTGACACATTCGTTGTCAGCAAGAAGACAGGAGAAATAACAGCACGGCTTGTAGCTGCTAAAGCAGAGATTCTTACTGCACTTGAAACCGGCGGGACCCTGCTCAAAAAAACTGACCTGGAGAAACAGTCGGCCGCGTCCATTTCGGATGACACTGTCAGAAAACTCGCCGAATACAGTGTTCAGATTGAACAGCACTATGAATCTCCTCAGGATATCGAATGGGCGGTTGATGCAAGCGACACTGTTTTTCTTCTTCAGGCAAGGCCGCTTCACGTTGCGCTCAAGGTACCGGAATTGACGAACGAGGATCTGTCGGGAGCAGAGAGCGTTCTTGCGACGGGGGTAGGCGCATCATATGGCATAGCTTTCGGCACTGTTTTCATAGCAAAAAATGAAAAGACGCTTGCCTCCGTTCCTGACCGTGCTATTCTCGTGACAAAAAACGCATCGCCCAACTATGCTGAAGTCATGGGCCGCATCAGCGGCCTCATAACAGATATCGGCAGCATTACAAGCCACCTTTCTTCAGTAGCTCGCGAGTTTGGTGTCCCTGCGATTGTGAATGCCGGGAACGCCACCGAAGTGCTGAGGGATGCCGAAGTCATTACTATGGCGGTAGAAACACAGGTTGCCGTATATCGGGGCATTGTTGAACCACTTGTCAGCCGGATGCGGCCCGCGAAAAAGCTTATCGTCAACAGTCCGGTTCATCGCAAATTGCAGACAATGCTCGAGTATATTTCTCCACTGCACCTGACGGATGCCGATGCACCGTCTTTTTCGATCGACGGATGCAGGACTTTCCACGATGTAATCCGCTTCTGCCATGAGCACTCCATGCGGGAGATGTTCGGCCTGTCCTCTCAAGCGGAAGGGACAGGAGCTTCGGTCAAGCTTGTCACGCACATCCCGCTGGTTGTCTATGCAATCGACCTTGGCGGCGGACTGAGGAACGGGCTTACCACCCGTGATTCGGTAACGCCTGATGATATAACCTCTCATCCCATGAAAGCCATCTGGAAGGGGTTTACCCATCCTGGGATCAGCTGGTCGGGAACGGTTAATTTTGACGTGAGTAATTTCATGACGCTTATGGCGTCAACCGCCACTTCCGAGTTCGGCCCCGCCCCCGGAGGCGACAGTTATGCGCTTCTTGCGACAGATTATATGAACTTCAGTGCGAAATTTGGCTATCATTTTGCAACGCTTGACGCACTCTGCAGCGACAATTCCAACCATAACTATGTTTCTCTTCAATTCTCCGGCGGCGCAGGTGACTACTTTGGCCGGTCTCTTCGCGTGCAGTTTCTCGGCACAGTCCTTGAACGGCTCGGGTTCCTGGTAAAGCTCAAAGGCGATCTTCTGGAAGCCTCATTCAATCGATATGACCGGGATACAATATTTGACAAGCTGGATCATCTTGGAAGGCTTCTGGCTACAAGCCGACTTCTCGATGTGGCGCTGTCGAATCAGAACAATATTCAGACGCTCACCGAGGCGTTTTTTAACGGTGACTATGATTTCCTTCGTCCTCGCGATAATGATCAGCCAAGCATGTTTTATTCTCATCTTGGCCGATGGCAGTGCAAAAAGGAAGGATCCCATGATTATCTCGTGCAGGACGGGCTTGATTGGAGGGGGCCTTTGTCCGGAAAGGTCTACGGGTTGATAGGGAAGACCTTTGGCAGTGCATATCAGGAGTTTCTCGATACAATAGGCGCATATTATTACTTCCCAATCGCAATTGCGAAAAACGGCGAGATGGGCAATGGCACCGTTACGGCAAGAGTGAAGCCTGAGAGCGGCAGCATTGATCGAGCCGGGGGCATCTTGTTTGGGCTCAGAAATATCGCCAACTACTATGTTTTTCGAATCAATGCGCTTGAAGATAATGCCATATTGTTTCAGTTCGTCAATAACAAGCGCGTTCAGCTAAAAAGCGTGCCTCTCGCTGTTTCGACGAACGCCTGGTATCGACTCAGGGTTGAAATAGTCGGCTCTTCTATTAAATGCTGGGTGAACGACGGTCTTCTTCTTGAGTATACTGCGGACGACTTGGTCAAGGGACATGTTGGATTGTGGACCAAGGCTGATTCGGTCACATGGTTTGAGACATTGACTATCGCAGATGCGAATGGTGTAAGAACCATCGGGTGCTGAACAACGCGGCGTGTGTTTTCGGCATTTATACATAACGACCTGTATTTGTGCTTGATGGAAGCAAGCAGCGTTATAAGCACGACTCATAGACTTTTAAAAATACCAGAACGTTTCCGCATAACGGAAGGAGTACTCCAATGATTCGATTGAAGCGCCCGGGCATGCTGCTTCTGCTCGGTGTCGCATGTCTGCTGATTATAGCATGCAAGTCCGCTGAGATTGCGGAGAGACATCGCCTTGCGCTGAAAGGGGAACTCGGCCTTTCCTGCCGGACAAAAGAACAGTGCTGGGAAGAAGTGCTTGCAGGGAACCCGCCAAACCCGAAATTTGCAATTGCGGTGCCGCCCAGCATGGGACTGGAATATGCAAAAATGGCGCGCGACCGTTTTGGCTCCAGGGTTCTGATCACCCGGTGGGACGGCTATTTCATAGCCAGAAGCCAGTCTATCAATCCTGCATTTGCCGACGCCCTGAAGCACGATCCCTTCATCCTCGATATCCGTCCGTCTGCTGATGCGCTGGCCCGGCTGCAGTCGATCGATGAGAAGATTATTCCCGTGCCGATTGAAGTTCGTGTCCGCACATCATTCATCGAGCGCGCGTTCTCGACACAGGCAACCGTCAACAAGGAGTTCATGGAGCAAGGTCTCATTCGGGCGCATCGGCCGCTTGCGACAGAGGTTTTTAACTGGATGGAGCGGGAAGTGCGTCGTAGTGAGAAGGTGAGGGCGCGATGAAGCGACTGTCCGTCCTCTATACCGCGATCGCCGCCTGCCTGATGGTTGTCTTCCTCAGTCCGGCGCTCCTCCATGCCGCCTCCTGCGAGAGCATTGCGCGGCAGGTGAGCAAGCAACTGCCCGTGCCGGTGAATGAAACAGAACTTGCCGAGATCCTGAATTCGCTCAATGCTACCGGTAACCGGGATCTTCCTCCGAAATTCATCACGAAAAAACAGGCGAGGGATGCCGGATGGAAGCCGGGGAAGGATCTCTGGTCTGTCCGGGAGCTCAGGGGCAAGAGCATCGGCGGAGATGCCTTCGGCAATTTTGAGAAAAAACTTCCACGAGGCAAATGGCGCGAGGCTGATCTCGATTACAGAGGAGGCAAGCGCGGCGCCAAACGGATTGTATTTTCAAAGGATGGAAAGAGAATGGTGACGGTCGATCACTACGCGACCTTTACGGAGGTGCCGCCATGCAAGTAAAAAGATATATGCTCGATGGCCGGGCCATTCAGTCGGTGAAGGCATTTTATGACGAGCTTGCAAGGATATTCCCGCTGCCTGAATACTTTGGCCGCAACCTTGACGCATTGGCTGACGTGCTGACGACCGACATTGAAGGCCCTTTTGAAATCGTCTGGGAGCACGCACTGCTCTCGAAAAAAGCAATGAAGGGCGACTATGCAAAAATCATTGCCGTGCTGAAACATGTTGCGGCGGAGCGTGACGATTTCAGGATTATCACGAAAGAATGACGATCAGGCGTTCCAAAACACAACTGAGAAACACTACAAACGCTCATGACAATTTTGGGTTAATTCATAAACTGAGGGATGAGGCGGACAGAGGGGAGCGCATTTTTGCCTGCGCTTCCCTCTGTACGAAATGCTGTTCTATTTAATCTGTTTAATATAAGGCCCCAGCACCATTTCCGCATATCCCTTGCCCTGCGGGATGACCGGATACACCCCTTCATCGCGGTCGGTCACCACTTCGAGAAAACACGGGCCGTCGGCGGCGAGAAATTCCATCATTGCCGGTTCAAGATCTTCGCGCTTCCGCACCTTGCGTGTCCATTTGAAGCCGCACTCCTTCGCAACCTTCGCGAAGTTTGCATCAAACCCACGCTCGGATCCGGTGCACTGGCCATCGTAAAATACCCGCTGAATGTTTCGCACCATGCCGTCGGCATGGTTGTTCAGCAGAATAACTTTGATTGGGATGCCGAGCGATCCGATGGTGTGAATTTCACCCATGTTCATTTTCAGGCTGCCGTCGCCGTCTATTGCGATCACCCGCGCGTCAGGATTCGCAAAGTGTACGCCAATGGATGCCGGCATCGAGAAGCCCATGGTGCCGAATGCGCCGGAGGTAATGAACGACTTCGGACGTTTCGGGAGGAGCCACTGTGCCGCGAGCATCTGGTGGTTGCCGACACCCGTTGTCACCCTGGTGTTGTCGGTCATATTGCGGGAGAGCAGTTCCATCACTTCTGCTGCCTGAATCTTGACCGACTCACGGTTGAAATTTAAACAGAAGGTGCGCTTCAGCAACGCGGCACGCTTCTGCCACTCTTCGATATGCAGATTGACTGGATGGTGACGGGCATACTCCAGCAGGTCTTCAAGAACGGTCGCCGCATCTCCGACAAATGAGAACTTCGGCATACGGGTCACCCGAACTTCCTGCACTTTTTGCGGATTGATGTCGATATAAGCTATGTCAGCTTTCAGTCCCGACTCGCCGACTTTCTGCACAACGCGATCGTTCCAGCGGACGCCGAAGGCAACGAACAGATCAGTCTCCTGGATTGCGGTGTTCGCATAAGGGGTGCCGAACATGCCGAGCATGCCGAGCGCGGTCTCCTTGTTTTCATCGAGAACGCCCTTGCCCATGAGGCTGTTGATGGACGGGATGTTGAACATGCGGTTGAATTCACGGATCTTCGCGCTTGCCGCCTGATTGTTCATCCCGCCTCCTATATACAGGAGGGGGCGCTTCGCCTTTTGGAGCAGACTGAAGAACTGCTTGCACTGGTTGGCGCCCAGATGCGCTTCCTGTTCGTACTTCAGGCGGAAACGTTCAATGTCCACCCCTTTGTACATGCCGGTTTTCCGCTGCACATCAAGCGGGAAGTCGATAACGACCGGTCCGGGCTTGCCCGATTTCGCATAAAAATACGCATCCTTCACCGTCTCTTCAATGTCGGAGCTGTCGTTGACGAGAATGACCTTCTTTGCCGCCGCCGCAAAGACCTCTTTCACGTTGATATGCTGGAACTCGTCCGTATCCATCCGGCTCTGCTGAACCTGTCCGGCAAAGACGAGGATTGGAACAGAATCGGCATTGGAGTCGGCAACAGCGGTCAGCGTATTGGTGATTGCCGGTCCCGACGTTACTACGGCAACCCCGACCTTGTCGCTCGCCCGGGAATATCCGGCAGCGCTGAATGCCGCTGACTGTTCATTTGCATTTATGTTGACCGAGATCGAACTCTGTCCGAGCGCATGATACACCGGCAGGATGGTCGCGCCCGTATATCCGAAGACCCGCGCGACGCCGAGGTCCTCCAGACTCTTGATCATGATCTCAGCGCCCTTCATTTCCTTTGTCATTGCAACCTCCCTATAGCTTTAAAAATAAAAACCGACGAGTAAAAATACGGAGGCAACAAGTCCTTATCTTTACTCCGCCTGCGTCGGATTCGTTCCTGACCTTTTCACGTTCGCTTTTTTCGCTCTGCCGGCGGCAGAAAGAGCGGCTTTTCTGATGCGAATCGTATTGGCGTGAGCTTCCAACCCTTCGCTGTCGGCAATGCTTTCGACGGTACCGGCAAGCAGGCCGAAGCTCTTTGCATCAAACTGCAGGACACTGGAACGCTTCATGAAGTCATACACGCCAAGAGGTGACGAGAATCGGGCAGTTCCGCCGGTAGGCAGCGTATGATTCGGACCGGCTGAATAGTCGCCGAGCGGCTCAGGCGTCCATTGCCCGAGAAAAATCGCCCCTGCATTCGTCAGCACATCGAGCAGCTCCTGCGGCTTTTCGGTCATGACTTCAAGATGCTCCGGAGCTATGGCATTTGAAACAGCCGCCGCTGCAGCCATAGTTTCCGCAAGGATAATGGCGCCGAAGGCTTTCAGGGACTTCTCGGCAATCACCCTGCGCTTCAACTTTTTGAGCTGCGCTTCCAGCTCGCGTGCCACCGCCTCGGCAATTTCAGGCGAGTCGGTTACAAGAATGCTTGAGGCAAGTTCGTCATGCTCTGCCTGGCTCAGCATGTCGGCAGCGACAAATGCAGGATTTGCAGTTTTATCGGCAATGATAAGGATTTCGCTCGGCCCGGCAATCATGTCGATATCGACTTCGCCGAATACCATTTTCTTGGCGAGAGCCACATATATATTGCCCGGCCCGACAATTTTATCAACCCGGCGGACCGTGTCAGTACCATAGGCCATTGCACCGACCGCCTGCGCGCCGCCGATGCGATATGCCTCGGCAATGCCGAGCATGCGGATGGCCGCCATGACATACGGATTCATCCCGCCGTTCGGCGTTGGCACACAGAGCGCGATTTCACGCACTCCCGCAACCTGCGCCGGGATAACATTCATCAACACTGTCGACGGGTAGGACGCCTTGCCGCCGGGCACATAGACGCCCGCGCGGGCAAGCGGACGGACAATCTGACCGAGCAGCGCACCGTCGATGGTGACCGCCCAGGACTCTTCCTTCTGCAGCTCATGAAAATCCCAGATGCGCCGGGCGGAAAGCTCCAGCGCCTTCACAACCTTCTTGTCTGCCTTTGCCGCAGCCTTTCTGATGTCGGTAGCCGAAAGTTCGGCCGGCAGCGTATGCTTATCAAGCTTTTTTGTATAGGCACGAACAGCCTTATCGCCTCGCTTGCGCACGTCGGCAAGGACGGACTTCACCGTCGCCTCAATCTCGGGACTGACGCCTGCTGCGCGCCGGTTCAAAAGTTCGAGGAATGTCCGGACTTCAGGAATGCTTTTCAGTAGTTTCATGATCAAATTATTATACTGAGCACGCCGGAGAGATACAAATAAACTGTGGAACTATCCCGTATTTTTTCATGCGGCAGTAAACTGCTCGGTCTTCGGCTCGCCGGATTCGCCTGCGGCGCAAGGGCAGGTTGAGCAAACTCCCGGAATTGTCATTAGCTTTTTTCCTCTTTCCGTTACTCCCGCTTGCATGCCCGTGAGTGTCAATGTGCATGCAGGGCGGAAGCCTTTATCAAGAACGGCCAGAAAACCCAAGGCTTTGAAGCCTGGGGATGAATGGCCGTCCGGCGCTCACGAACAGACGCTGTGACATCGGCCTTAAGACGTTCCAATAGTGCGTCCTCATAAGGCCTGAGTTTCAGGAAGGGGCTGCGCGCCATACGCTCGCAGGCAAACTCGGTGACATCACCGCGAAGAACCTTCTTGACGGTGTTGCGGGACAGGTGAAACTCGCAGACTATCTGACGGATCGGCTTGCCGTCCCTCTGGCACGTATATCGAATCTTACAGATGGTTTCCACTATCAGCATCTCCTTTCGG
>DATIKF010000181.1:0-2471 GCA_035477855.1 Dissulfurispiraceae bacterium
GGGATGAGCCGATGAATGTCGCGCGGCTCAAAGAGCGGCTTCGCAGCGCCTCACGTCCGGAACGCGTCCGCCTGCTCGGAAAAATTCTGCGCGAGGCACGGGATACGGATGTCTGGTCATTTACAAGCCCGGAAGAAGTCCGGCAATTGTGGCCGGAACTTCGCGTGTACCTCGGGCGCCGCAGGAGCTTCTGGGAATTTCTTTTTGAACGCTGGCAGATCGAGGGATTCTTTGCATAGCAGGCTTGGAGGTCTTCAACAGGGGTTTTTGCAGGCTTTTTTCTCGAAAGAGAATCGTTTTTTTCTTTCGGGGGGCGCAGCGCTGGCCGGTTTTCACCTGGGGCATCGAGAGACGCACGACCTTGATCTGTTCACGCTCGCGGATGTCATGGAGGAGGGTTCCGCTGCCGTTGCCGAAACGGCAAGAGAGATGGGTGCCAGGCTCGAATCCACACAAACATCGCCGGATTTCCGGCGATTCGTTCTCACTCGTGAATCCGAAGCAATCGTGATCGACCTCATCCGGGAGCGCGTCGTTCAAGTCGTTCCGGAAAAACCGGTATTAGGGATCATCAGGATTGACCCGCCCGAGGAGATCCTCGCCAATAAGCTCTGTGCGTTGCTCGGGCGAGCCGAAATCCGGGACCTGGTGGACGTTCGCGCTCTGGAGTTGTCAGGGTATTCGGTAGAGTCGGCACTGCCCGCTGCAGCATCCAAGGATGGCGGATTGACACCGGGGCAGTTGGGGTGGGTGTTGAGCCAGATCACTCTTGGGGACGATCTGAATCCTCCTGGCGGGATTTCCGTTCAGGAACTCAGGCGCTACCTCGGCGACCTGGTTGCCCGGCTCTCAAGATTGGCATTCCCGAAAAGGGCCTGAGATGAACCGCTGAACCTGAGTTTGCCGATGCCGCCCGGCATTTAGCGTGCCTGGCAACAACGCATTATTTCCGGCATCTTCCTGAAGGAATACCGGATAGGCTGACTCTTCCCGCCCTATAGGCCGCTGTCTCGCAGGGTGATTTCGTTCATGCCAACAAATCGAACAGATTGAAATAAATCATATAAGACTCTGGACAATCCTTTTCCGCTGAAGTATTCTCCCAAATGAACCAGGAGAAAACCTTAGTCTTTTCAAATGGGGGAGATCCGCGTTGAACCTGCGGGAGATAGTAGTCCGACCTGTACTTGCCTCTGAAGAAAGACAATACCAGGATCTGATGCGGCAGCATCACTATTTGGGTTCGTTGCCAAAGATCGGGGAAACGCTCTGGTATGTCGCTGTTTGGCGCAATGAATGGGTAGGGCTCCTGAGTTTTTCCGCATCCGCGTTGAAATGCTCGGCTCGTGATCACTGGATTGGTTGGGATTTTCGCATTCAATATGGCCGGCTAAAGCTGGTGGTCAATAACAGCCGATTTTTAATTATGCCTGACTGGCATGTTTCAAACCTGGGCACACGCATTCTGTCGCTTTGTCGTAAGCGTCTGCGCAGGGATTGGGAACAGACTTTCGGGCATCCCGTTGTATTGCTGGAAACCTTTGTGGATCCTCAGCGTTTCCGTGGCACGGTCTATAAGGCAGACAACTGGGTGTATGTGGGGAACACAAAAGGATTCCGCCGAACCCGGCTGGGATACACGGCAACTCCTCAATCACCCAAAATGGTCTTCCTTAAATCCTTGCAACACGACGCCCGTGAATTGCTCTCCTGCACGGTTCTTCCCCCTCCCTATTGTCCAGGAGATCCCATAATCATGCTCAATGCAGATCAGATGCAATCTCTTCCGACCTTCTTCAAAAGCATTCCCGATCCGCGTCGATCCCAGGGACGGCGGCATCGGTTAAAGACTGTTCTGGCTATAGCGGCCGGGGCTGTTCTGTGCGGGATGCGCGGATACAAAGCGATCTCTGACTGGGCCGACAGTCTTAGCCAGAAAGCCCGGGAGCGTTTCGACTGCCGTCGCGAAAAAGGCCGATACGTTGTCCCCAGCGAATCCATCATTCGGGATGTTCTTATCCGCGTCGACCCGAAGGATCTGGACCGAGCGTTGCAGCGCTGGAATGAAGTTTACGCTGGAGAAGATGAGAGTCTCGCCATAGACGGCAAGACGATGTGCAACGCCATTGATGATCAAGGCCATCGGACTCATGTGATGAGCGTCATCGGTCATCAGACCAGGATCTGCTACACCCAAAAAAAGTCGGCGCCCTTCCAATAGAAAACAGCGAAGAAGTCAAACGCACAAATGAGATCAGGACGGCCATCCCTCTGCTGGAGGTCATTGATATCGATGGTAAGGATATAAGTGCCGACGCATTGTTAACGCAGCGCGCACTGGCCGAGTATCTGGTTACGGATCGGAAGGCTCACTACCATTTCACGGTCAAGGGAAACCAGCCCGGTATTCTGCAGGATCTGGAGTTATATTTTCGGAATCGTAAACAACCGCAGTTTATTGAGCATACTCC
>DATIKF010000182.1:0-41409 GCA_035477855.1 Dissulfurispiraceae bacterium
CAGAAGGCTGCCCGTGTTTGTTCACTAATCCAGGCTTCCCGTTCCGCTGCTTCTGCTTCTGCCAGCCGCTCTCTGGCATATGCCAGCACCTCTGCGTCTGCTCGCTGATCAAATAATTGATCAACAAGGTCCCGCAGGCGAAGCATTTCCTCGTTTGCGGTATCCCAGTTATTATAGTTCATCATAACCTCTCCTCATATTGTTCAACACCCCGAAGGGCGCTTAAACTCATCAATACTGGCGCCCCGCCGCATACTCCCGACGCGCCACCTCCAAATGCACGTCCGCCCACGCCGCCACCGCCGCAACTATCTGCGCGGCGGTCATCCCGCCCGGATCCATCGAGTAGTCGCATGGATACAGCGCCCCATGATTCGCTACTCGAATTTTCAGCGGCGCAGGCACGTCAACCCACTCGCATGCGTCATCGCCCAGCGTGTCGACATTCAGGTGTACGTCGAAGTAGGCGGAGTTGGTCTCCGCCAAATTGACGTTATAAATTTCATATTCGCGCGATGCCAGCGCAATGCGTGCGCCAGGCACCTGCTTCGTAATTCTGGCGCACAGTTTCTGCGCCATCATAAAATTATCCGCTTTAGAAATCCTCATGTCGCCTCCTCCCTATCAATTTATAATAGCACTATAGCATTATAATTTATCATGTCAAGCTTTTTTTTTCATTGTATCCAGTAAATCTAACCTAACACCCTGATTTAACACGAAATATTTTTTTACGCATTTTTCGCAAATCACCACTTTTCACGGCAAAACACCTCAAATCCACTAAATCCACAACCCCCGCAGAACACCTCAAAATCACCCCAAAATCACCCCATCACCTCACACTCACCACACCCCACCACACCACCCCGCCGCAAAATCCAACACCACCGATCCCACCACCGATCCCACCCGACAACACGCAGGCACTCAATTCCACCTCAACCCTCACTAACACCGTCACCCATAAATCCCATTCCCCAACAACCACCACCACCTCACCCGTGACCTATGTGACCTATGTGACCCATGATTCTAAGTCTCAAAAAAATCTATCAGACACGCCATTCCATCCCCAGTTCTCGACACAATCTCACACCCCGTGACCTATGTGACCCATAAAGTTCGTGTACTCACCGATCGCATGCGCGCCCGCGCGTGCGCGCGTCACAGGAACGCCACTCAGACTTTATCAGTCACATCAGACACGCCCCCTCAGAAATCCCCGAGTTCTAGCCTAAAAAAAGCGTGTCTCATACTAAAGTAATATGACAAATAGATTCAGCACTTTTTCCCCGAATTCTCGGCTTAATTCCCCGTGTCTGATACAAATAGATTATCATTTCTATGGGTCACGCCTATGGGTCACATCAGACACGCACGTCATTCTGTAATGACTACGAACCCATTCCGTAATGCGTCCTAACGTCACGCTAATAATTACCCCCAAATACCCCGACAACCCCACGGAACAGCAAATCCAGCACCTTTGCGCCCCTATCCCCTATCCCCTATTCCCCTGCGAAGGAAATCTCACACCTGCAAATTTTGCATACCCCCCTTTCCCTCTGTCTGTTCAATTTTGAACAGTTCCCCTGCAAATTTTGCATACCCCACCCTGTATCCTGTCCCATTTTGGGACATCCCTGTCCCATTTTGTGCAAGGTTTTGCACACTTTGAGCAATTATTGCCCAACGTCCCGCCTGTTTCCGCCTGTTTTCGCCGGATCGTCCCGCCCCGGAACGTCCGGTTCGTTCCCAGGCGCCGGTTCTGCCCCCTATTCCGCCAGCGTCAGTCCGGTTCTGGCGTCCGCAATCGAACCGAACGAACCGTACCAACCGGTTTTACCCCCCCAATCGAACCGAACGAACCGTACCAACCGGTCCTGGCGACCACCGACCAACCGACCAACCGTCCGGAACGTCCCCCAGCGCACCCGCCGCCGTCGGTTCGATGCCTGTGCCCCGCAACCAGCCGCCCAGCGCCCGCCCGAATCCCCCGCCCCGAACCGCCGGAATCCCAGGGTAGTTCTACCCTACCCCGCCCACGATCGTTGATTCTAGGGTGGTTTCCGAGCGATTTTCCAGCGCCCCCCCCGCCGGAATCCCCAGGCGTCCAGCGCCACGCCCCCCAGTCCCAGTCGTCCCGCACGTCCTCGATGCCTGCGCCCCGCCGAACCCAGCCGAACCAGCCAGCGCAATTCCCGAATTGACCGCGCACGCTCGCTCGCACGCACACACGCAGGCGCACACGCAGGCGCACACGCACGGGCGCGTACGCACGGGCGCGTACGCGAGGCAGCACCCCCGCCAGACGCCTCGCAGGGGGGGGCGACGGGCTTGCCATTTTACATTAGTCTCAGTTCTGTTGGTCTGGGGTGTTGTGGGGTGGGGTGAGGGGTGGGAAATTTTGGGTGGTGTGTAATAGGTGTTGAGGGGTTATGCGTGGTGTGATAGGGTGTTGATGAGTGTGGTGGGGTAAGTGTGAAAGGAGAGATGACGATGGTGAAGGGTGAGCATGATGGTGTGGTTGAGGAAGTGATGAAGATGTTATTGAGTGGTATGGCTCAGAGTGATGTGTCTCGGAATGTGGGGTGTAGTAGGTGGCGTGTAGGGCAGATAGCGAGGTCAAGGCGATTCAAGCGATTGCGTGCTCGTTTTGATAGTGAGATTAAGAATGACGGGGTGAATTTGATGGGAAGGGTTGAGGAGGTATTCGAGTTGGGGTTGGAGAGGATGCGTGAGATATTAGAGGATCGAGAGACGGATGGGCGATTGGTGAAGGATATAGTGATCGGATTGGGTGGGATGTGTGGGCTGGGTGGTATGAGGGGGAAGAAGGCTGGTGGTGTTGTGGTTGGTGGTGATGTGAGAGATGAGGGGGAGGGTGTGGTGAGTGAAGGGACGATGGCTTTGATAGAGCGTGTATCGGATGTGATGAAGTGTGGTGTGATTGGTGGTGATGAAGATGAAGTAGAAGTTGGGGATTTTGATGAAGTGGGTTGAAGAAAGTAGTTGACAATGGTGTGGCGGATGTTGATAGTATTGTGAGTGATAAGACGGGGCGAGCCTGAGCCACGGGAAGAGATAAAGAGGCGTCTGTGCAGCGGGTTGTGTGAGCTGTGTAGGCGCCGAATTTGTTTTAGGGGGGGGGGTGAGGTAATATGGAAGAGGGTGGGGCGTTGTTGGAGATAGTGAGTGTGATAGTGGCGGGGTTGGTGACGATTGTTTCGACGGTATTGGCGATATTGAAGCAGTTAGAGGTTATGCGTGAGCGTCGTTTGACGGAGGTATTGATAGGATCGATTGAGGAAGCGGAGGGTGTTGGTGTGAAACGTGAGGTTTATCGTCGGAGTATGGAGAAGGGAATTGGTGCGGAGATGGGATGTCGGGTGAAGGAAGTTGTTGAAAGGGGTGTAGAGCGATGAATGTAGTGCGGCGTGATTATGTTCATATGGGTCGGAGTTATTTTCATGAGCGTTTTCAATTTTTAGCGGCGACGGGGTTGCCGAGGGAGTTGCAGCACTGTGTATTTCGGATGCAGGTGAGGGAGACGCATGGGTCGGCGGTGTTGTTGGAGTTATCGACGTGGAATGGTGGGATTACGCATTATGGTGGGGATAGTTTTGTGGGTGTGAGGTCTGGGGTTTCGAGTGGGGAGATGTGGAAGGTATTTACGAAGAAGGGATGGGAGCAGGAGGTTGGGACTGGTCGCTGGGTGGTGGATTATTTTTACAGGGTGAAGTTGCCTGGTGTGGTGCCGGAGGTTGAGGTATTAGCGCCGGACGGGGCGATCGAGTTATTTTTCGACATGTTGCAGTCGCATGAGGCGTTTCGTGGTCGGAAGTCGGTGTTGTATGACATTGAGATGGTACCGATGATGCGAGAGGAAGAGGGTGTGATGTGTGTGATGCGGGATGTGGATTTTGTGACGTTGTCGAATGATGGTGTTGTGGATGGGAACGGGGATCGTAGTGGTGTGATGACATTGCCGTATGGGGCTGGGACGTTTCATGATTTTCGAGTGGGTGGGGAGGTGCAGTTGTGGGGTCCGGACGTGGCTGCGATGGAGGGTGGTAGTGAGGTTCGGCGATTGAGTGTAGGGAATACGATGTGGCGTCGGATTGTGGGTGTGGGGATGAAGCGATTGGAGTTGGGACAGGGGTGGTGTCCTGGGGAGGTGGTGAAGTGTAATGTGAATTATAGGGGTCCGGCGGTGCAGAGTGTGGGTAGTGTGGGTGGTAATCAGGCAGCTCGAGGGAGGGAGCGTATGGCGAATGTCGAATTTTGGGCGAATGCGGTGGATGACTGGGTATTGGGGTCGGGCTGGGTGTGGAATGAAGAGGACGGTGTTGTTGTGCATTCGGTAGGGCAAACGGCGGTGCTGCAATATCGTCGTTCTCTGTTGGGTGCGGAGGATATGGGGAATCGTTTCGAGATGCAGATGTGTGTATCGAGGAAGCCGGTTGGGAGTCTGTCGCCTGGGGAAATGCCGGTGGGTGTGTTGACGGTGGAGTTGGTGGGGTTGGGGACATGGGAATTGGGGGTTGATGGATGGCAATCTCAGACGGTGCGTATGGTGTTTGATTGTGAGGGTGTGGTACCTAGGGATGTGGTATTGAGGCTGATTCCGGCGGTTAATTTTGAGGGTGGGGTGTCGTGTGTGAGTTTGCGAGAGGTAGCGGATCATGGTTTTTTGGGGATCACGAACGATACGGGTTCGGGGACGTGTCGTTTGGTGTCGTCTACGGGGAACTTTCGGATGGGATGTAAGGTGAAGGGTAAGGAAGAGGCTTTGTTCAGTGCGAGGGATTCGGTGTTGATATCGAATTCGATAGTAGCGAGTGCGGATGTTGAGGTGTCTGGGTGGGATGGATTTTACAGGGTGGAGTCGGTTTCGGAGAAGGAGATGGTGGTCAGTCCTGTGCCGAAGGCTGGTGTGGATGGTGTAGGGGTATTCGGGTTGGTGATTACTCGTGCGGATAGTGGGCTTGGGGAGCGTGTGGCGCATGGTGAGATCAAGTTAGTGCCGCCTGTGACGGAAGGGAGTGTGGTGTGGGGATGATCGAGTATGTGGGGATAGATGAGTTGAGTGAATGGCTGGGTGGGATGTGGAATGCGCCTGTTGTGGAGGTGGATAAGAGTCGGGATTTAACTCGGGTGCGTTATCGGATGCCGTATTGGAAAGAGGTTGTGTTGGAAGATGGAAGTCGGGTGAAGGTATGGGTAGGATGAAGTTAAACTTGTTTGATGAGAAGTTGGACAAGTTATGTCGAAGTCGAGTGGAGAGTTTCGGGTTGACGTATACGCCGAGGAAATTTACGAAGCCGTTCAGTCGAGTGATTCATACGCCGATTTTCAAGGCGCTGAACGATGTGAAGTGTGATCGTTTGGTGATGATAGGTGCTCGGGATATTGGGAAGAGTTCGATATTGACGACGGATTGTATGCGTCGAATCTGTTATCAGATGTCGAAGTGTATTTTATATTGTTCTGAGACGGATCGAGTGGCGTCACGGTATGTGTCGCAGGTGAAGCAGAATTTAAGTAAGAGTGAGCGGATATTGGAGAGGTTTGGTGTGCAGCAGAGTGCTCGTTGGCGTCGGAATGAGTTTGTGACGTTGCAGGGGATTACGATGTTATCGATGGGAACGGGACAGCAGTTGTTATCGACGCAGAGTGAGGATGATGTGGGGTATCGTCCTGATTTCGGGGTGTTGGATGATTGTCAGGGTCCGGAGCGTTTGAAGTCGAAGGATTTGCGTGAGAGCGATTTGGAATGGTTTGTGGAGGTTTTCGAGCCTGCGTTTGAGCCGGGGTCAAAGATTGTGGTATTTGCGAATGCTTATCACTACGATAGTTTGGCGTATCGGTTATCGAGGTTGGAGGGGTGGAAGTATATTCATTTGCCGTTGTGTGATCGGAACGTGAAGGATGCGAGTGCGGTGAGTTATTGGGAGGAGCGTCATCCGATTGAGCGATTGAGGTTGGAGTTGCGTCGTGCTGAGGAATTGAACAAGGTGGATTCGTTTTATCGGAATCGGTTGGCTGATCCGTTGCCGCCGGAGGGAGAGCGAGCGATTCGAGAGGAAGATATTCTAGTTTATAATGAAGAGGAATGGGAGTTGAGCAAGCGTTATGGGACGTTTTCGTTTGTGGTGGCGGATGTAGCGAAGACGAACAGTATGCGGTCGGCGCATTCGGCGATATTGGGTGTGACGGTGGATACGATGAGTCGTCGGATATATATTCGTCGGATGATGGATGGGCGCTGGGAGCCGGATCAGTTTTTGAATTATTTGTTTCATGTTGCGGCTGAGATAGGTGCGGTGGTTTTGTGTCCTGAGGAGACGGGGTTGGAGAAGTGGTTGCGTCATCAGGTGTTGTCGAAGTTGGCATCGGATCGGTTGGCGTATGAGTATTCGCCGGTTGCGGCTGGTGGGCGTAGCAAGGATGAGCGATTCAGGCAGATAGTGCCGTATTTTGTGAACAAGCAGATTCGGGTGAATGCGGATATTTGTTTCAGTATCAAGGGGCATTTAATGCGACAGGGGAAAGCGGAGCGTCGGGATGTCGGGGATTGTTTTGCCTATATTCCGGAGGTGCTGATGCGTTATGGGTTGTTGTTTGAGGCAGTGCCGCAGGAAGTGGAGGGTGGGCAGTCGGATTCAGAGAAGGATGACGATTTTGTGCAGGAATGGGTGCAGGAGGAGCGTGATTTGGAGCGATTTATGGAGCAGGATAAGTTGGAGGGGTTGAAGCTTCCGAGGCATTTATTTGAGCCGATTTGTCGGGTATGAGGTTTTGTTGTGGTAAAGAAGTCAATAGTGATAGGGGACTTGTTTCAGACGGAGTATGATGATGATGCTCTGTTTGAGGATGATGTGGTGGACAGTGAGGGGTGGGTGCTGATACCTGCTGGAAGCCACCGGAGTACTCAATATCACCATATGATACGTATGGGACGGGATGGTGTGTCGGATGAGGAAGTGCCTAGGTGTGGGCAGATTAATTCGATGTTGGGGGAGTATTTGCGGCGTGACGGGACTGTTGCGCTGACGGGGAGTTTGTTGCCTGCGGTTGATGGGGTGGTGGATTTAGGTTCAAGCCTTCAGGGGTTCAGGGACATTCATGTTAAGGGGCGGGTGAATACTAGAGAGGTTCAATCCAGCTCTGCTTTGAATCTGATGGCAGTTGGACCTCAGGGGCTTGCTTTTGATGGCAATGATTCGGCAAGTTTTGGTGATGCGGTAGCTGGGACTGCTCTTATCATCAATTTAGCTACGGGGGATTTGTGGACTAAGGGCAGATTAACAATTGACGGTTCACCTGCGATTACAGCCTTATCTACCCTAGTATGCCCCAACCTGAATGCAGACTTATTGGACGGCTTCCATGCTAGTTCCTTCCCGTTGGCAGCGGATGTCCTAAGACGTGATGGTTCTCAAACGCTGACAGGTAGCCTGCTACCTGCTACGGATAATACTATTGACTTAGGGTCAGCAGGTCAAAGGCTCAAGGATATTCACTTGGCGGGTAGATGCTTCGGGGTAGTAGAGACTCCGTTACCAATAACCTGTGGCGGAATTATTTTCAGTCCACCTAATCCGTCTGATGTTGTTATGAATAACCATTCAAGCAGTCATGGAATCTTTGTAAGAAGCGGCGGCACGAACAGGTTCTTCTTCGGACACTCTACAGGCAGCAATATATCCCATACTCATCTTAATCCGTCTGCGACTGCTTCCTTTGATTTAGGTGTTACTGGAACGAGGTGGAGAGACCTCTTCCTGTCAGGTACTTGCTTCGGAGGATTAAGTACTTCAGCGGCAATAACCTGCGGTGGTGTTACCTTCAGTCCGCCAGTTGCGGCAAACGTTAATCTTAATAATACAAGTTCTACTCATGGGATAATTATTCAAAGTGGTGGAACTACTCATTTTACATTTGGAACTGCTGACCATACTACCAATAGGAACGTTATTCCTGCCACAACTGGTGCTACTAATCTGGGTAGTACTACCATGAGATGGAACGCTGTTTTTACAAATAACTTTAACATGGCACAGGACTTTACAGTATCAGCAGCAGATAGAAGGTTCATCATGCCTGCTGACAGCACGGGAACTGGACCTTTCTATATAGCACCTGACTTCAGACAAGTCAGGGGTAACTTGATGACCATAGATGCTACACACCTCTTTTGGTCAAGGGTAATTCCAGCGAATAGTAATGAACCTCAAGAGTTTCTGTTGACATTTCCTAGCGAGATGTTGGGTGGAACTGTTGTTATCAATAGGCTGGTGATACAAGGCTGGACTGGGACGAATGATGTTTTCTTGGATGAACAGAGGCTCAGGTGTGTTACTTCTGCAGGAATAAGGGTAGACCCCTTCGTAAGCACTACCGACTTTGGATTGGGTACTACTGGCAACTTTACTGCTACCCTTACACCTAACATAACAAGGACTGGGGATAATATAGGTCAACTGTATTTGTTTCTATCATGGAGAAACCAACATGCCAGTGCTACGGGTGAAGTGAGGCTTTATAATGTCCTTTTGAGGTATCATATTACATGAGATTGCTTCTTACAGCAAGTCTGTTGGTGCTTTCGAGTGTCGTCTTTTCCAATGAGACTGTCGTCTGGCGGGAAGGTCCAATCAGACTGAAGGCGAGTGAGGCTATTACTTCGGCTACGCCGAATACTGCTTTCTTGAGGGCTACTTTAACGTTTCCAAACCAAGTAGTAAGGGAACTTCAGTTTTGGCATATGCCTGGCGGGATGCAGATATTCTGGTCTGCTCCGATTCCTGTCGAGATGCAGGAGAGGCGGTTTACCAGTGCCACGTTCAGGATGAGAGCGGGCGAGTTTCGGGATTTAGCGGGCAATCTGAACGAGGCGTTTGAGGTGCGGATAGTGATAGATGTGAATAAGCCCGAAGCGGGTCTGGTCGGGCAATGAAAGGGGTTGGAGATGGAGCTAGCTGTTAGAATAGATAATGAAGTTTTCAAGATTTATCAAGTAGCTGAGAAGGAGCTGTTTCCTGATAGCACCTTTCCACAAGAGAAGTTTGAGACTTGGCTTCAGAAGGTGGTAAGACAAAGGATTGAAGATGTAATCAAAGAGAATGACCGCCGAAAAAGAGATGTTTTGCTTGCAGGCATAGAGAAGATATCTGTTACTAACTTCTCATTCTTCACTGTTGACCCAAGTAAGCTATCTCTAAAATAAGGAGAATTGGGATGGAAATAGTTGTTGAAGTAGAGGATGCCTTATTCAATGCTTTTGAAGCTGCGAAGAATGAGTTAGCTAGTGGTGGTGCTTTCCGGCAAGAAGAACTTGAAGAGTGGCTTCAGGGTGCAGTAAGACGAAGGATTGAGGATACTCTTAAGGAGAATGAGCTGAAAAAGATGGCAAGGGTTCAAGTGGAGCGGGTAACTGTGCGTAGGAGGGGGCAAGATGGAGTTAGAACCGAGCCAGGTGAAAATAGACAAGGAGAGGTAAGGAAATGACAGCATTGGAGGCGATTCAATTGTTGGGTGGACTTTGCGAAAAGATTCGTTTGACTTGGGAAGATCATCAGACGGTGAAAGAGGCGATCAACCTGCTCAATGATTTGGTGGTGCATAGCGCCCTGTGTGAAAAGCCAGATGGAGAGAACAAGGATAAATGCGATGGAAAATGAGCTAAGCGCCGAACTGAAAAAAGACCACAGGTATAATTATCCCTTAGGATTAGACCTGCGTCCATCGTCTGATCTTCATCAGAGGCTGGTTCAGAAAATATGCCGGTATGAGCGAAGTAGCCGTGAGCGGATTCAAAATCGGTTTGATTCCTGGGAGCGTGTGGATCGAGCCAAGCGGGCGTACGTGTCGCCTGAAGAAAGGCGGAGTGAGGGAAGTTTCGATGATGAGGAAGCGCCGGAGGAAGTAGTCATTCCGGTTATCTATCTGTTGAAAGAAACCCTGATGGCGCAGTATGCCAACCGATTTATCCGGCTTCCGTATTTCAATTATATTCCAGCGAGTCCTGAAGACCCTGTTTCGGCGCTACTTTATACCAAGCTGATAGAGAAGCAGTGCATTCACTTTAAGACGGGTCTGGATTTGTGGATCAACATTTCGGACCAGCTGGATTACGGTATTGGTCCGGCTCATGTTCGCTGGGTGCAGGAATTTGGTCGCATTCGGCGATTGCAGGAAGCGACTTACACGGATCGGTATGGCAATCTGATGACCAGGGGCTATCTTGAGCCTATTGTTGAAGAGGGTGTTTTGTTTGAGGGTAATCGTGTAGAGCCGATCAGTCCGTATCTGCTACGGAACGATCCGAATTATGCGCCGGAATATCATCAGCGTGGGGAGCATTCGGGGTGGGTGTCACGTGAGAATCTGACGTCGCTCATGGAGGATGAGGAGCGGGGGCAGTTTTTCAATGTGAGTTATCTGAAGGAATGCTCCGGGGTGTTGACGCTGTCGGATGGGTATACAGTGCCGGAAGAAGATTGGAACAAGGGTGCTGGGGATAATGTCAGGGGTGTAACCCGTCCGGTGGATATTATCTGGCAGTATGTGAAGCTTTCGCCGAAGGATTGGGAGATTGGGGACAGCGAGCGTGTTGAGATTTATTTGTGTGCGGTTGCTGGTGGAAAGGTGATTATTGCGTTTCATCCGATGGAATTGGACTGGAACGGTTTTCCGACAGCGATTGCTGTAAGCGAAGTGGATGGGCGAAGCATGGCGCCGATTTCCAAGATGGAAATTACCTGGGGTGCGCACTATCTGGTGAACCAGTTGATTCAGACGCATACGGCGGCGGTGCTTCAGGGATTGCATCATATTCTACTCGTGAATCCAAAGCTTATCAATCTTTACATGAGCCGGAGAACCCGTTATGGGACGATGTTTTTCATGTCGAATCGGGCGGTGGGGTTGAATATCAGCCCGGACCAAGCGATGAAGCAGTTGCAGCTTTATGACTTTACTCAGGGTCATTTGAAAGAAGCCTTGGTCTATACGGATTGGATTCAGAGGATTTCGGGGGCGACGGAAGAGTTGGCGGGTGGTGTTCAGCGCAAGAGTGAATCGCCGACGGCTACCGAAGTAGGGATTCTGCATCGTTCTGCGATGAACAGGGTAGGAGCACGGGCGATGTTACTGGATATTGGTTATATTCGTGACCTGGGCATGATGATGGCGATGAATACGAGGCAATTTATGACTCAGGAAATGTATGTCCAGATGACAGGGGAATGGGAAGAGCGGTTAATGATGGAGCGTGGTCTTGATTTGCAGGCAACGGGTGGGATGCTTCGGATTTCTCCGTTCGATATTCAGCCGCTGGTGGATTTGGAGCTTCGAGAGCGGGAATATGATATTGAATCTCCCGATTTGATGAAGGCGTTTTTGAACCTGGTCTTATCGTCTGAAGAGGCGGTGGTTCAGATGGATGTTCCCAGGATGATTCGGTCATTCGGGAGACGGCTGGGCTTTGTGGATGTAGATGATTGGGTGCGGAAAGTTCCGAGTCAAGTTCGTGTGATGGGGCAGGATAAGTTGGAGGATCAAGTGGCTCGTGGGAATCTTGTACCGATGGAGGGTGTAGCCTGATGGCGGGTCTGGTAGAATATCTGCAACGGGAAATTGGAGAGTATCTTCGAGGGAAGAAGGGGAAACATGAAGAGCATATCAACCTGAACTTGGATTGGGAGGGGTTCTTTGAAAGTGAGTGTTGGCGTGAGCTGAAAGAGGAATGGAAGCGGCAGGAAGATATGGCGGTGGAGCGGGTGTTGATTGGAAAGGGAGAAGAGCGGGATAAGTTTTCCGGTGCTGCGTTGGCGTATCGGGATATGGGATTGATCGAGGAACAAATCCTGCAAGAGCAGGAAGAATTTCTAAAACGACGGGAGAAGGAAACAGGACATGAACAAACAACCGATGGAAGTTAATACAGAAGAAGGTGTTGGGGAATTGGATCAGGATTTATCCTTGGATCAGGAAGGGTTGACGGAAGTTCCCTTAGAGGAAGCTGGCGAAGAAACCGGCGAAGCTGGTGGAGAAGCTGGTGGAGAAGGGGAACAGTCGCCTGAAGACATTGCTCAACTCAAACAGGAGAATGAGCAATTGACCAACCTGATAACCAGCCTGATTGCTGGGAAGGCTGGCGGTGCGGGTGCTCAAGAACCCCAGGGGAAGGCGGGTCTATCGGCTTCTGCAGAACCCGACAGATCGGCTGGACTTGGTGGGCAACAGCAAAAGGACAGTGTGGACAAGTATTTGTCGGACGCCGTGGTGAATAGTCTGCTGGATGGGAATGTAGAAGATTTCCGCAAGGGAGTCGGATCGTTCATCACCGGAGAGATTGCCAAGGCACGGCAGGAGTTTGCGACCACACTGGCACAGATGGTACCTGATTTGATTGAGCGGAAGTCGTCTTTCGATCAATTCAGGGATAACAACAAGCATCTGTTTGATACGCTGGATAAGACGCAGGAGGTTTTGAACACGATTCAGTTTTTTACTGAATCAGCGCCGGCGCTGCCCTATTCGCAGATTTTGAATCTGACAGCGACGCTCCTGGCTCGCAAGTATCGTCCAGATGGAACGGTGGCAAAGTCGGATGCTGCGGCAACGCAGGGTGTCCAGAAACCGGCGGCACAGTATGCGAAGACGCCGTCAGCCGGTACTGCTCCGAACAAGCCAAAGAAGGGTGGATTTGTCAACGATTATCGGCAATCCTACAAGGACTTATAAGGAGGTGAATGTAATGGATAGAAACACGCTGAGTGTTATCAGGAATTATGACCGGAGAGTAGTCAACAGCGCAACGGTGCTTGCTCCTCTGGATCAGGTTGTAGATTGCAGCACGACCACGGCGAACGGTGCGTATACCCTGACGCTTCCGCCAATTGATTTGGCGGCTGGGAAGATATACTCGCTGTTCATGTCGGCGAGGGCTGGAACGTTGAATGTGACCATCCAGCATCATGGAGACAGTCTGAACTGGACGAACATAACTTTCAACTTGGCTGCCGACCATGTGCTGCTGTATTCCGACGGTGTGCGATGGTTCACGCTGTCGAGTGCTGGCTTGCCGTAAGTAACCCATGAAATCGCTTAGAGCGAATTTCAGAAAGGAGTAGGTGATATGACAGTGTTACCAAGTAGGAATGTCAGGGCACAGGATGATTCTCTGCTTTCTAAAGCGGTATTGGGGGAAGTCAGAAAGCTCATCTATGTGCGAGCTCCAAATGATCGTTATCCCTTGGGGAGGCTTTCTCACAAGGCGAAGGCTAAAGAAGCCGGTGATTACAGAATCTACTGGGGGGAATACACGAAGCCTGTCATGCAGGGCAGCTTTACAGCGGGACAGATATTCACCGATGTGGCTGCTACTCAGGCGTATGTGGCTGCCGCCAGTCCGGTTGGAACGGTCGTGTATGTCAGAATGAGCGATGCTCTGGCGTCGGAGTTTATTCCGCACAGTCATGTGCTTCTATGCAGGACGGACAATTACCTGTTTAACAAGACGCTGGAAGTCTTGAGTGTGCATATTGGCGGAACGAACAATTCGGTGGTTGGGATGAGATTGCTTGAGGTTGGAAGTTTGGCGAATCCGCTGACCCAATGCAATTTCATCAAGAACATTGGGACTGTCTTTGGGGATGTGGCGAACCGACCGGATATTATCGCCAGAGATGCTGAGGAGTATGAGCAGTTTCTGCAGATTGAGCGAACGACGTATGGTGTTTCGGAGCGCAAGATGAAGCAGAAGCTACGGATGTCTATCACGGGTGATCCCCTGGAAGATGAGCGTCGGAAAGCCATGTGGGATCATATGTTGAAATTGGAGCGGAAGTTTCTGAATGCGACGAAGAGTCGCACGATGGAAGAAGGGCATCCCAAGACGACCTGTGATGGGCTGTTGACGATGGCGTACAAATACGGGCAGGTACGACAGTTGCACCGAATGCCAAGGTACAAAGGTGCGTGGAGTGCTTATGGGAAGAAGGCGATGAGTGATACGCTTGCCGAGACTTCGCTCTACGGACCCCGTGATGTGTTGGGACTCTGCGGAGCGGGTGCATTGGCTGCGTTGTCCGAGGCTGCCGAAGACTGGGGGAATGTCAGTCTGAATCCTGGCAAGAGTGCCTGGGGACTGGATGTCAATAAGTGGGTGCATCCCAGTCGGACGATCAATCTGCTCAGTTATGCGGAGTTTACCGCCGATCCCCTTCTCTTCAATTCTATCCTGCTGTTGAATGAGGAAGAGTTGGAATACTGGTATTACGAGGATACACACTATCGCCCCGATCCAAGACGATTGCGGCGGTCAGGTGGGCATGTTTCGATTACGCAGTATGTGGAGGAGTGGTTTACGGATGCGGCATTGGTTCACGTTTCGCCGAAGGACCTAGTGGTGCTTCATGGTGTTGGGTTGCTCAGCGAGACGCCGTAGGTTTCAGAATGAAGAGGATGGGAGTGGGTGCGGGACCCACTCTTATCCTTAATTTGTGGGAGGTAGGGTATTGTCTCGAAGGGTATTTGTTGCGTTATTTGTGCTGTGTGTTCTGAGTGTCGGCATGGCTTGGGGACAAAATAGTGTCACGTTTCATCGTGATGCGGGGGGTACGGATTCGCCCATAACGTCCCTTCTTCTGGGCGAGCCGTTTTATGTAAGGTTTGTCTATGCGCTGGATTGTGTAGACTCGGTAGGCTGGAGGTGGAGTGTGCAGGGTGGCGGGATAAGTGCTGAAAGTATATGCTTTCCCGCTGGGGCGGAAGATACCATCATTGTTGGACCTCTTACTGCCACGTCGGCAGGGGTGGTAGTAGCGGCTATTAGGTGTTTTATGAATGATGGCTTTGGTGGGTGTCATCCGGCGGAATGGTATCTGTTGGCTTCCGCCCAGCTGGACGTTCTTAATATGACGCCTACGCCGACGCCTACGGCAACGCCGACTGCAACGCCCACACCTACCGCAACGCCAACGCCAACCCGTACGTTTACGCCAACACCTATGCCCAGCCCTACAAACACGCCGATACCGACCCCTTCACCGACAATTACACCGACGATCACGCCGTGGCGAACGCCCACGCCGACGCCAACCCGTACGCCTACTGCTACGCCGACACCGACGATCACGCCGTGGCGAACGCCGACGCCGACGCTGACCCATACGCCTATGGCGGTGCAAACACCCGTTGCAAGATATTACCCAGTCTTTAAGAGTTGGGTCTTTCGAGGATTCCCAGTCCGGAAGGAGATGGTAAACCAATGAAATCCATGAAATCCATGAGGTTCAAAATCGGCATCATCATATTCTCTATGGTTCTATCTGGAGCGATTGCCTTCGGGGAATATCTTGGGGCTTATCACTTGGGGGACACAGTTTCTATCTACAAGTTCGTCTATCACCCCCTGACAGGGCTACCGATAACAGGTCATGGTGGCACGTTCGGCGTCTTTCATGTCCAAGACAGGCAGAATCCCATCATTGCGGGTCACATGGATCAATTGGGGGAATTACACAACAACGGGTATATCCTATCCTTTCTGTTGACAGAGGCGCTTGGTTTTCAATCGGGTGAGTTGTATCATGTCTATTATCGAGTTATTATTGATGGATTGACCTATTCCTCTTCGGATAGTTTTCAGATTCTTCATGCAGCGGCAGGGATTCAGGACGCAACCGCCATAGCAGATATTCTGTCCCGTCAAATCTGGCGAAGAGGCGCTATCGAGTTCCGCTATGAGGTTCGGCAGCCCCCGATTGTCGGAGTTCCAATCCCTGATGTTTCAGTCTGGGTTACGACAGACGCCGAAGGGAAAAACGTCATTCACTCCGCCATGACGAATCAATTCGGAATTGCAAACTTCTGGATAGATGCTGGAACGAGTTATTTCTGGAGACATAAAACGGGCTTTAACTTTATCAACCCGGATCTTCGGTATATTTCGGAGTGAGGTAGGACGATGAGTCAAGCGGCAGTCAGTTATGGTAGTCCAGCAAGTGCGCCAGCAAAAGAGGGAAATCTGGGTTGGGTGCGCATCCGTTTGCGAGAATCCACCCAAGACCCCGTTCTCTGTGACCCGAATGGCTTGGATGCACACAGTCAATCAGCCGATCGGTTTATCAATGATGCGATTCTCTACTTGGAACGTGAGATGAAAGACCTGCGCTTGCTTCTGGAAGAGCGGGAATATGAAGTAAAAGAGGGAATGTTTCGAGTGGAACTGCCGAAGGTACGGGCGGTGCATCGGGTTTACATTCGGGATGAGATGGGTTTATTGAATGAGAGCCAATTGAGAAGGCGGGAATATCCTCTTTTGAGAAAGCGCTTTCCACAACCCTGGAGTCAATTGACTCGTGGGCGTCCCTTGTATTACCTGCGGGAGAAAGTGGTGGATAAGCTATTCATCATGCCACCCGCCAACGGAGACTACCAGATGGCGGTCGTGGGGGCGTGGTGGAGTGATCGGCATAATACACTCGCCCAGGAATCCCTTTGGACTCGGAAATACTGGCAATTGCTGGTGATGGCGGCGCACATGAAGTGGGCTGACGCATTTGGGAAACGTCAGGAGTTTGATCGCCTGGAAGGGCAAGTGCAAGGCACACTCCAGCGATTGCATGATGATTTGATAGACGAAGATATGGACAGTGAGTTGTTTGTCGCCAGAGAGGATGAATATTATGGTAAGAACAATGAGTGAGACCATTCAGAAGATGCAACGCCTGACTCAATTGCACAGGGAGCATCAGATGTCGGCTCATGCTGATGAGACACCGTGGAACGAGGTTACGCTGAAATCGATTGGTGGGAGTGGTGTTTTGTTTCGGGTGTTTTTCCCACCGCCGAAAGCAGTTGAAGTTACGGATATTGGGTTTTTTGTGGAAGATGTCAAGATGCAGAAGGATAGTGCGGAATTGTTGATTCGGCATATTCCGCTGGAAGATCGAAGCCTGATTGAGGAAAGGCGGTTGTTTGTTGTGAAAGGGGAAAAAGCGTTCCCTGGAAAGTTCACTTATGCGCCAGGAACGGTTGAGGTGAGAAGTGAAGAGGCGGGCGTTGAGTTTGGAGTAATGCATTTATATTATAAATGGAGGAAGGTGTAATATGGTGTTGCCCGATCTGAGTCAGTATTCCGATATGGCGGTGATGTTGCTGATTGTGTTGGTGTTTGTGCGCTTGATTGAACGGATTCTGGAATCCAAGTTTGAGTTATTCAAGCCCAAGGTCGTTATGGATGGTATTGAGGATAAATTCAAGGTTGTAGTGGATAATGGGATTCAAGTGATTGTTAAGGACATTGAAAATTTATCCCAGGGCGTGAAGGATATGCGCAATGAAGTTGACGGAATCAGAGACTCAGTCGTTCATCATGGAACGAGGTTGACAAGATTGGAGACTGAGCATGATCTTTATCATAACCGTGTAAAGGAGGCAAAATGAAACAAGCGCTGATTGTCATTGTGTTGCTGGTCGTTGTGGGTTGTGCGACAACGCCAGAGGGCTGGCAGTCTGATATGGATCGCCTGTACCAGAGCAGCTACGTTGCGGGGCAGATTCATGCAGCCGTTTTATTTCGCACGGGTGGGAGAGAAGCGGTCTTGGATGAAATCATCCAAATTGGAGAGTGGGCACAAAGAGAGTCTGAAAGAATTGAGAGCTATCAGCTAAAGGTCTATGTGAGCGAGAATGCACGGGGTCGCATAGATGGCATGATGATGTTTTTGGAGGGGATTCCAAATGAATCTAACTGACAATGACAAGTATCTGTTGGCATGGATTATTATCGAAGGATTGCAGTTGTTCAACTTGAAAATGAATCGAGAGCAGCAGCGGGTCTTGCAGGGGATGATGAAGAGCCGTCATTTGAATAATATGGATCATATTGCTGAGGTGATTCTCAAGGCGAAGATGGAACGAGAGAAACTATCCAGAGGGTAAAGCGGTGAGGGTGATGCGGCTTGGGGCGGAAGAGCTTTCGCTGGGACTTCGAGGGCAATGGTGGCAGGGTGGAAATGAACCCGGCATGTTGGAGCTGGTCAATCTCATGCCGACACGGAGTGGCTTGGCGGCTTTGCCGGATATTTTGCCCTTGGTATTGCCTGCGGAATCGCTGTTACAGGATGGTCATCTTCAATGGCATTCTGTTCCAGGAAGTTCCCTGCTGATTCAAGGCAATAATCTCTGGAAGATGAAGCATGGGAAATGGGTTTTATTGTGGGAAAGCCTGCCCCAATCAGAGAAGCCCTGGAAGCTGATTCCGGTTGGAAGGGATTGGGTGCTTCTTGGTGAGTATGGAGCGGTTGTCAGCAAGAATGAAACGATTGCGCATTATGACAGTCCGGGGGTGACGTGCGGAGATGTTTACATGAATCGCCTGGTCTTGGGTGGATTCGATGGAACGGAGCAGGATTACACGTTTGCCCCTGACGTGCGCCATATCAATTGGAATGCGCACTTTGATCTTCCTGAGAATGCTCTCTGGTATTCATCGCCGGGTGGAGATGTGACCAGGCTGTGGAAAGAGGGTGCATTAAATGTTCTGGAAGAGTCGGAGCAGAATAGTTCCGGCATGTTAGTCATTCCTGACATAGGCAGGATTATTCAGATACTTCCCATGCGCAGAGTGCTGGCGGTTTATGGGGAGCGGGGTGCAGTGCTGGTGCGTGCTATCGTTGAACCGCAACCGGCGCTTGCTGTGGTTCAAGGTATCCAGTTGGAGGTTGAATTGGTGGATGCTTTGGCAGTCTGTCGAAATCGGCATGGGCAGCATTTAATAGTGACACGAGAGGGGACTCTGGCGCTATTGGATGAAGAAGAGGGGCTTAAATATCTTGGATGGCAGGAGCAATTTTCAAGGCTGACTCCACCGATCAAGACGTTTTATGATCCGATTTACAATGCTGTTTATTTCAGCGATAGAACGCTTTGTTATGTGCTGGTAGAAGGGCGCTTATGTCAAAGCAGTCGAGTGGTTCAGTCTCTTTCAAGGCAGACTCATTTGGTTGGAATCTATGACGATGCGCCTGCCCTGCCGGAAGCGAACGAGTTCGGGTTTTTGTTTGAAGCGCTGGATTTTGGAAGCCGAGAATATAAAACAATCAATTATATCGAGGTGGGTTACAGCGACTTGATGGGGTATGACCGCTGGATGACAGGTGATGTGCAGCCTCCGGAGATAGCGGTTGAAGTGCGCAGTGAGAATGGCGATTGGATCAGCAGCGATTGGGCGCTTTTGAACGATGCTGGCGTAGGGTATCCCCGCATGTCCGGCGTGGAGTTTCGGGTGAAGATGCGAGGAACGCTTCCCAATCGTCGTGGGAAAATCAACTCGATTCATGTTTATTACGATCAGGGAGGCTGGGATCGTGGGCGTGCTCGTCAGGCTCGAACCTGAGCAGGTTGCGGTTCACTGGGCGCTGATCAAAAATGCGGTGTTAGCGTCGCTGCCGCCCTGGACGTTCGTCAAGCAGTCCAAAGAGGAGATTGCGGCAAGTATCTACCATGCCATGCTCAGGCGGCAGATGGATGTGTGGTTTTATCCGAATGGAGTCATTCCGCCCAAGCATGTGCTTGTGACCTGTGAGATTTACGATCCTTATACGGAGACAAAAAGCCTGTGTGTCTATGCCAACTATAGTGTTCCGGCGTTTGTGCAGGGGGAAAAAGAGCAATCTCCGTTGATTACGATGGGGGAATGGGTACGAGGATTAAAGGAATTGGAACGCTACGGGCGAGGGCTGGAGTGTCAGCAAGTGATCGCCTATATGGAAGATGAGCGGTTGCGGGAATTGATGAAGCGGTTGGGGTTTGAAGAGCAGTATTGCTTCACGAAAGTGCTATGAGGAGGCTATCATGGGTGGTGGTGGATCATCAGGAAGCGTGAGTTGGCCAAGTGAATTGAGACATATGCACTGTCGATTTTTGATTGGTAGTGCCGCTGAAAGTCAATATGGTCCTATTACAGGTATGTGGCGTGGTTTGGGAACTCGTTTTGTTGGACAGTCGCCGTTTCATCTGGCTCAAGCGATGGAGGATGTTATTAAGCTGAATCCCTTTCGGCTGAGTGACATGGTACTGGAATTGCCGTTCACTTTGAGAGATGGGACGGCAGCTGGGGCTACGTCAACAAGTATCACTCTGGATAGCGGGGCGGTAACGACACTGGACTACTATGTCGGGTGTAACGTGCAGATTACCGGTGGAAGGGGCGTGGGTCAGGTTCGACTGATTACTGCCTATAGTGGGGCAACTCGAATCGCAACGGTTGATCAGGCTTGGACGACTTTACCGGATACGACGAGTACCTTTTCGGTTTATGCTCTGAATGAAATTGCTGTTCCGGGCAACCCCAATGCCCAAGCTTATAATCCTACGCCGCAAACGACCGATATGATAGCGGCTCTTCGTATCCTGAATACTGAAGTCAACGCACTTTCTCCTGTGCAGGACTTTGGCAATCTCTTTACGTCAGCAATGGGTCATGCCGATCTGCTCTATCCCACCAGCCCTACTGCCGACTCGACTATCGAAGGGCAGGTGACGAAAGCGATTGAGAATGCAAAGTCTTTGATAGACCATGCAAGCGCTAACACGATTGATCTGGACTTGACTGTAGATTGGGCGCTATCGAAGGTTAAGAACAATCTTTCGCCCTACCTGAAAACGATGCCTGGGGAGTTCGAGGCTACTTTTCGACCGATTATTCAGCGCTCTATGGAGTCGGCACGGCAGGAATTAACGCCTACGGCGGCGAGGGTCTTATCCATCGGTAAGAAAGAGTTCCTGCCGCTCATGTTGGAATGTGCGGGAAAAGCCAGCGTTCTCAATCAGGTGTTGGATGATACGGTGGATCGGGTCAGTAATCGAATCAGGCTGCTTCCGGGTGAGGCTGTGAAGATTGCGCTGAATGCGATACCTGACGAGGTGATTTCTCCGGTAGTAGTGACCTATGAGCGGGAGCAACGGAGGGTTCTCAATCAGAATATAGGGCGCTATGCGGCGTCTATGGCGCAGGCGGGGGCGCTGCTTGGGACAGCCTATGCCAACGGTCTGGCGCTGATGTTGGATGACCATGCGGCGAAGGTAGCGCAGTTTCGAGCACAATTGACGATGGAGAGTTTTCGGGACTTGTTGCGCCAGTATCTGGAGCGGCACGCCCAGGAAAGTTCTCAAGAGAATCAGTTGAAGGTGCAGGTGATGGGGCTGTTTCTGGAATCTCTGTCGAGTCAAATTGCGGAGCAGTTGCGGCTCTACGGCAGGCTTCTGTCCGACCAGGGTGAGATGCTGTTGAGAACGGTCTCGGAGCAATACCGATGGCACGCTGAGCAGTTGGTTCAGTTGATGAATAAGAAGGCTGGAGCGCAGACGGACGCTGTGTCCAACGCAAGAAGTATGGTGGGGTATCATGTTCAAATGCTGGCGGAGCGCAACAAAGCGGTCTCGTCTTGGGTATCCTACATGAATCAGATGGTGAATGAGAAATTGCAACATAGGGTGCAAAGCACACATTATACCGGAGAGGTCAATCGGATGATTATTGCCGCTCATGCACAGGAGCAAGAGACCAATCTGGAGATTGATACTCGTGAAGTCCAGTTTCCGCTTGATATGTATGATTATGCGGCGAGGATGCTTGCTGCGATTTCAGGTGGGGTAACGCAACCTCAAACGAAGTCTCCTAATAAGGCGGCAAGCGTGTTGGGTGGGGCTATCTCTGGAGTTGCTGCGGGTGCTGAAGTTGGGAAGGCGCTGGGGCTGAAGGCTGGGGGACCTATGGGTTGGGCGGTGGGGATTGGAGCTGCTTTAGGTGGGGCATTGGGTTTATTTGAATAAGGGGTGATAGAGACTATGAGAATGGGAACACTGCTTGAAGAGGAGCTTCTCAGGCGACGTCCTCGATTGCCGCAGCCTGACATTGCGGGGCAACGTGTGGAGACTCGGTCGCCGTGGGCGACGGATTTTGACAGGAGATTTCGTGGCGAGATGCCGGGTGTTGGACCGCGGCGAACGGGTAACTATCTGGATTTCTACGGTGGACCTGTACCGGCTCGTGCGGCGGAGACCAGAGCGGGTTGGTGGTCTCCATCGCTGACGTTTGCGTTGGCAAGGTTGGGGCAGGCGATCAGCCCTGAAGGGACGATAGGGCGTGGTCTGGGTGCGTTTGCTGGGGAATTGGCACAGAACCGTGCTTATGGTGAGATGGAGCGTCGGCTTGCAGCTGGTCAAGAGGTAGATGCGTCTATAACGGGTGCTTTGACGCCGGAGATGAGGCGACAGGCAGCAATCAGCGATTATTATACACAGCAGCAACGGGAGAGAGAAAGAGATGCGAAACACCGGCGTGCTCGTGAGGCATGGCTGGATGAGCGCATGGTTAGGCAGGATATTACTGAGGCGGCAGAAACGGCTGAACAGCGAAGGCGACGAGCTGAGCAAGATGCCCGTCAGATTGCACAGGATGCATTTGCAGCGCAAAGATGGGATGATCAGCAAAGGCGACAAGCTGAGCAAGATGCTATTGCGGCAGAAGATAGGATTGCAGAGCAAAGGCGACAAGATGAGCAGGATGCCATTGCGGCGCAAGAAAGGGATGAGCCGACCGTTTATATTTATGATGCCACCTTGGAAGATGGGAGCAAAGTCATAAGAGGAATAGATAGACAAACCGGTCAAGTATTATATGAGCGACCAGCAATGCCACCTCAGATAACGACACCTCAGATGGCGACACCCGAAAGTCAATTAAGGATGCTTGATAGAGCATACCTTCAATTTGCCCCGACCGAGCAACATGGCAAGATGACGCCGTTTGACGTGGCAGGATTTAGTTCGAGAGTGCAACTCCTTATAGATAGTAGGCTTGTTGATCCTGATATGGCGATCAGATATAGGGATATTGTGCTTGCAAAGTACGCTACGCCGACGCCGACTGCAACGCCGACGCCGGAAAAACAAACCTCGACGTGGGATTTCTTAATGGGACGGCGTCCTACCCCGACTCATAATTATGGGGCAGTTCCGATTGTCGTTCCGAGTCCGACACCGACCCCTACGATGAGTCCGAGTCCGAGTCCGAGTCCGACACCGACCCCTACGCCAAACATATCTTCACGTTCTCTGATTGGTTATACTTCAGATGGGAAAAGAATATATCAAGATGCTTATGGCAATAGATTCGTGGAGTAGAAAATGAGACCTTGGAAACCGGAAGACGGCTTCATTCCATTGCAAGCAAAACCGATGAGACCTTGGAAACCGGAAGATGGCTTCATCCCATTGCAAGAAGCCCCCGCCGGTGTGCTTGACCCGTCGCCTGTGGAGCAGCCCAGGCAGCGGCAAGCCCTTCCCCCTTTGAATAATTTGGGTCCTGGAGGTACAACTCTCCCGCTGGTATTTCCGCAAGAAGAGCCTCAAACGCCTCATGGGGCAGCGGCTATTCCAGTGCCTCCGGGACCCCCTTCCGCTCGACAAGCAGTGTTTGGGCAAGTACCAGCTCACATGACCAGGCAGGCTGGTCCTATTCCGCCTCAGGTTTTGATTCCCCAAGTGCCCGAACCTGGACGCCCAATGCCAAGACACAACTGGGGATTTTGGGATGAACTGGTAGATACCGATTGGCGTGAATTGATTCCGGGGCTGAGACATGCCAGAAGAGCCGCCGAAGCCCACGAACTTCGTGAAGCTACGAGGAGAGTGGCAACCGGAGCGCCACAGGAAACACGCCGACTGATTCCACAACCCCTTCCATCTATACCGCCTGACCCAATCACCGTTCCTGAATTTCAAGGGGGCGTTCGGACTATCCCAAAAGAGCCTCCTATCACGGCGAGCCTGGCGAGAGATTATGCCGTGGTGCAGGAAGAGCAGATAAAGGCAGAGGAACTGGCGGGACGACGGGCAACCCGTGCCGCAAGAGTCCTTCAGCTTCTTAAAGATCAACCCACCTATCTTGTTGAGTTTGCCTTTGCATTAGCCAAGCCTCTCATTGGAATACCCGCTTTGACAGCAGCGATAGCACTACCCGACTACTATCGAAGGACAACGCCAGAAGTGGCGCTTGAGAGGGATGGACGTTTTCTGACACCTCGTGTTTATCGGGAAGAGCAAGAACCTCTCGAAGCGGGGATGAGAAGCCTGGTAGGGGCTGCGACGGAGGTTGGCTCTGAGCTGGCAGCCGGAGGGTTTCGTAAAATCATCGGCAGCCGGTGGGCAAAAGAGACGATGAAAAGGGTATTCAAGCCAGGTGGGGTGATTCATGGCTATGCCGATAGATTGGTGAAATTGAGCCGGGAATTAGATGCAAATCACCCTTGGCTTCCGACTGTGCGGAAGATGATGGCTTCCTCAGCATTGCAGACTCCACCTGAAGAAGTGGCGGAAGAAGTGCTGGCAGAAGCCTTGGATGCCGCCGGTAATCGAGTCATTTCCGCTGCGAGGGGAGAATGGTCAGAGTTTCCAGGCGATGAGGAAATGACAGCCTATAGCCCGGAAGAGCTTGCCATCATGATGGTGGCGTTCGGGTTGCCCATTGGCGGCATGATGGGAATGGCAAAAGTCGCCCAGATGGATGCGAGGGAAAGAGTCCTTCGGGGATTGATGCGGGATCATCAGATGACCCGAATGGAAGCGGCGCAAGTGACGGATAGTGCCATCGCCTTACGGCGGGTTCTGCATGGGCATGATAAGCCTTTAGTTTCAGAGATTGAGCCTGCACACCAGGAACGCTTGAATGCTATCCGTGCGAAGGCGCAGGCGAAGGGTATTCAACCTGAGAGCATTAAAAGCCTTGAAGAAACCCGTGACAGGATGGTAGAAGCGGGCAACAACTTCATGGTGGATGATGTTTTGGAGCTGCTTGACAGGTGGGTAGAGGCTGCTGTAGACACAACCCGACCTGCGGCGGCGGAAGCCCCTCAAGAAGCACCTGCACCGGTAGCCGTTCCGGTTGCGCCGCCAGCCCAGGAAGTAGCCCCAGCTGCCCCTCAAGCGGTAGCGCCTCAAGTAGAGCGACCTGCAAGGACAACGCAAGAGCAGCGCCGAGCGGCTATCATGGAAGGTCTCTACGCTCAACAGGCGGAAGTAGAGGCGGATGTGCGCACGTTGCAGGCAATGCGGGAGCGCTTGGGAAGAGTGCCTACCCGAAGGGAAGTCAAGGATGCCTTTCATACGAACGACATGGGGGCAAAAGGATTATTAACCCGTGCTTTTGGGGAAGAGCGTGCGGATGTACGAACGCCGTCCAAGTTGGAGGGGATGGATCGGAAGCAGTTGGCAGAACAGGCGAGGAAGTATGGTGTGCCTGTCAAGGGAACGAACGCTGCGCTTCGGCTGGCGATACAACAGGCGAGGCGAGCGGGGCGGCGTGGTGTTGGTGAGGGTGAGGGTCAAGCGGCGGAAGTTCCGGTATCGCCAGCGGTAGCGCCAGAGTTACCGGTTGCGCCGGTAGTCCCAGCGCCAGAGGTAGCGGTAGAGCCGCCGGTAGCACCCCGGGTAGAGCCGCCGGTAGTACGCCAAGAAGCGCCGCCTCCTGCACCGGTAGCGCCTCCGGTTGCCCCAGCGCAAGTGCCACTTCCCCCACCGATGGCAGCGCCGCCTCCTGCCCGACCGGTTACCCCGCCTGCGCCCGTACCACCCGTTGCAGCACCAGCCCCACCGCCTGCACCACCAAAACCACCCGCCGCAACCGGTATTGATTCTGAAATCGTTACAAGAGATTATAAAGTATCCACTCGATTCGCCGTCAGCGAAGCAGAAAACCTCATCACTTCCAATGACCCCATCACTCTAGCCCCAGCAGCCGAATATCCCAGACACCTTCAGCAGCGCCAACGGCAGAGAGTTGCCACCGAAGAACAACTCGAAGATATAAGAAAAAACTTGGACACCGAAATGCTGGCGGAAAGCAGGCTCGCATCAGCGGGAGCGCCTGTTACCTCTGAAGGAGTTGTTGAGTCGGGCAATGTAAGAACCATGGCTTTGAAGCGATTTTATGAGCAGGGTCTTTCTCAAGCACAGGAATATCGAACATGGCTGATTAACAATGCGCAACGCTTCGGGCTAGACCCCGACCTGATTCGCAGGATGAGACATCCTATCCTTCACCGTGAGCGGACGACGCCGTTGTCTGAACAGGATAGATTTGAATATGTGCGTCAAGCCAACGAAGAAACTGTGGCTCGTATGTCTGCGTCTGAGCAAGCATTAACAGATGCTCGCCTGTTAGATGAAACACTGATGAATATGTTTCATCCCAGCGAAGAAGGAGAAATAAACACAGCAAGTAACAGGTCATTCATCAGAAACTTTTTAGGCAGGGTAAGCGCTGCTGAGTTGGGAGATTTACAGACAGAAGAGGGCACTCTTTCACAACAAGGTATTATCCGGCTTCGTAATGCTTTATTCGCAAAGGCGTATGGGGACAGTCCGGTTCTTCAACAGATGGCAGAATCTCCGGATCAGAATACCAAAAATATCTTAAACGCCATGGTAGTTGTGGCTGGAAAGATGACGAATCTCAACGCACAGATTGAAAAGGGAAGTCGTCATGACCTTTCCATTGCTTCGGCTATCAACGAAGCGGCAAGAAAATTGTCCGCTCTTCGGGAACAAGGTCAACCGGTATCACAGTATCTTAAGCAAACGCAGATGTTTGAAGAAGGAGTATCTACAGAGGCGAAGGCTATACTTGGAGTATTCGACCAATATAAGCGGAGTTCAAAACGAATAGCGGACTTCTTTAATCGCTATCTTGCTGCTGTGAATAGTATTGGACCACCAGCCCAGATGAGTTTGCTTGGTGAAAAGCAAATTCCAAACAGACTGGAAATAATCGAAGCCGTAATGGAGGATATGCAAAATGAGACTACCGGATTATTTGGAGAAGCTGTTCTTACACAACCGCCCGGAGGTCGTGCAGCAAGTCAGGAGACGCCTCCAGACCTTGCGCCGGATCGAGAGCGGGCAGAAGAAACGATTGCAAGGAGAGAAGGAGAAACACGAGCCAGCGTCCTGACCGATTCCACCGGCGAAATCAAAACCACCTCATCTCACTACTGGAAAGCCGTCAGAGATTCCATCAACCAGGTTGTCCACCAATTGGGCTTCACAGGGCAAGTTGGCATTGACCTCCAACCTGGCGTCGAAGCACGCCTCACACAACAGGAAGCACAGCAATACCCCGAAGGCGAAGCCGTTGAGGGACAGCGCAAAAAAGCCGACGTTGACCTGAGAACAGGAAGAATAACCTTCTATGAAGGCACTTCCATGGAAAATGTCATTCAGACCACGGCTGAAGAATTATTTCACCTGGCTATGGAAGGCAAAACCCCTCAAGGTAGAACAGGACTATTCCGGCAAGCGGAAATTGACGCCTTGAATCGGCAGTATCCCAATAGCGAACGAGCGGCTCATGCCTTCGCTGAGTATGCCAGCGGAAGAATGAATAAGAAAGGCATGATTCGGAGAGCCTTTGATAAAGTCCTGGACATTATCAAGGGAACTCTTGATCGGCTGGGAGTCCGCAGGCTGACGGCGAAGGACGTTTTCAACAGGGTTCTCAGTGGACAGGTCGGACGGCGAGGATTCACCGCCGAGCGCCTCATGGCTCAAAAATCCCAGGAACTCCGTGCAAGCGTGATGAAGCGGGAAATCAGGGACATCAATGAACTTTATGCTGAACTCTTCAAGGAACGGACAATTTTCGATACCCTCCTGCCGGAAAAAGATAAGAAAGTTTACACCGATGAAGAACTACAAAGTCAGTGGGATGAGGTTGAAGAACAGTGGAAAAGAGACAAGGGAATCAAGAAGCCTGGCTGGTTCAACCGAACGAGAGAAGTATTCAAGAAGCTTCGACGCTACAGTCCTTACATTGATCCGAAAAAGTCCACGCAACATGCCGCTGTAAACAATCTGCTCCGGCAGGCGAGCGCTTCCCCTGTATTCGGCTCTATGATGGCAGAATATATGATCTATAAGATCAGCCAGAAACTGAACCCAGGACAGGTTGAACTGTTTACAAAGATTCTCGTCTTGAGAGACCTGGCGAAAGATATTGAGTCAGGAAAGTATGGCGAACGAAAAGAAGATGGAACTTATCAAAAGAAAATCCCAAGAGGCTATGAAACTCTTGAAGAGCTCTATACCGACCTGTCGCATTATGAAACCCTTGCCAGGCAGGACAGCACGCTTACGGATGCCCTGAATGACCGGCAAGATAAAGTCAAGGTAATCGCAGAACGCCTGGTTCAGCTGGGACTGCTTCCAGAGGATGTCCTTACGGACTTGAGATATTACCATCGGCAGATACTCAAGTATGCCAATGAACCCGATCACCTGATGACTGCCGGAACTGGAAGGTTGGGAATCCAAGAGGGAAAGAAGGGATTTCAGCGTGAGCGGGAGGGAGCAGAACTTCCCTATAATACCGATTATTTTGAGAGTGAGTATGAATGGATGAGGCAGGCTTTTGCAATGATAGCCAGGGCAGAAGCAACCACCCGCATCGGACAACTTGTCAACACGATGCCCCGACTGGAATCTCTTGCAAAACAGCATAACCTTCATGCAGCCTACGGTGGCAAGGAAATCTATGAGGAAGTCCAGAATCTTCTTGAGCAGCTGGAAGAAGCCGATAGTAAAGAGGAGAAAAATGCCATCCGAACACGCCTGGATGAAATTGACGTTCTTCGCAACTACCGTCGAAAGTTTGCCATAGGCGTAGCCCAACTGATGAAGATGGCACAGCAAAATAACCTGCCTGCGGGGGCTTATCAGAATTTCCCCAGAACTATCGAAGCTTTGAATCAGAACGTTCTGCTGTTTGAACAGGACGTGGCTGGAAACATCTTCACTTTTCTACAATGGTTGATGACGCAGGAGCACAATGCGAGAGGTCCCGCCGCTGGAATCTTAAAAGCCATAGCGGAAAAAAACAGAACAATCAAAGAGGCGGCAGGAGACAACTTCAAAACGTGGAAAGATTTCATGCCGGAAGGACACACCGAATTTGAACCCCAGGTTGGGCAACGAATGTTTCGGGGCGTCGGGCTGACTGAAAGCGAAGTGGAAAGCCTGGTGCGTACCGGAAAGACGATGGTCCCCCTCTCTAAACTACGGGAAGTAACCATTTCGGCTGGACCCAAGGAAATGTGGGTTATTCCTACCGACATTGCTGATGGATTGAATCACTATAAGTCTCAGCGCTCAGATAATGAAATGAATAATCTTTGGGAAAGCGCCATTGGCAGATGGAAGCAGTGGATGCTGTTGAATCCAGTGAGAGCCATACGATACAACATCAATAATATCAGTGGAGACCTGGATATTTGTGTTGCCTATGATCCGAGGATTATCACAAAATACGGGTGGAAGGCTGCAAGAGACCTCTATTATTTCCATGTTAAGCGACGAGAAGGCAAGCTCTCTCAAGAAGTTGAGTCTGAAATAATGGACTCCGTTCGCTTGGGTGTTACTCAGTCCGGCTTGTCTATCGAGGAAATTCCAGACATCGGGCGAACCCGTTTTCTGAAAAGAATACAAGGGAAGAAAGATCCCATCATGTCTCGAATATTTTATGCCTATTGGGATAGAGTAGGAACTTATACCACTTGGCGAGAGAACATTCTTCGCCTGGCAGCCTATCGATATTTTCTGGATAAAGTGAAAAAGGGTGAAAAGGTCTATGGGGCTTCATCACCTTTTCAATTGGATGCCGTCCACGATGAAAATGAAAAAGCAGCAAAACTGGCAAGAGAGTTGGTAGGGGACTATGGCAATATCAGTCACGGCGGTAGATGGCTGCGAACCCATCTCTTGCCATTTTATTCTTGGATGGAAGTTAATGCCCCACGCTACGTCAGGCTGATGCGAAATGCCCCCTTGGAGGGTAGGAGAGAAACAAAGTGGCGAGTAGGCACAGCCTTGGGACTTCGTGGACTCGGCAAAACCGGAAAGATGCTGGTACAAGCACAGCTCCTGATGGGAATGGTTCGACTCTGGAATAAACTCTTCTTCCCTGAGGAGGATGAATATGTAGCTGAAATGCACCGTGGGAATTACATCATCCTGGGAAACAGAGATGACGGTTCAATACGATACCTTCGATTTGAAGGGGCGTTCGCCGATGCACTCAGATGGTTTAACTTGCATGACTACCCCAATGATATTCGGGATTTAATTCAAGGTGATCAGGACATAGAAGACATGCTTGCTGACGCTGTCAAGGGTGCGCCGGACAGAATCATCAACGCCTGGGAGCCTCTGTCCAAGACTACGTTTGAAATGGCGTTCGGAAGGTCTACCTTCCCATCTGTTTTTGAAGAAGGCAAGCTGGAAAAGGGCAAGCCTGTATTTCGCACCAGGCAGATTCGAGACAGGGCGGAGCACGTCGCCCGCACTTTGGCGCTGGGCGGACCCTATCGTCGGCTCAGGAATATTCCAGAGCGTAGAGAGAGATCGGTTGGCGATATGGTCATGGATTTGATCAGCTATGAGATTGATCCAGGTGAGGCGGCTTATTTTCTGATACGTGGGAAAGTATCAGAATGGAGAAGGGAGCAGGGGCATACAGCCCCGGTTATCGAAGCAACCGAAAGGGGCAATGCACTGCATTATTACAAGCTTGCCTTGCGGTCTGGGAACGAAGAAGCAGCCGAATACTGGTCGGAGCGCTATTTCAGCCTGGAAGGTACACGGCAAGGAATGGAGAGGAGTATTGATATGTCTGCACCTCTGGGAGGACTATCGTCACAAAATCGTATAAGATTCAGGAATTCGCTGAATGAACGGGATGAAATGTTTCTGGATGAAGCGATAGAATGGTATAGAGAGCGACACCAGCGTTAGTCTGCACGGGATGAAGTCTTCAAGGTCGCAGCCGCATTCCATTTCGGGCTTCATCATCGCCTCCACTTCGGCTTGTGCTCCCGCTCTTCCTCACGAAAAAGCGCATACTGGCTCTCCTCATCCCCAACCCCACGATACGTATTGATTACGCTCGCACTCCCCTGCGCCGCCAATCTTGCCCGCTCCATATTCAGCCATTCCAGAAGAGACACCTTCCCCTTCCCGACCGTCTGAACTGTCTCCGACTCATACGACCACTTCGTAACTTGAATTCGCCTGGGTGGTTTTTGTATCATGGAAAGGATAGATCACTCTCTCTTTCATAATAATTGCCCTGCGTTGTCTCAAACTCAGGGCGAATACGTACCCCCGTCCAGCCGTGTCCCGTATGACGCCTGGCTTTCTCGCAGCCTTGCCTACCTAATTGAAGCCCCAGTAGACGTTGAGCATGAACGACCTCGTTGTTTTCCCGTGTCCATTTCCTATACGCCTCCGCAAGGGCTTTTGCGCTGCACCAGGAAGCCTTATCGAACTCCAGCGCCTCGTCGAAAAAGTCCTTGAACAGGTTCATCGCCGCACGATATTCCGCTATCGAATCCAGTATCCGGGCGCTTGGCTCAAGTCCTTCCTGTTGCCAGAGAAAGCACCCCTCAACCAGCCAGGCTAATATCGCCTCGCCGGATTCCCGAACGTCGGTCAAACGAGATTTCACTTCCGGTCTGCGCTGCTCTCTTGGAATCACATGATCGAAGGGAATCCGAATCAGCCGCCGCCAGAGCGCATCATCATCCTCATCCACTACAGGGCAATCATTCGCCGACAGCCAGATTTTGAACTGCGGCTTGAACTCGAAGGATTCCTTGAAGAGAAATCTCGCTGTTACCGTGTCCCGCCCTGTCAGCTGCTTGATCAGGCTTTGCGCCATGTGCTTCTTGCGTTCCATCTCGATGCTGATTACCATACGAGCGCCCGATAGCCTGGCAATGTCGTTGCGCGGTCCCGTTTGTTTTGTTTGAAGGAACGTAGAGAAGTCCGCCATCACCGCATAATCCCCCAGGGTCGTCTCAATCGTCTCTAAAAATGTGGACTTTCCCGTGCCGCCGGGTCCCGATATAAAGTAGAACTGTTCCTCCAGATTGACGCCCACGATGGACGCCCCAGCCGCCTTTTGCAGGTAGCGGATCATATCGCTGTCCCCCTGGCAGGTATCCTGCAAAAAGTCAGACCAGAGCGTAGACTTTGCCATGGGATTGTAATTCGCAGGCACAAGTTTTGACAGGTAATCCTCACGGCGCACCTTTTTCAACTGCCCCGTTCTCAAACAGAGTACGCCGTTCAGGCAATTGATTACCCAGGGATCATGATCCATCTTCGAGAGCGCAAAGGGGATACCTTTTTCCGACTGCGCCAGACACAGGCAGGATAAGATGGAATTGCAACTCTGAGATTTCTGGGCATGTTTCAGGCGAACCTCATTATCTTTGAACGATTCCCGCATCAGATTGACCATGTCCTTCGCTGCCTGAACAACCGAACCGCCAATGTCCTCTTTCCACTGCTTGCCCGTCCAGAGATACCAGCGCTTACGCTCGTGGGAATAAATCACGTTGTCCCGATAGAGCATGGAGAAGCGGGCAGCATTGCCCATATCCGTATCAGTCTGATAGGAACACTCAGTCAAAAAGACACTCTGGGGCATTCCAGATATGACGGCAAAGATGGCTTGCGAATCATATTCTGAAACCGGCGGCTTAATCGGCTTGCTTGATTCGGCAGGTTTATCCGGTTCGCTTGCCTCACTTGGAATACCCTCTTCGACCGCCACCGGCGCAACCGGAACAACCGGAACGGCTGGCTTCAATGCCGGTGGTATCCAGGGCTCGGTAACGCTCACAAGAGCCATCAACTCCGAAAGCGTATGCCCACCATTCAGCCAATCCGATATGTCGCCATGCTCTGGAAGCCCTTCCAAGTGAATGATTTTGACCGCCGACGCCTTGCCCATTGCGCTGCGGGCAACCCATTCAGCATACTCTCGCCCTGGTTGATCGTTGTCTGGAATGATCACCACATTCCTACCCTTGAGGAAGTCGGCAAAGCATTCTTTCCAGGACTTTGCTCCGCCGGAACTTGTGGTAGCAATCTGCCCAAGAGACCGCAGACTTTCCACGTCCTTTTCACCCTCGACCACAAAGACAGGATAAAGCGTATCAGCGCTGAGCAATTCCGGCAGGCGATACAAGACCCTCCGAACGTCCTTGAGATTCCAGACCCAATCCCCAGCCTCCGGACGCCGATGCCGGAAATCCTTCGGAAGAAACCGAACGTTCTGATAAAGCAACTTGCCCTGTTCATCACAATAATCATAGGTCGCAACAATCCTGGGCTTGAGGGGATTCTTCTGCTCCTCCTCATCGCAAAACAGCTCTTTTACTTGCAAGCCCAGCTTTGAGCAAATATCCGTCGTGGAACAGCCAGCATGGCAGCACAAAACAATGCCCTTCTCACCGCCAGCAACCGACAGGGAATTGCGCTGGTCCTGGTGAGAGGGACATTGCGCTGAAAATTCATCGCCAGACTGCCTGACATTATTCAACCTTACCAGCAACTCATGGAGTTTCATGGCTTTGATTGAGAGCGTTTCCAACGACGTCGAGCCACTTGACAGGCTTTCTCATGCTGTTGGAAATACTCCTCTTTCGTCATCGGTATCTTTTTCACGTTGCCGATAGCATCTACTTCCAGCAGGTAGAGTTCACCCCGCTGGGAAAGCTTTTCTATCGCATCCAGTATCGCTTGCTGAATCTCTACACTTTCCATCGAGGCAATCTCCCTACGACGACGTCTCGGACATCCACGTGAACGTGACCTCGATATAAGCCCACCCCGCCACGAGTATTGATTCGGTTGCACACCTCATACAGCTCAGCCGGAGACATCCGCCTGACGAAAATATCGGCGGCGTTGCCCGATAAGTGCCTGGAGTTCGGTCGCCCACCGCCCAACTGGTTGCGCTCTTGACATCGAAAGCCACCCGCACGCCCCAAGGACGTTGTAATATGGACAGGGCGCTTGATCGCCTCTCGAATTTCCTCCAGCAATCCTACAAGCGACGTAGACGCCTGTGCCCGCCCGCAGCATGGGCACTTGAATTCTTTCAGGTTGAAGTGGTCAGACAACTGATTGTCTTTGGATTTGACCCTTGACATCAGCGTGCACCCATGAAGAAAAGAATGGTAAGAACCATCAAACACAAAACCACGAATAGAATAAGTTCAAACATGGCAGCCCCCTTACGGGGTCCGGGATGCAAGGGAGAGAAACACCCCGGACCCCTAGTTCCTTCCTGGGAGGGAGGAAGGAAATCCCTATTTCATCATCAACTTGAGAATAACTCGCCGCACGCTCTGGCGCTTTTCGTGCTGAAGGATTTGAGGAAACCTTCGCCTCAGGGCATCACCGCATTGCCCGAATTCCTCCAGGCGCTTGATCGCCTCTCGACGCTTTGCCTTGATTATAAATCGTACCCATTGAGCGTCAACATTGTCTTTGCTCAGTTCAATCATTTCTCGTCCGCCCGTAGCGCAGATACCGGCTGAATTTTTCCTCTTCCAGAGCCGCAATTCGCCGCACCAGGTCATTGCCCTGGAGTGCCGATGCAGCCAGCATCTCACGCAGGTGTTCATTTTCCGATTGCAGAATTTTGATGACGGCATTTTTATCTGCGCACTCAGGGCAGCGCTCGTTCATTTCATAGTGCATGGTCACTCTCCTTTTGCGCATTTTGTTTTAAGCGCGTCATGAATTTGATTTTGTATTCTGTAGACCACACGGAGTCTGGTCACGAGATCGAAATTCTGCCTCATTGTCCCATGCAGCATCTCTATGAGTTGTCTGTTTTCTTCTTTTATGCGGCTGCAATAATCGCATATCGGCTTTTCAAGTATTGCCTCCGTCAGTTCTTTTTCCAGCCGCTCATTCTCTGCCAGCAGATCTTCGACTCGCCTGCTCAAATTCTTAACCTGCGTTTTATCTGACATTATTTTTCCTCTTCTTCCGCCCAGGCGATAGCCACCGCCAGGGCTTGCCATAGATCACGTTTGATACCATACAGCGGGCCCGGATTTTTCTTCGTTCCGACCGCCTGCTGCCTGTCCTCGCCGAATCGGTTGATGACCGCCTGAGCAATCACGGCATCGTTCACGCCAGCCGTGCGCCCGCAAAGCTGCATCCTGATGGCGTTACGCGACAGGAGTTCGACGCGCCAACCCTCGCGAATAAAAGCAGCCTCCATCCTGCCAATCTGCCTGCACGTTTCAAACACCGAATTCCCAACCGGTAGCCCCATGTTGTTTATCCACTCGATGACAACTGTCGGCGCTGTGTGATACGGCAAGTCTATGCTGGCGATTTCACGGACGAGTTCGGCGTTGCTCAGTATCATCGCATGAAGGATTTGCTTGTAATCATGCTGATAAATAACGACGGCGGACTTTTCAGCGCCAGGGTCAATGCCGATGATCATTTCATAACACCCCGTCCGCTTCAGTTGTCATTCCGGCATTATGCCAGCGTAGTAATTCCTCACCATGCACCCAGCATTCGGAAAGAATTTTTACTGCAAAATTAAACATGCCGCCCGTCAATTCGTCATCCTTATCAGCCAGATAGGAAGTATCCTCGGCACACTCCGCCAACGTTTTGCCAGCACGAAATTGCTCTTCCATCAGGTTTGCCCAGGTCTCGGCGTAGGTGAGAATGTAGGCTCTATATTCACCATCCTCGACACCTTGTGTATATTCCTTCCACTTTTCTGCATCTTTGATTTCCATAACGCTCTCTCCTATTGCCCGACCAGCCCCCGCCGATATTGAGCGGGGGCTACCCTATCATCCCTGAATGCCCGAAATTCGCTCAGTAATAGCCCTGTATTGCGCCATCGCCATTCGGGCAGGGTAGATGGCTACCCGATTCAAACAACCCCCGTTTTGATGCTGACTTTGTTCTCGATTGCAGGCTCGACGTGCAGCCCTGGAATGTGAATCTCGCCCGCCATGAGAACCTCTCGGCGCTCCGGCGACAACTTCGATGTCAACACCGACCTGACGATTTTCACCGCCTCCAACTCGCCGACCTCTTCCAGGTAATCAATCGCCAGGTCATTATCATCCACAACAATTTTCGCAGGCACGTTGCGAAATGAAACCTGACCGAACGGGCACTTCCATGTCTTCGTTTTCCCGCCTGCCAGCGCCGCCTTGGCGAACGCCGCCAGTTCCTCTCCGAACCGGTACTCGAGAAACTTCCGCCGGTTGTCATGCTTCTGCCGGATGGCTCGGATGTTTTCGAGGATCGCCTTCTCACGGGCTTCCAGCGCCAGCACCGCCGCATCCTCGTAAGCCATTTTTTCCAGCACCCACTCCGCCGAAGCGCCATCGGTAACACGGAATTCCTCCCGCCCGTCCACGCCCAGAATCTCGCCGGTCTCGACGTCCACAATGTAGCCGTCAACGATCTCGGTTTTGCTGATTGCCTCGATTTCGTACGTCGTCTCGTTCGTCTGTTCGTTCATCTCGATCTCTCCTTAGAATGGAAAATCATCCTCAGACTTTTTCGCCTCAGGCTTGCCCTTGCTGCTACTGCCCAGGAAGTGGATGCGCTCGACCTGAATCTCGAACGCCTGCCGCTTATCCCCGCCGTCCGTCTCCCAACTCCGAACTTGAATTCTACCCTCAACCCCCAGCTGCGAACCCTTCTGGCAGTGCTTGCAGACCAGCTCCGCCGTGCGTTCCCAGGCGACACACGTCAGAAAGTCCGCATCATACTCGCCCTTGGTATTTTTCCACGGGCGATTGACCGCCAGGCGGAAATTGCAGACTTGCTTTTTCTCGCCCTTATTGTCAATGACCTTGCTTTCCGGGTCGGCGCACAGACGCCCAACCAGCGCTACGTGATTCATTTGACTTCACCCCCCCTTCTCGTTTTTATCCGCCAACCACGCATGGGCTGCGGAAATAATCTGAAACGCCTGCTTCTTAGTTAATTCATCTCGCCGCTTGACGCCGAACGCCTGAATGTCCGTCAGCATCCGATCAACCGGATAGCCCTCCGAATGGCAGAGCCTTCCCATCTCCTGAATTTGCGCCGATGTAACTGGGGCGCTTTTCTCAGCGGGATTCTCTGGGGGCGCATCGGGGTAAATATCATCCACCGTCGGCGGCGGTGGCTCAGGCTGCGGGGCTTGCTCAGGCTCGCTTACGTCAGAATAGCACCACTGCCGCAGCGCCTTCGCCAATTCCAAACCAGGCATTGCGATGACGGCGTCCGCCAGCGCATGGCATCTCGACTTCGTGATAACCAGATTGTGTTCCTGGTCTAAATCGCCAACGAGATCAAACTCGTACTCAATGCCGTCACGCTGGATTGCTTCCATGCCCACCTTCCGAACGATGTTCTTTTTCGTCGCCTCATTCATCTCGATTACGTATTTCATTTTAGACCGAAGCGTTGCGATGACATGCATGGGCGCTTTCAGGATGGCGTCCACCATTTTGTTATGGCGAGGCGTCACCTCACGCCAGGCGGTGAATTTGTTATCGGCGCTCTTCTGCCTCGCCGCCACCTTGTCAACCTGATCCAGCGCACCATCCACGCCCGCCCAGGCGTGAGACAGCGAGTCAATGATCAAAAAATCGAATCCCACCTCCGCCGCTGCTTCGATAGCCTGAACGTAGTTTTCAGGGCTATAATGTTGAAGCGCCAGCACGTCAAAATCAAAGACGTCAGCGTAGAGCTCCGATGAGCTCCGCTCCGAATCAATGAGACCGATCCGTTTTGCGCCGAACTCCGTCGCCAGCGTCAGCGCCGTCCAAGTTTTGCCCGAACCGCTCGGTCCGACCAATGCGCAACGAAGCTTCCGCTGCGCCATCTGTGCCTTCCTGAATTTCATCATGGTAATCCTCCCGTTATTTAATTGAGTTCCAGGAAGCTCTGCGCTTCCTGCATCGTTCTGAACCGAAAACACTTGCCTTCCTTGTAGACCAGACACGGCTCGCCGCCAGTCTGCTCAGCGTAGCCGTAGATAGCGGTGACCTTGCAGGGGTCATCGGGGATCATCATCGCCACCGACACAACGTAGGGTCTTCCTTCCCGCTCGCACTCATATTCAAGCCATCGAATCATCGCTTTCTCTCCTTTGCCTTCGACGTTCCGCCGCTTCCCACTTTTCCCAGGCGCCCTGCAACGCTCTCCACGCTACCCGCTCAGCCTGTTTCGTCGTCGTTCTCGCCGCCACCCAGGCGTCCCACGCCGATTTCACCGCCTCCCGCTTTCTAGGGTTTTTAATGTGCGCCCAGTTTAACCATTCCTCCTGAGACATAGCCTCACTCCTCCCCGTCCAGCTCGCCCAGGTACGCGCTCATCACCTCAGCGTCGCCACCCTTGAAACCGATGTCCGACGCCCATAGCCGAGCATCCTCCATCATCCGCACCGCCGATTCTCGATCCCGCTGCACCACCGCCAGCCTGTCCAGATACCCGCTCTCGTCAATCATCGTCTCTCTCCCTTCGTTTGTGTGAACCGCTCAATTCTTACCGAACGAATGCACCAGAAACAACGTATAATTCAAGGCATTTTCAATCAGGATGTGGTCGGTTTTTTTCTTCGCCTCGAACCACTTCATTACAAGCCTCTGCATCTCGTCTTTTGTCATCGTCTCGCCTCTGTTCTGCCCGCTCAAGTCGGGCGTAGTGATAATACGAAAAGGCAATCGTCAGCCTGCCCTTCAGATACTCGTCCGCCGCCGGATGATGCGCAATAGAATTATTCGTGGTCATTACCTTTTCACCTTACGCATGATGCGCCGAACCTGCGCCGGTGAAAACCGCACATGCGGCGCACCACGTCGAGACGGCAACCGGTAGCATTCCACCAGCCCTTCCCGCACCCACCGCCGCAACGTCCCAGGATGCACGCCTATCTCAGCCGCAACCTGCACTATCGTTTTATACATGATTTGCTCCTATTCATACGGCTTCTTGCCAATAATAAATAATCATAACCGATAAACACGATATATAACCGATAAACACGATATATAACTAATTATACGCCTTGTCAAGAAATATTTTATCCCAGAACCACCTGCTATCCCATAAACACAAACAAAACAAGCACTAACAATCTAAAATAATTATCGGCTACCAACAAAAAACCAGAACTTTCACGGCATTTCACCCCCCAAAACACAAAAAAAACGCCCGCCCGTTCCAACAACAGGCAGGCGCAAAACCACCACACCCATCACCTAATCGCTCAACTCATACAGCATGTCCAGCACGCATTCCAGACGACTCGCAAACGCACCCCTCACACCCTCCCGTAACCGCTCATCCTCCTCACCTTCCACCGACTTCACAAACAAATCACCCATCTCCCGCAACTCTCGCTCCGCCCAAAACCACCCCACCAAACCCCCCATACTCAAATGACGTAGCCCCGCCGGTACCCCTCGACCATTCCCAGAGGAATTAAATCCGAACCATTCCACAACGTCCAATTCATTCACCTCGACCACGCCGTACCGCTCCATCAACCGGAACAACCGCAACAATTCGCTCGCCTTCACAGACGTCCCGAATAAATCCCGAATCACACCCGCACACTGCCGCCATTCATCCCCCATGTGATGCCGACCACGGCACTCCCCGAACACAAACTCGTAAACCGCACTCGCCGCTATCGCCGCACCTATCGCATTATCCCCGTTCCTCTCCAGCATCACCCGGTACCGCTCGATTTCCATCAGTTTCCCACGTAGCCCGATTTTGTCCATCCACTTCAAATCCATGCCCAATCGCTGGACAATCTGAAGCGCCAAATACCCGCTGTTGCTCTCGCAGTTGAAAAAGGCGTAGATCGTCGCCGGACATACCCCCAGGTGTCGGGACAACCCCGCAATCCCGCCCTTGATTCCCCTGTCCAGCAGCGTTTTCAGAACCTCAGTTTTGAACCGCTTCCGTTTTAATAACAGCTTGCTATTTCTCATAGTTCTCTCCGTTCCCCAGGGAAGCCCTGGCTAAAAAAAACGCCCACCTAAAAGGCAGGCGCTCACTTCAAACCGGCGCAAACTCACGCCCCGACCGTTTCCAATCGCAAATCCTCAAGGCACTCTAACTCCGTCTCGAAGGGTCCATGCACTTCATCCCGCACCGGATCCTGTGTATTGTCGCAGCTGGTTTTGAATACACCGCCCAGCTCCAGCAGACCATTGTGCGACCAGTACCACCCTGCCAGACCGTCTGGCGAGAAATGCAACTTCCCAGCCGGATGAAACCACCTCGAACCCACACGGATGAATCCGTAAAAATCCGCTACCTCGTCAACCGTCACCTGCATTACCTGATATTTCCTGTTCATCGTCTCGCTCTCCCTTCGTTTTCAACCGCACACACCAGCGCAGCCTGGCAATCCGCACAGTGGCAGAATGCTGCCCTGGACTGTTCGGCAATCCACGCCGCACGTTCCACCGCCTCTGCCTCCGCCAAGCGCTTCCTCGCCGCCGCTATGACCTCAGCATCCGCCCGCTCGTCAAACAAACGGTCTAACAGGTAGCGTAAACGAGATACCTCCACAACCGCCGCATCCCAGTTATTCATGAGCATCCTCCCTGACCGGAAGAGAAAAATAATATTTCGTCCCTTTACCCCGTCGTAATGAACTCTCGCTGACGAACTTTCCGTCTCCGGTATCCACAACTAGTCTGAATTGGCAAAACATCCATTCCGGGTCCCGCTTCAACGATTCCATAAAGGACGCCGCCGCCTCCCTACTACGAAAAACCACATCATCGACCTGATTGCTATTCCATTCCGAATACCGAATCATCGACCTGATTGCTATTCCATTCCGAATACCGATTACCAACAAACCCACGTGTTTGAACCATATACCTCATCTCCCTACCTCCCGTTTTGATTTTGAAAACAACTTACCAACAAACCCACGTGTTTGAACCATATACCTCATCTCCCTACCTCCCGTTTTGATTTTGAAAACAACAGGGCGCTCCCCCATCGAGAGAGCGCCCAATTACCTCTATTCGTCAGCGACCATAGCACCACGATATTTTTCCAAAACCTCAATATCGTCTCCTGCGATACCATTCGCATTAGCCCATTCACGAGCTCGTGCGAATCGTTTGGTACTGCGCTCTTTAGCGAGCTTAACAGCAGCTTCACTCCTCTCCCGTAATAGGCTTGCATGAGCCTCCTGAAGCATTTCCGAAGCGCATCTTCTGGTGTCGGCTGCGGATCTGCTCAATGCAGTCCGAGCAGTGACAGAAGGCTGCCCTGGATTGCTCGGCAATCCAGCGGATCTGCTCAATGCAGTCCGAGCAGTGACAGAAGGCTGCCCGTGTTTGTTCACTAATCCAGGCTTCCCGTTCCGCTGCTTCTGCTTCTGCCAGCCGCTCTCTGGCATATGCCAGCACCTCTGCGTCTGCTCGCTGATCAAATAATTGATCAACAAGGTCCCGCAGGCGA
>DATIKF010000183.1:0-25645 GCA_035477855.1 Dissulfurispiraceae bacterium
CAAAGACATTGTCGGCTATGCCATGTCGGAGAGGATGACGAAGCAATTGATCAGCGAATCGCTGTTCCGGGCGGTCGCCGCAAAACGCCCGCCCAAAGGATTGATCCATCATTCAGACCGGGGTAGCCAGTACTGCGCTCCATCCTATAGAAAACTGCTTGAAAAGTTCGGCATGACAGCGTCGATGAGCCGAAAAGGCAATTGCTATGACAATGCCCCGATGGAGAGTTTCTGGGGTGAGGCATGCTGTCAATAGTGGACACCATACTGCTCGCGGCCTGAGAGCTTTTGGGGTACACTATTGACAGCAGGGTCACTCCCATCACTTCTTGCTTAAGTGAGCTATATAAAGCGCATCATCGACTATTCTTGACCGTTTCCATATGCGTTGGCTAAAGTAATTCCTATGGAAAACATCAGGATTCCGAGAATAGTGAGAGAAACGTCCCGTGCACACCGTTTCAAGGGGAGAAGCGTCGGCTTTGTTCCGACGATGGGGTCGCTTCATCAAGGACATTTAAGCCTGGTTCGATATGCGAAAAGCGAGAACGATGTTGTTGTCGTGAGTATTTTCGTTAATCCGACGCAGTTCGGACCACATGAGGATTTTGCCGAATACCCTCGTGATATGGAGCGTGATCTGGCCCTTCTCGAAAGAGCGGGCGTTGACGTTGTTTTTCTGCCTCAGGTTGATGCCATTTATCCGAGCGGATTCCGCACAGAAATTCGTGTCAACGAGATCTCGGACAAACTTTGCGGGGCATATCGACCGGGACATTTCAGCGGAGTTGCAACGGTCGTGAACAAGCTTTTCAATATTGTTCAGCCGAACCGGGCATATTTCGGCCAGAAGGATTTTCAGCAGACGATCGTCATCCGCAGGATGGTGGAGGATTTGAACATGGATGTTGAACTCGTTGTCTGTCCGACACTTCGGGCTGAGGGAGGGCTTGCGATGAGTTCGCGCAATGCCTATCTGGGCGAATCGGAACGCACGTCGGCAACAATTCTTTTCCGGGCATTAACGCAGGCAGTCGCAGCCATCCGCCAGGGTGGGACGACACCCATGGCGGTCACGAAAACTATGCATGAAGTGCTGGCGACTGAGCCGTTGGTTACCGAGGTGCAGTACGCCGGTGTGTACCATACCAAGACTCTTGATGCCTTGACAGAGTTTCAGAAGGCAAATCTTCTGGCGATCTCGCTGAAGCTCGGCAATACCAGGCTGATAGACAATATGCTGGTAGAACTGTAGGCTGAACGACTCAGGAAAGCGAAGAAATAACCGCTTTCGGAACGACCACGATGCCGCCTGGGCTCACATGAAAGCGTTTCCTGTCTTCTTCCGGATCATAGCCGATAACCGTTTCCGAAGGGATGAAAACATTCTTGTCTATTATAGCCCGTCTGATTTTGCATCTGCGGCCTATTTCGACATTTTCCATAAGGATTGATTCCTGTACATTGGCCCAGCTGTTAATGCGCACATTCGGCGAGAGTACGCAGTTCAGCACCCCGCCACCGCTGATGATGCACCCGTCGCTTACAATTGAATCAAGGGCGTGTCCAAGTCTGCCGCCCTGATACTCCTGAGCAAAGACGAACTTGACCGGCGGATACTGGCGTTGATGTGTCCGGATAGGCCAATGCTCGTCATACAGATTCAGCTGAGGGTCCACCGATACCAGATCCATGTTGGCTTCCCAATATGCGTCGATAGTGCCGACGTCGCGCCAGTACTTTGCACCTTTTTTGTTCTCATCCTGAAAATTGTATGCGAAGACGCGCCCGGTTTTGATCAGTTCGGGAATAATGTTCTTGCCGAAGTCATGGCTGGACGTGCTGTCGGCATCTTTTTTCAGTGAATGGACTATATCGTCGGTATTGAAGAAGTAGATTCCCATTGAGGCGAGACATTGCCCCGGTTTGCCCGGAATCGTTTTTGGATCCGCAGGTTTTTCTTCAAATCCGATAATCCTGCCGTCTTCGTCAACCTGCATGACGCCGAAGGCCCGGGCAGATTCCGTGTCGACCTCAATAGCCGCGATTGTGGAGAGAGCATGGTTTTTGAGGTGAAATTCCAGCATTTCGGAGTAATCCATCTTATATATGTGATCGCCGGAAAGCACGAGAAGGTAGGGAAGATTGATTTTTTCTATAAAAAAGATATTCTGGAAGACGGCATCAGCGGTTCCCGAGTACCACCGTTCACCAACCTGCTGCTGAGCCGGAATGGTGTAGATAAACTCGCCCAGCTCCGGTGAAACAAGGCGTTGCCAGCCGAGCTGGACGTGACGGTCAAGCGACAGGGATTTGTATTGTGTAATAACAGCGATTTTTTTGATATTGGAGTTGATGCAGTTGCTCAGCGTAAAATCAATAATTCGATACTTGCCGCCGAAGGGTACAGCAGGTTTCGCGCGAGGCACAGTGAGAGGAGCCAGGCGTTCCCCTTTTCCGCCGGCAAGCACGAGTGAAAGAACGTCTCGTGTCTGAGACAGGTGTCCGATATGTGACATACGCTGTCACTTTAGCAGGAAAAACAGTATGTGTCAAATTCCTTGGATTATTCTCTGCATGCGAATGCCGGAAACATGCTGTGATGATGTTCCGACTGGAAAATTGAAGGATTCGTCTGATAAAATAATCATCGACTTTTTCAAAGGGGGCCTGCATGAAAGAACAGACAGCACTTATCACCGGAGCAGGGCGCGGAATCGGCAAGGCTATTGCTGAAGCCCTCGCAAAGAAAGGCGTGAATATCGCCGTAGCTGATGTGAATCTTGAGATTGCTCATGAGTCAGCGGCAGATATAGCCAGGCTCGGCGTCAAGACCATCGCCTTGAAAGTGGATGTTGCAAATTCGGCGGAGGTTGCCGCCATGTTCGACGAAACGGTCAAGGCATTCGGCAAGGTAGAAATTCTTGTGAACAATGCCGGCATTACCCGTGACGGGCTGCTGATGCGCATGAAAGAGGAAGACTGGGATGCTGTTCTGAACATCAACCTCAAGGGAGCGTTTCTTTGTTGCCGTGAGGGGATCAAGGTCATGGCGAAGCAGCGTTACGGCCGCATCATTAATATCGCGTCCGTTGTTGCCTTTATGGGGAACCCGGGACAGGTGAATTACAGTGCGTCAAAAGCCGGTCTTGTTGGTCTGACGAAAACGGCAGCCAGGGAATATGCAAGCCGCGGCATTACCGTCAATGCAGTTGCCCCCGGCTTCATTCAGACTGCGATGACTGATGCATTGCCTGAGAATGTCAAACAGGACATGATGAAAGCGATCCCGATGAGCAGGTTCGGGACTTCGGATGACGTTGCCAACGCTGTTGTGTTTTTTGCCTCGCCGGAGAGTACCTATGTTACCGGACAGGTGATTCACGTCAATGGCGGCATGTATATGTAGCAAGAGTAGAAAAAAAGAGTGCATTCAACGTAGAATATTTGCTTCGTGCTCTGGTTTGGAGCGTGAACTATTACGAGGAGGTTTCAGATATGGTTGATGAGAAGGTAAAAGAGATTATTGCAAAGCAGCTCGGCGTTGATCCGTCTGCGGTTACTTCTGAAGCATCGTTTGTTGAAGACCTCGGCGCGGATTCGCTCGATACCGTTGAGCTTGTCATGGCGTTTGAGGAGGCATTCGCTATCGAGATTCCGGATGAGGATGCAGAAAAGATTACGAAAGTAAAAGACGCAATCGAGTACATCAAGAACAAAGTTTGATGAGCAGAAGGCGAGTCGTTATCACCGGCATGGGGATGATCTCACCCCTCGGCATCGGGGTGGAGGCGTCGTGGCATGCCGCCATTGCGGGCACCAGCGGTGTCGGCAAAATTACGCAATGGGATGCTTCTGCCTATCCGGTTCAGATTGCTGCTGAGGTAAAGGATTTTAATCCCGAGCAATGGATTGAGCCGAAAGAGGTCAAAAAGATGGACCGCTTCATCCAGTTTGGGCTTGCGGCAGCTCAGATGGCTATGGATGACTCCGGCTTCAGCATTACTCCGGAGAATGCGGAACGCGTTGGAGTCTGTGTCGGCGCCGGCATGGGCGGTCTCGGCTCAATCGAGTCGTACCATTCAATACTGGTCGAGAAGGGCCACCGCCGTGTTTCTCCATTCTTCATTCCCATGGTTATTATTAACCTTGCAGCAGGCAATATTTCTATCCGGTTCGGAGCAAAAGGTCCGAATGTTTCACCGGTTACCGCATGTGCGACCGGAACTCACTCGATTGGTGAAGCATTTCGCTGGATTGAGCGCGGTGATTGCGACATGGTCATCGCAGGGGGTGTCGAATCCACGATAACGCCGCTCGGCATTGCCGGATTTGCCTCGATGAAGGCGCTTTCTACCCGCAACGATGCGCCTGAGAAGGCGAGTCGCCCGTTCGATAAGAATCGTGACGGGTTTGTCATGGGAGAAGGTGCCGGCATTCATATTGTCGAGTCGCTCGAAAGTGCTCTTGCCCGGAATGCGAATATTTATGCGGAAATCGCCGGCTTCGGCATGTCGGGAGATGCATATCATATGTCAGCTCCGGCTCCGCAGGGAGAAGGCGCGGCCCGCTGTATGAAGCTTTCGATTCAGGACGCGGGGATTACTCCGGAATCGGTGCAGTATGTAAATGCGCATGGCACTTCGACGCCGTTCGGCGATGAACTCGAGACCGCTGCCGTCAAAACGGTTTTTGGCGAACATGCATACAGACTTTGCGTCAGCTCGACAAAATCCATGACGGGTCATCTGCTCGGCGCTGCCGGCGGTGTTGAGGCTGTTTTTTCCGTGCTGAGCATTGTCAATAACGTTGTACCGCCGACCATGAACATTGAAGAGCCTGATCCGGAATGCGATCTTGATTACGTTCCGAACAAGGCACGTCAGTTGGAAGTTCAGTATGCGCTTTCCAACTCCTTTGGATTTGGCGGAACCAATGCCTCTTTGCTTTTCAAGAAATATCGCTGAGCTTGAGGCGGCATTAGGATATCATTTCCGAAATGCAGCGTATTTGGAAGAGGCAGTAACCCATAAATCGTATCAGCATGAACATGCTGAGCGCTCACATCATTACAATGAACGCCTTGAATTTCTCGGTGACTCAGTCCTCGGGCTGACCGTTGCCGAGACGCTGTTCTCGCTCGAAGCATCTTTCACAGAAGCCGACATGTCCAAGCTTAAAGCCCATCTTGTGAACAAGACCGTCCTCCATGACATCGGCAGAAGTCTCCAAATAGGTCATTACATGCGACTTGGCAAGGGGGAAGAGTCTACTCAGGGCCGTCAGAAACAGTCCATTCTTGCAAATGCCGTTGAAGCGCTTATTGGTGCGATTTTTCTCGACAGCGGGTATCCTGCAACAAAAGAGGTAATACTGCGTATCTATGGCAACAGGATTTCCGATGCAGTCACCCGGCGAGAATGGTATGACTACAAGTCTGCGCTGCAGGAACATTGCCAGGGAGCGTTCGGGGTTCTCCCGGATTATCGGGTAATCAAGCAGGAAGGCCAGGAACACAAGAAGGTCTTTACCATCGAGGTCTTGATTCAGGGGCAGACATACGGTCGGGGCGTCGGCAAAAGCAAAAAAGATGCGCAGATGGCGGCTGCGCGGGAAGCGCTTTCAAGGATTTCACTTCAATAGTCTCTCATCGGCATTTGGCGGGATTATGTAGCAGGCTTCCGGCAATGAGAGGTTAGTCAACGGGTATTTTCTGCGCCAGGGTGCCGGCAAATTTTGCAAGTGATTCGTCACGCGCTCCGAATACAACAAAATTGTTCCAAACGCCGATTTTTTCAAAAACGTCTTCCCTCGCACTAACCGCTTCGGCAGACTTTCCCATTGCCCGGACTCCTTTCGCAATATCTTCGCTCGATATATCTTGTTGAGCGGTTCCGCCGGCAAAAAAAATCGGAAGCAGCACAAGGTGGTCAGAATGTCGCAAATGTTCGGAAAATGCAGAAATATACTCGTTCTTCATCATGCGGGTCGGCCCGAACCCATGCGGCTGGAAGACATAGCAAATCGCAGACTTTACTGCCTGCATTGCCTGCACCATGGAAGCGATTTTGTGCGGATTATGCGCATAGTCGTCGATTACAAGACAACGTCCATCATTCCGGTGAATGTCGAACCTGCGTTCAATGCCTGAAAATTCCGGAAGAACAGGGGCGATTGCATCAAGTGGAATTTCCATTTCTGCAAGACATGCGATGCAGGCCAGAGCATTGTAAATGTTATACATTCCGGGAAGTGAAATCCGGTACCGAACGCCGCGCACTGTAAATTCCGAACAGAGCGGCTGAAGAATGATATTTTCAGCCTGATAGCCAGACGGTCTTTTCATCGAGAATGATGCAAACCGTTCACGATGCAGTGAGGACAGATTCTGGTCATCTCGATTTATAACAGTGGTGCCTGACGTGTGCTGAATGAGGGTTTCAAACATAGCTGCGGTATCCCTGACCGAGTGATGGTCAAGATCGAGATTCAGGAGTATCGTATGCTGAGGATAATAGTTGACGATGCTGCCGTCCGACTCGCATGCCTCTATGACAAGGGTGTCGGAGTTTCCGGTCAGAGAATTCCCGGGATTGACTGCTGTTCTGAACTGTTTAACTCGTCCGCCGCCGATGAAATTCGGCTCAAGGTTGAGACGTTTCATAAGATAGGCAAGCATACCTGACACGGTCGATTTTCCGCTCGTTCCAGCAACTGCTATGGTCTTGAACTCAGAGGCTATCTGTGCGAGATAATCAGGCCGTGCAACCATGCGAATGCCCAACTGCCTGGCCTTTGATAGGTCAGGTTGATCCGGTTCGACAGCAGTGCTGTGAATAAGAAGGTCGAGATCCGTCGTTATCCCTGTGCCATCGGAAGGGAAAAGAGCGATGCCGGCGGCCCGCAGGGTCTCGCGGGCCGGATGTGCCGGATGGCATGCAAAAGCTCTGTCGGAGCCTGCAACGATATGACCTCGATCGACCATGAAACTGGCAAGTGCCGAAACGCCGCTCCCGCCGATGCCCGAAAAGAAAAGGTTCTGAAGACCGTTTTTCATGAGGTTCTATTGTAGTGAAAATGAGGCGGGTTTGCCTATCTGCATTTTTTAAGAATCAGGACTGCATTGGCTCCGCCGAATCCGAACGACTGTGTCAGGGCATGCGTCGCATCCGTTTTTTCCAGTCTGGTAACAAATGAGAGATCGCATGAAGGATCCGGTTGGGAAAGGTTGATGGTCGGCGGAATGTATCCGTCTGCAAGCGTCATGGCGGAGCACGCTGCCTCAAAGGCTGCCGAAGCAGCGAGCATATGGCCGGTCATCGATTTGGCAGCAGTGACCGGCATGGATCTGCCTCCGAAAACCGAGCGTATGGCTGCCGATTCAACCGCATCACCTATCGGGGTCGAAGTTCCATGGGCGTTGACGAAATCAATATCATCAGGATAGAGGTGCGCATCACGGAGAGCTTTCTGAAGAGCATGAATCTGGCTCGACAGGCGTGGGCGGGTCATATGATGGGCATCGGTCACATTGGCATAGCCGACGATCTCGGCATAGATGTTCGCATTGCGTTTTACCGCCCCGGCATAGTTCTCCAGTACCAGCATGCACGCACCTTCAGAGAGAATAAACCCGTCGCGTTTCATGGCAAAGGGGCGGCTGGCATCAGGAGTCGTCCCTGACGAGAGTGCTCCCGCAGCTCCATACCCTTCAATACAGGTTCTGCAGAGTGGTGCTTCGGTTCCACCGGCCAATGCAAGAGTTGTTATTCCGGCGCGTATCTGCCTGAAGGCCTCGCCCAGCGCGTGGAGGCCGGATGCGCATGCGGTCGAAACTCCAAGACATTCTCCTTGTATGCCAAGCATCCAAGCAACGGTCGACGGGGCAAGATACAGGGTAGAAACAGGCATTACAAAGGGGGAAAGACGTTTTTTCCCTTCTGCAAGGGTTTGTGCTGCTGATTCGATTGTGGTAATGCCAGCCCGGCTCGATCCGAGAATAACAGAGGCATCACGGAAACGATCGGCATATGCCGATGCGGTCAGACCTGCATCTCCGGCAGCCATAGATGCGGCGGCAGCAGCATATGAGACAAAGGGGTCGAGAACACGGGCTTCGCGAGGCGGCAAAAAAGCATCGGGATCAAATCCTTTCAGTTCCCCTGCAAGTTTCCATTTGAGACCGGACGAATCAAAACGGGTCAGCGCGCCTATTCCTGATACGCCCATTTTGAGTTGAGCCCAGGAATCTCTGAAGGTTAACCCGAGTGGGGTCACTGCCCCGATGCCGGTAATGACTACCCGTTCCATTGTAAACCAGTTTACCACAAAGAGGTTTACAATGGGGAAATGCCCGTTTTGACTGTTTTTAAAAGCAAATACCATTATGGTATATTGTTAACTATGGCTTCTGTACTTTTGGAAAAACGGCTTTCTCTCGGAAAACAATTATCAGAAATTGCTGCCGTTACCCGTGTCCGTACAAACTATCTGAAAGCGATAGAGGAAGAGCAGTATGATGAATTGCCCATTCCGGTATATACCAGAGGCTATATTCGTGAGTTCGCGAGAGCTCTTGATGTGGATCCTGCGGCAGCTCTCCAGCAGTATGATCGTTTTCTCGCCGGACCGGGAAAAGAAGCGGGGACTCAGGTTCTTGCGTCACCATCCGATAATTCCGCTGTGGGATCGTCTCTCCCGAATGCGGCTCCTTCCCCGGCTGTATCCCTCCGGGTTACGCTGACTGCAGAACGAGAGATTCAGCTTGCAGAAGCGACATCGGGGAAGCGCTCTCTAAAGATGTCGCTCGCATTTTTTGCTGCGCTTGTCATTGTGGGAGGAGTGGTGCTGTATCAGATGTTTGGAGGATACTCTGTTCCTGTGCTCCGGAATCCGAAGCCCGATGTGATTCTCAAAGAACCTGTTGTCATCAAGCCTTCGGATGAGCAGGCAAAGCCGGCCGACACGATGACTCTCCAATCACCGGCCGCTGCAAAGCCGGAACCGCAGCAGGCGTCAATTCCTGCGCCTCTTCCGACCGTTACGCAACAGAGCGGGGCGCCTGCGGCGCAGAAACCTTCAGTCACCGCCAAAAAACATCAACTCATGCTCACGGCTGTCGATAAAGTCTGGGTGCAGGTTATTCTCGACCGCACCGACAAAATGGAAATGCTTTTGAATCCGGGCGACACCCAGCGCTTCGATGCGCAGGAGAACGTCCGCCTCTGGATTGGGAATGCCGCAGGCCTGAAAATAGCGTTCGACGGAAAAGAGATAGCACATGGAGGCAAGAGCGGGCAGTCGCTCCGGCTGGTTCTTCCCGAGGCTGTATCCCCGAATCCTCAGCTGCCGGCACAGTAACCTGGCGAATGAAACTCGGCAGGCTCAGCGATTGGCTCACCAGAAAGACGCTCATTCTTTTCCTTCTGCAGTTTTTCTTTGTCGTTACCCTTCTGGGCTACAATTCATGGCAGGACAGCAGTGTTGAATGTGTTCGCTGCCACGGCGACCAGAAACGCCTGGAGCAACTCGGATATCCGCAGTTTTATGTTACGCAGGAGATGGTTGAAAAAGAGAGCCGGCATCCGAATGTGAAGTGCCGAGATTGCCATCTTGGCAACGGACGTGCCACTGATCCCGACAAGGCGCACAAAGGAATGCTCACGGCTTTCTATGTCAATCACGAGGGCGAGGCTGTGGAGAGAAAAAAACTTTCAAAAAAGCCCCTCTTGCCAGAAGGTACTGACCGGATTCGTGAAATGCTTCCTCAGGTTATGGAAGACGGTGAGCTGGTCCCTCATCCTGAAGTGCGCACTGTGCTCTGGCATGACCGCGATAAAGAGACATTCAACTTTGACCCTGACATCGCTGCGAAGACCTGCGGCAAGTCAGGCTGTCATCCGGATGAACTGAAACAGTTCAAAACGACGGTGATGGCAACCAATTTTCGGCAGCGCACTATGACCACATGGCTGAAGCCGTATGGACCGCAGAACTGCGGACCATCCTTCGCGGATGTGCTTCCGGCGGAAGTGCTCAAGGAGATAGGTTTTTCTTTCAGAAATACCGAGGAGATCAACAAGGAGTTGAATGTCCCCTTGACAAAGGATCAGGCCATGGCGAAGCAGAAGTTCTGCAATGCCTGCCACGCCGGCTGTCTGGACTGCCACTATACGCCGGACAGGAAACGCGGCGCCCATGCTTTCTCGAATAAGCCGCCTTCTGAAACCTGCGGCGGGGGCGGCCGCAACACCAGCATGTGTCATGCGGGCTCGTCACACAGCCGTCGCGGCGAAACGTATGTCGGCGGCGACTACTCGATACCGACCGGCATGAAGCCGGATGTGCATTACAAAAAGAATATCCACTGCGCCGACTGTCATACTACCGGAGAGCGCGGCATGGGCGATATGCAACGGAAGGCGAATTGCCAGGATTGTCATATCGGCATTCAGGATGCCCATGAGAAAAGTGTCCATAAGAACCTCGATTGTGCTGCATGCCATGTCAACGAGCTGCGCGGCTATCAGGTTGTCGTCTGGGGCCCGGGAATGGTAGCGGGAAAACAGAATCCGATGAAGAAGTATTCGTTGTATCACGGCATTCAGGGGCCTCCGATGCTGATGAAGGACCAGAAGGGCACGTGGATGGCGGTGAAGGTTTTTCCGCATGCGACAGGAAACATAAAACCTGATGTTCCGGCTTCCGAAGGCTTGCAGTTCCGCTGGAAAAACGGAGAAACCCGCGACCCGTATTATATTGTCGGCACGTTTGAAGCGCCGTCAAACAACAAGCATCTGCTCTGGTTCGAGATACAGCAGGCATCTCATCCGTACGGCAAAGGTCGCTCGTGTAAAAGCTGCCATCGCGACAAACAGGTGGTCACCTCAACGTGGGAATACCAGGACGACCAGGGCGCTGCGGATTCGTTCAGCGGCGGCTACTCCATTGTCGCAGACAAAAACGGCATGAAGATAGTGAACATGCAGTATAGGGGCACGATTACGCCAATGCCGGGATACAAAATCGAGGATTTTGCATCGTGGATCCATTTCAGGGACAAGTGGCAGATGCCCGGCGACTTTTCTATTCCGAGCGAGAAGGAAAAGTACCGGAAGTATTCCGCCCTTTCGCAACAGATCAATAAAGAACTGCAGTCGCTTGATCGGGGTGTTGCCATGAAGAACAAGAAGGTACAAAAACAGTACAAGGAGCTGAAAGGCGTAGCCCTTCACAATGAGGCGCTGGCAATCGGCGCCATCCGGGAGTTCCGGACAAAGCAGGGTCTGTAAATGGTTACCAGACAGCTTCTTCTTTCGTTTTTCCGGGAGAAGGTAAAGAATCCTCTCAGCTATCGTGATCTGACCGAGCTGCTGAAGCTCCGTGCCGGCGAAAAGAAGTCGGCCAAGAAGGCACTGCACGATCTTGTCGGCAGCGGAAATGTTATTAAAACCCGCAAGGGATTGTATGGGCTTCCCGACGAGATGAGCCTTGTCACTGGCTATTTTGAAGCGCATCGTGACGGATACGGCTTTGTGATTTCCGAGAAGCCGGGAGAACGTGATATTTTTGTGGCCGGACGCAAGGCTCTCGGTGCGATGAACAACGACCGCGTTGTCGTTCGCATCGAGAGCCTTGAGCGCCGTGACGGCAGAGTTATACGCATTCTTGACCGCGCGCACAGCAGAATTACCGGAACACTCCAGATTGATCGAAAGGCATCCTACGTCGTTCCGAAGAACCGCTCTATTCCGTTTGATCTCTATGTCGCTCCTGACGACCGGGCAAATGCGAACGACGGAGATGCGGTTGTTGTCGAGGTTGTCACATTTCCGACGGACAAAAGACCTCCCGCAGCACGCGTCGTGAAGGTGCTTGCCGATCCGAAGGGTCCGCGGGAAGAGGTTGAGGGCATTATCGATGAATTCCACCTGCCGCGCCGCTTCCCGCACGATGTTCTCGAAGAGGCGCGCGCTTTGCATGCCAAATCCGTTTCAGTCGAAGAGGAAGACACGCGAACGCTTCGCCGAAAAGATCTCCGGGCACTGAACACGGTGACGATTGACGGAGAAAGGGCGAAGGATTTTGATGACGCCATCTCTGTACAAAAGACAGAGGAAGGTTTCCGGCTCTGGGTGCATATCGCCGATGTCGGGTTCTTTGTCGCATGGGAGTCGCCGCTGGATCTGGAGGCGCGAAAACGCGGAACGAGCGTCTATTTTCCGGATCGTGTCGTTCCCATGCTGCCGAAGGAACTGTCCGAAGACCTTTGCAGCCTGAAACCGAGAGTTGACCGCCTTGCGTTTACGGTCGAAATGGAGTTTGACGCTCAGGGAATTCGCACGACGCAGCGGTTTTATCCGAGCATCATCAAGAGCAATGAACGCATGACGTATACGTCAGTCAGAAAGATCCTGATCGATAAGGACTCTGCAGAGCGTTCGCGATATGCAGCGCTCTTGCGCGACTTTGAACAGATGAAAGCGCTCTGTCATCTCATCAAGTCGCGGCGGTTGAAGCGCGGCAGCCTTGACTTCGACCTCCCGGAGCCCGAAGTGCTGCTCGATATTCAGGGGAATCCGGAGTCAATCATCCGCGCGGAGCGCAACTTTGCTCACATGATGATCGAGGAATTCATGATTGCCGCAAATGAAGCGGTTGCCGAACATCTTGAAGGGCTTTCAGTGCCAAACCTCTATCGTATTCATGAAGAGCCCGATCCCCTGAAGTTCGAAGAAATAGCGAGGATGCTGACTGCTCTGGGCATCATCCGCCATCGCCGTCTGATAAAGCCGGGCGATGTTGCCGGCTTGCTGCGGCAGCTAAAGGGCAAACCTGAAGAAACGGTCGTCCATTCCCTTATTCTGCGCAGCCTGAAACAGGCACGATACTCTCCGGTGAACATCGGCCATTTCGGACTGGCATCGGAAAGCTATTCTCACTTTACCTCACCCATTCGTCGATATCCGGACCTCGTCACACATCGCATTTTGCGGGAAGTGCTCATCAAAAAGCGGCTGAGCGATAAGCGGGCAGAACAGTTAAATACGCTCTTGCCTGATATTGCGTTTCAGTCATCGCGCACGGAGCGGCAGGCTGATGAGGCCGGACGAACCGTTCTGAATGCCATGCGTGTCTGGTACATGAAGGACAAGGAAGGACAGTTCTTTCCAGGAAGTATTGCAGCGGTTACGGCATATGGGGTGAAAGTCAGATTCCATGATGTGTATGTCGAAGGGTTTCTGCATGTTTCGGCCATGACCGATGATTACTATCGCTATGATGAGCAGCTCATGTGTCTGAACGGGCTGAATCGCCGCAGTCGCTTCAGCGTCGGTCAGGAAATAACGGTTCGGATCGAGCGGGTCGATATGGCTGAGCGGGAAATTATTTTGGGCCTCTGATGCAGTGTTCAGGCCCCGGAGGCAAGAATTCAGAAGCAAATGAGAACAAGAGTATCAGGTGCAATAGTCATAAGCTGACCTGGCAAGCCTTTTAGTATAAGGCGCCGTTTCTTCTTATCCGCCCCCGCAGCAACAACTCTTTTTTTCCTGTTCTTCTGAATTCTGACGCCTGCATTCCGGGTTCTTTCTCTATTCCCATTCGTCTGTTGTATAATCTATGGATTTCTGATGTCTTAATCCGGTCAATGAACAGGAGAAAACTGGCCCGTGTCCGAGCTTACGCCTTTAATGAAGCAGTATTCCGCGATAAAAGAAAAATATGCTGATTCCATAGTCCTTTTCCGTCTCGGAGACTTCTACGAAATGTTCGGAGAGGATGCTAAAACCGCCTCTGCCATTCTTCAGATAGCGCTGACCTCACGCGACAAGAACAAGGATGAGCCCATGCCGATGTGCGGTGTGCCGTACTTTTCGGTTGATGCATACATAGCGAAGCTGATCAAGGCAGGCTGCAAGGTGGCAATTTGTGAACAGGTTGAAGATCCCAAACAGGCAAAAGGCATCGTCCAGCGCGAGGTGGTAAAGGTTATTACGCCCGGTACGCATGTGCCGGAGCAGCCGAAGGAAAACACCTTTCTCATGTGCATTTATCCGGGACAGGGCAAATACGGCATTACGATTGCGGATCTTTCAACAGGTGAGTTTACGGTCTTCGAAACGGATAAGCCGATCGAAGACGAAATCGGGCGATTCGAGCCGCGCGAGGTGCTCTGTCCGCGCAGTGCCGAACATTCATTGCACCTGCAGGAAGCCCTTGAAGGCATGTTTGTTTCATACCATGACGACTGGAACTTTGATTTTACCGAGGCGTACAAGGCTCTTTTGAAGTATTTCCGTGTTTCGTCACTTGAAGGATATGGGTGCGACGGCCTGCCCGCTGCGATATCAGCTGCCGGAGCGCTTATCAGCTATCTCGAAGAGACGCAGAAGGTGCTTACCTTCGGCAAGATAACGCTGCTGCAGGACTCCTCGGTCATGTTTCTGGACGCGGCGACCAAGCAGAACCTCGAAATTACCCGTACGCTGAAGGACGGCAGCCTTGAAGGCTCCTTGCTCTGGGTGCTTGACGAGACGCTGACGCCGATGGGCGGACGGTTCCTGCGCAATGCAATCGTCAAGCCGCTGCTGACGGTTCCCGAAATCCGCAAGCGGCAGGATGCCGTGAGCGCCATTGCAGAGGATTATGAACTGACGGAAGAGCTCAGGACAACGCTCCGGAAAATCCAGGACATCGAACGCATTACCGCACGAATAATTGCCAGAACTGCCATCCCCCGGGACTTGCTGGCGCTGAAAGGGTCTTTGCAGCACCTGCCGAAATTGCGGAAGATGCTGGTCGCTTCCCATAACAGGCACTTAAAGCAGATTGGGTCCATGCTGTCCGACATGACCGACCTTTCTGACAGTATTGATTTCAGCATTATGGAATCTCCGGCAAACAATCCCCGCGACGGCGGAATCATCCGCAAGGGATACAGCAAGGAGGTCGATGAACTGCGCGGCATTTCGATTCATGGCAAGGACTATATCGCAAAGATGGAAGCGGAGGAACGTCAGCGCACCGGGATTTCCTCTCTGAAAATCAGCTTCAACAGGGTATTCGGCTACTACATCGAGATTACAAAAACCAACCTTCACCTTGCCCCGCAGGACTATATCCGCAAACAGACGCTTGCGAACTGCGAGCGGTTCATTACCGAGGAGTTAAAAGAGTATGAAGGAAAGGTTCTGGGTGCTGAGGACCGACTCAGGGACCTTGAGTATTCGCTGTTTCTCAGCCTGCTGGACAGAATCGGAAAATATGCTCCTCAGGTGCACGAGGCAGCGGCAATTGTTGCGGAGATAGACTTTTATTTATCTCTGGCGAAAGTTGCGAAAAGGTATGACTATGTGAAGCCCGCAATCGACGACAGCGATCTTATCGAAATTACTGATGGAAGACATCCGGTTATTGAGCGGCTTCTCTTCCTCCGGACTTTTGCTGCCCGCGACGAACGCTTCATTCCGAACAACACGCATATGGACTGCGGTCCCAACCGGCTGCTGGTGATTACCGGTCCGAACATGGCCGGCAAGTCGACTTTCATGCGTCAAGTGGCCTTGATTGTCCTCATGGCGCAGATTGGCTCGTTCGTGCCGGCTGAGCGAGCGACTATCGGCGTCGTTGATCGGGTTTTCACGCGCATCGGCGCATCGGACAATATAACCCGCGGTCAGAGTACGTTCATGGTAGAGATGATTGAAACGGCAAACATCCTCAACAATGCGACATCCCGCAGTCTGATATTGCTTGACGAGGTCGGTCGGGGAACGAGCACGTTTGACGGTATCAGCATAGCATGGTCTGTTGCCGACTATCTCGTGAATGTAATAGGCGCCCGGACCCTGTTTGCGACACACTACAATGAACTGACCGATCTGGCCCACAACATGGAAGGCATCGCAAACTATAACGTTGTGGTGAAGGAATGGGGAGACGAGGTCATCTTCCTGAGGAAGATCGAACGCGGGCCTGCCGACAAGAGTTACGGCATTCAGGTTGCAAAGCTTGCGGGGCTGCCACAGTCGGTCATCGATGCTTCAAAAGTTATTCTTGACAAGCTTGAGAAGAAAGAGGCGCAGGCCCTTCGTCCGAAGGCCCGCCAGATGGATCTCTTCTTTGCGGGCGACCCGATTGCGCGCGAACTGTTGCAGCTGGATGTCGAAGCCATCTCGTCGCAGAAGGCACTCAAGAAGCTGAAAGAGCTGAAGAAGCTTGCAGAAGAAGGCAGTCAATGATTGTCCTTGGCATCACCGGCAATATCGGCATGGGCAAGAGTACCGTCTCCAGAATGTTTGAGGAACTTGGCGCCGTCCGAATAGATGCCGACGCGGTTGTAAGCGGTCTGCTTGGTGATCCTGAAGTTATTCGGGAAGTGAGCGATCTGTTTGGAGAGCACGTTCTTCATAATGGCGTTCTGGATCGCAAACTCCTTGCGCATACGGTTTTTTCAAACTCACGTCTGCGACTGGGTCTCGAAAATATTCTGCATCCGCGCGTATTCAAGGCAGTCGATGCGCAGGTAGAGGAGCTTGCAAAGACCGCCGCTCCCCTTATCATCGTTGTTGAGGCTCCGGTGTTGTTCGAACGTTCCTATCAGAACCGCTTCGACAGTGTGCTGACGGTGTTTACCAGCGAGGAGACGGCTCTCCGGAGACTCGAAGAAAAAGGCATGACACGGGACGATGCACGAAAACGCATCGAGAGCCAGTTCCCCATCACCATGAAAAGAGAGAAAGCAGATATGACAATCGACAATAACGGCACGCACGATGAAACGCGTGAGCAGGTGCGCCGGATTTACGAACTTCTGATGCTTCTGGAGAAGCAGCATGGATGTAATTAACGGACTTCCGGCAACGTTTACATACAGGAATCCTGTCATTACCATCGGCAACTTTGACGGGGTGCATATCGGCCATCAGAAAATATTTGCCCGCGTTGTTGAAAAGGCGCTGGAGATCGGGGGAACTCCGGTTGCCGTCACTTTCTTTCCGCATCCGGTTTCCGTGCTTGCTCCTGAGCGCGGGTTAAGACATATCACCACGTCGAAAGACAAAACACGTCTTATTGCCGACAACGGACTTGCGGTCATTATCTACATCCCGTTCAATCGGGAGTTTGCAAAAACCGAACCGGAAGACTTTATCAAACGCGTTCTTGTCGATCTCATGAATGCCAGATGGGTCGTTGTCGGTCACAGCTATTCATTCGGAAAAGGGAAAAAAGGATCGACCGATCTGCTTCGCCGCAAGGGGGAATCGCTTGGTTTCGGGTTGACGGTTGTCCGCCATGCCGCAGCCTGCGGTGATGTCGTGAGCAGCAGCCGTGTGCGGGCGTTTCTCCTGAAAGGCAAGGTCAGTGATGCTGCGTGTATGCTGGGACGGGCATATCACATCGACGGTGTGGTCGTGCCAGGAGCAGGGCGCGGCGAGTCAATTCTGAGGACGCCGACCGCGAATCTTGCAACAACAAATGAGATTATCCCGAATGAAGGTGTTTATGCGGTTCGCGTTTCCACGGATGGCCGGCTCTTCGACGGGGTTGCGAACATCGGCAGCAATCCTACCTTCGGCGGTATCGAGATGAGTTATGAAGTGCATCTGTTCGGGGTGCGAGAGTATCTGGTCGGCAAAAAGCTGAGAGTGCATTTTATCGAACGCCTGCGGGACGAAGCAACGTATCCTGCAGCAGAAGTACTGAAGGCACAGATAAAAATCGACATCGAAAACGCAAAAGAGATTTTGGGACGTTCCGATCTGAAATTGCTTGCCTGACAATAAGCACACCCCGGCCCGCATTTCTCATGCAGATATGCAGCCGAACCGGCTTATCAAGAACTCATATCCCATACGAATCGACATCAGCCACAACGCGAACGCGTCTGTCTCGCTCAAACATTTTCTGGACTGAGCGTGCAAGATATCCTGATGTCTTTCTGTCGGATGTCTTTATCAGAATCTGCCAGCATCGGCGGAATCCTCTCAGTCCGGACGGGAGCTCAAGAGGTCCCAGAATCTGGGCAGTGTCTTTTCGCTGTTCCCCCAAAAATGTGTCAAGCTGTTTTGTGATTCTTTCGTCGTTTGCATAGTGAACGGAAAGCCGCAGCAGACGTGAGAATGGCGGATAGTGCAAAAGCCTGCGCTGTTCGAGTTCATGTGACAAGAAGCAATTGTAATCAAGGCGTGCAATGCATCTGATGAGCGGCTCCCGGCTGTTGCGGGTCTGTATAAAGAGCGTGCCTCCCGGCTTTACGCAATGAAGTACCTGCACGATATCCTGAAACGTCCGTTCATGCGCCCGGAAGTCCGGCTGCGAAAGAGTGGCGTCGATGGAAAGTACAATTGCAGCAGCATACCGATGCTGAGATCCTGATTTTACTGCGTACTTGGTTCCGACGACAAGGGTCGCCAGCTCAGCAAACAGGATAGTTTCGCCGGTCTCGCCTCCGTCCTTTTCCATGATGACCGCTTCCTGCCCGAACACATCCGCTATTTCGTCCCGGATGCGCTCGGTTCCGGCGCCAACCGCATGCAGCGAAGCTCCTGCGCATGAAGGGCATTGCTCCGGCAGATCGCGCTTCGCCATGCAGAGGCGGCAGTCGAGTCTGTTTGCCGACTTGCGAAATACGAGGGGGCTTGAGCAAATGATGCACCTGATGAGTTCGCTGCAGTCCCGGCATTGCAGCAGCGAATAGCCTTTTCTGTTGATCAGAAACAGAACATTTTCGTGTGTCTTGAGATAGCCTCGAACTGACCGAACCACTTCCTGAGCAAGATGTTTCTGAGCATGCCCTTTGCGCGGCGGCGGAACAATCCGAATTTCAGGACGTCTTTCAGTGCCGCGCTTCGTCTTCTGATGGTCGAGCACCTGATACTTCCCAAGCTGCACATTGTATGCAGACTCGACGGACGGACAGGAGGATGCAAGAACAACACACGCCTTTTCGAGATATGCACGCATTACTGCGACATCCCGCCCGTGATAGTGCAATCCTTCTTCAGCTTTATATGCGGAGTTATGCTCGTCATCAACGATGATGAGGGATGTTGTGGGTAACGGAGCCAGAACAGCCGAGCGTGTTCCCAGGACAATATCCGTTTCTCCCGAATGAATGCGGTGGACGGCCCGGATTCTCTGATTCGGAGTCATTTTGCTGTGCAGGACAACGGAGCGCTCAGGCGCAAGCATTCTGAGCAGAGGGGCATAACGCTCAACGAAGTGGAATTCCGGAACAATGAGCAGAATGCCTTTCATTGTTGTGACGCTGTTTCTCAACAGTTCTTGAATGAAAGCTTGCGTCCCCAAAGCGACGGGAGCATGGTAGAGATATGTCTGGTAAGAGTAGCCGCGAATTGTATCGCATACTTTTTGGATACTGGCGAGTTCGTCGCCGCCAAGAAACAACAGCTCACGTTCAGTCGCTGCAGGAAGCGGTTTCCTTGTTTTTCTAAGCACACCCGCCTTTGCGACCGTATCTTCAAAAAAACAGCTTTTCAGTGCAAGGCCTGCCGGAACGAGATAATAGTCCGCCAGCCACTGAACCAGCTTCATGCCGGCAGGCGACCAGAAATGGCTGCTCACGCTTTCTATAGCTTTTAAGCGCAATTCATCAGGCAGCAGTCCATGCGCCCGCTCCACATCTTTGTGATCCTTGTATACGGCTATGACGACTCCGGAGGTTACACGTCGGCCTAATCCAGCCTGAACAATGCGACCGCTCAGGTTCTCCGGAGCACCATCAGTCACCCGGTAGGTGAGCGGAGGCAATTTTTGAGGGAATATGACGTCTGCAAACATCGGCATACGCATAAGCATACCGGATTGGAAAATAAGGAAACAAGGGATATCTGTTCGTTGACAAGGTTTCGGATGAGCGAGTAAGATCAATAGAAAGGGCTGGGCAATTGCAGTAAAAAGGAGCAGACCATGTTTGAAAAATTTACCGATAAAGGCAGAAAGATCATTATCTTTGCCAAAGAAGAGGCTGAGAAGCGCTGCAATGATTACCTCGGCACGGAGCACATCCTTCTCGCGATCCTGAGAGAGGAAGAGGGCATTCCCATAACCATGATGAAAAAGATGGGGTTGAACATTGAAGAGCTTCGGTATGAGATAGAGCGGGACCTGCCGGCCGGCACGAATGTGCTGTCGTTCGGGGAGATTCCGTTTACACCCCGAGCCAAGAAAGTGCTTGAACTGGGCATTGAAGAAGCTCGACTGCTCGGCCATCCGTATATTGGAAGTGAACATCTTCTTCTTGGATTGATCCGTGAGGACGAGGGAGTCGGCGGCAAGACGCTCAGAAATCTTGGAGCAAATCTGCTCGGCGCTCGCCAACTGGCGATTAACCTTTCCATCAAGCCTCAGTTCCAGCAGGCTCATACGCGTGAGCGGGGCAAGAAGTCCAATACTCCGGCGCTTGATGAGTTTGGGCGAGATTTGACTGCGCTTGCAGCTGAAGGCAAGCTTGACCCGGTCATCGGACGTGCGGACGAAATCGAGCGTGTCATTCAGGTGCTCGGCAGACGCTTGAAGAATAATCCTGCTGTTATCGGCGAGCCGGGTGTCGGCAAGACCGCCATAGTTGAAGGCCTTGCCCAGAAAATTGTTATGGGTGACGTTCCGGATATCCTTTCCGGCAAGCGTATTATTTCACTCGATCTCGGAGCTCTTATTGCTGGAACCAAGTATAGAGGCCAGTTTGAAGAGCGTCTGAAAGCGGTCATGCGCGAGATTCTGCAGACCGAGAACGTTATCCTGTTTATCGATGAATTCCATACGATTGTGGGTGCCGGGGCTGCGGAAGGTTCGGTAGATGCATCCAATATGCTGAAGCCGGCGCTTTCGCGCGGCGAACTGCAGTGCATCGGTGCAACGACTCCCGATGAGTATCGCAAGCATATTGAAAAGGATGGTGCCCTTGAGCGCCGCTTCCAGCCGATTCATGTGGAGCCGCCGACTGTTGATACTACCATCGATATCCTGAAGGGCATCCGCCAGAAGTATGAAAGCCATCACAAGGTGAAGATAAGCGACGAAGCGATTGTTGCGGCGGTCAAGCTTTCCGACCGGTATGTTGCCGACCGATTTCTGCCGGACAAGGCTATTGATGTGATGGACGAGACCGGCTCACGCATCAAGCTCAAGAAGTCGGTTATGCCGGAAGATCTTCGTGATATGGAAACGGAGATTATCCAGCTTGCCAAGGAAAAGACGCTGTATGTCCGTCTGCATGACATTGAAAAGGCCCAAAATATCCGTGCACAGGAAGACAAGCTCAAAAAACTGTATGAGGTCCAGTACCGCAAATGGAAGGACTCTCAGACGCGCGATGTGCCGCTGGTCAGTGTTGAAGACATCTCTTACACCGTAGCAAAAATGACCGGTATCCCGCTGTACAAGCTGGAAGAGACCGAAACTGAAAAACTGCTTCGCATGGAGGAACTTCTTCATATGCGGATTGTCGGTCAGGATGATGCGATCAGGAGCGTGGCGCGTGCTATCAGGAGATCGCGCGCGGGACTGAAAAGCAAAAACCGCCCGATTGGGTCGTTCTTCTTTCTCGGACCGACCGGAGTCGGTAAAACCGAACTTGCCAAGGCGCTTGCCGGATTCATGTTCAATGACGAGAGCGCACTCATCAAGATTGATATGTCCGAATATATGGAGCGGTTTGCTGTTTCCCGCCTTGCGGGTGCTCCTCCCGGCTATGTCGGGTATGAAGAGGGCGGACAGCTGACCGAGAAGGTTCGCAAGCGGCCGTACTCGGTGATATTGTTTGACGAGATCGAAAAGGCGCATCAGGATGTCTTTAATGTACTACTTCAGATTCTTGATGAGGGGGTGCTTACAGACAGCTATGGCCGGAAAGTCGACTTCAAGAATACGATTATTATCATGACGTCGAACCTCGGAGCACGAATCATCGAGAAGTCGACGCCGCTCGGATTCACGAAGGCATCTGATGCCGATACGTACTCAAAGATTAAAGAGAACGTCTTGTCTGAGCTGAAGAAGACATTCAATCCTGAGTTTCTGAATCGTGTGGACGAGACGGTGGTCTTCCACCCGCTGCAGAGCGAACATCTGCTTTCGATTGTGGATTTGCTCCTTGCAGAAACGAACCAGAAACTCGCAGAGCATGCTCTTACGATTGATGTTTCCCAGTCGGTGAAAGAGTGGCTGCTGACCAAATATTATCAGCCTGCTTACGGGGCGCGACCTATGCGCCGGGCGATTGACAAGGAGATCGAGAATCCGCTCTCTGAAGAACTGCTGAAAGGTCATTTCCTGAATACAACCGTGATAAAGGTTGTTCTCGAAAACGAGCAGGTTGTCTTCAGCGAAGCGAAAGATTCGGTGCTTGCCTCGGTAAATTAGCGCGGCAATTCTGTTCTGAACCTTGTATTTCTGTATCCGGGTGTCTCGGATGCACTCTGTTTTTTTATAATCCGCTGCAGCTGCCTGGATTTATTTTGATGTGAAAGGGTTGCTTTCATGCAAAAAAAAGCTTTTATTCTGATTGCCATGTTTATTTTCGGCATTGCAGTTGTTTTTACCATGACCGGTTCTCCTGATATTCGCCAGTCATCTGCTGTCGTTGTCGGCAGTGCGGCACCTGATTTCCAGCTCCAGGATCTGAGCGGAAAAATCTGGAAACTGTCCGACCTGAAAGGCAAGGTCGTGCTGCTTCACTTCTGGGCGACGTGGTGTACTACCTGCGAAGAGGAAAACCCGACGCTGCAGAGACTGTACGAGGCGGAACAGGAGGATGGGAAGATTGTGCTGCTATCCGTACTCATCAGGGACGATGCTGAACGCGCAAAAGCATACATGCGTGACAAAAAGTTTACCTTCCCGGTGCTGGCGGATACGAAAGCTGTCGGCACTCAGTATGGTCTTCGCGGCGTGCCGGAAACATTTCTGATTGACAAAAAAGGCATTGTGCGCGATAAGGTTATTGGCCCGAACTTGTGGGACACCCCTGAAGTCCGCGCCGCACTTGCCAGATTTGCCATCAATTAAGACCTATGGGGACTCTGAAGTTGCCCGACAGGGCGCTGTTTTTTATCAGTACTCTTTTCGCAGATTCAACGGTATTCATTGCGGTTTGTGATGAACTCGAAAAAAAATTCGGTTCTATTCTCATGGAGTCTCCGACCTGGCCGTGGGATTATTCTGAACACTATTCCGACGAAATGGGCAGTAAGCTTTATCGTCGCTATCTTTTTTTTGAAATACCCATCGGACAAGACGAAATTGCGGCTGCCAAGCTCACGACAAACGAGATTGAACAGCGTTTTACCAAGGATGGCAACCGTCGCATTAATCTCGACCCCGGCTACCTCACGCTGGCGAAAGTTGTCCTTGCATCGACCAAGGACTATGCTCACCGGCTCTATCTCGGCAGCGGGATATTTGCCGAGCTGACCCTCACGTATCAGCAAAGAAAGCTCTCGGGAACCATGAACACTTACCGGGATTATCTCGATGAGCGATCCCTGCGCATGTTCTCCCTTGGGCGCAGGCTCTTCCCCCTGCTCTTTGATAAAGAGAAGTCTGGTGCTGTTCCCTCATCCGTGTGCTGATCCTGATGAATCGTTCGTCAATACTTTTTCTTGTCCGGCATCAAATCAATCGTATGGGGCATTCACTTTACAATTAGAGCCGAGCGAAGTACAATCAATGGCATGAAACAGGTCAGACTCGCCCTTTGTCAGATGAATCCTACTGTTGGAGATCTGGCCGGCAATACAAAAAAAATAGTCTCCTTTCTCAAGGAAGCGTCAGCATACCGGCCTGACTTTATTGTCTTTCCTGAACTGGCTGTCACTGGATATCCGCCGGAAGATCTCGTGTTGAAGCCTCAGTTTGTCGAGGATAATATCGTGGCGCTTGACCATATTCGTCGAAAAGCCGGAGACTCTATTGTTATCGTCGGCTTTGTGGACAGGGGCGACGGTCTGTATAACGCAGCTGCCGTTCTGCACAGGCAACGGATAGTCGATATCTATCACAAAATTTATCTGCCCAACTTCGGTGTTTTTGATGAATACCGCTACTTCCGGCGCGGATCCCGCTGCACTGTTTATGAGGCTGGTCACGTTGTTTTCGGCATCAATATCTGTGAAGATATCTGGAACAGCGACGGTCCCGCTGCATATCAGGCCTCTGCAGGTGCGCATATTATCATCAATATCAATGCATCCCCGTACCATATGCACAAACATCGTACTCGTTTTGAGATGCTTGCGGAGCGCGCACGCGACAACCGTGTTGCCATTGCATATCTGAACATGATAGGTGGGCAGGATGAACTGGTTTTCGATGGGCACAGTCTTGTGCTGAATGCTGAGGGACAATTTATAACTGCCGGCAAGCGCTTTGAAGAAGAACTGATTGTGCTTGATGTCCCTGTTCGCACCAATCGGAGCCATCCGGGGGTCCGCCGTCCGCGCGGCAAGGCAAAGCTGCTTGTCGAACGGGTTCTTATAAATTGCAGCGTTCCCCTTGCTGAAAAGAAGCGCCGAGCCGTACCCGGCCGGGTTTGTGGTGATATGCCGATGTCGCCGGCGGAAGAGGTTTACCACGCCCTTGTGCTCGGCACACGTGATTACGTTCTGAAAAACGGCTTTGCCGACGTCTGCATCGGCCTGAGCGGCGGTATCGACTCTGCCATCGTCGCGACGATAGCGGTTGATGCAATAGGCAAAGAGCATGTTCACGGCGTTTTCATGCCTTCTCCCTTTACCTCGAAAGAGAGCAGGGAAGACGTCAGCAAACTTGTCAAGAATCTCGGTATAAGCCTTGCGGATGTGCCTATCACGCAGATATTCAAGGTATATCTCAAGGCATTTCAGAAGCTTTTTAAAGGACATCAGCCCGATACGACAGAAGAGAATATTCAGGCACGCATCCGCGGCAATATCCTGATGGCAATGTCCAATAAGTTCGGCTGGCTTGTGCTTACGACAGGGAACAAGTCTGAAATGAGCGTCGGTTATGCCACACTCTACGGTGATATGGCAGGCGGTTTTGCCGTTATCAAGGATGTGCCGAAAACGCTTGTTTATACGATATCGAGATGGAGAAATATTGATGCGGGATGCGATCTCATTCCCGAGCGTATACTGACAAAAGAGCCGACAGCTGAATTGAAGCCGGATCAAAAAGATGCCGACTCTTTGCCGCCGTATGAAATACTCGATCCTGTTCTCAAAGCATACATTGAGGAAGAGAAGGGGTTCGTGGATCTGGTTTCCTCCTTCTGCGATGCCGACTGCGTAAAACGTATCGTACGAATGGTGGATCTGAGTGAATACAAGCGCCGTCAGTCTCCGCCCGGCATCAAGATTACTCTGCGTGCCTTCGGGAAAGATCGTCGTTTCCCCATAACAAACCGCTATAGAAGCCATTAATCAGGTGTTTCCGCAGAGAACCTATCTCTCTTCTGCATTCCTCTCACTTCAAACTGAACAGCATCAAGAACCGAATTATAGAGGTGGTCCAGCAAAATCGGACAGGGTGTAAAGTGGAGGGGAGCTGCTCTAAACTACAAGGGATAGAGAGGAGCAGCGAACATGGGAAAGAGGACGAGACGGAATCACGGGGCGGCATTCAAGGCTAAAGCAGCATTAGA
>DATIKF010000184.1:0-3439 GCA_035477855.1 Dissulfurispiraceae bacterium
GATCGAGTACACATTTTTGTAATTTCCATTCCCGATCCTGCATCCCGATATTTTTTCAGCACCGCAATAATTTTGCGGCATTTCATACTTCGCTTCAATGTGTATTTTATGCATGACGTCCTCCGTTGTTTTTTTTTACTGCGCCCGGCCGCCTTTCGTCGAGGGCTGCGCCGGGCGGGGTTCTAAAATTCAAAGTCTTCGTCGGTATAAACGATATGCGATGCTATAGCCTCGATTGCGTCTGCCATACCGATTTTTTTGTGTTGTGAGTACGCCGCTGCAACGTCCATCATGTCGTCATTGCGGTTGATCTCATCGATCGCCCCGCATACCGTGTCGGACCTGATCGCGCTTGATATTATTTTCATCTCATCCCTCCGTAATTTAATTTTTACTGCTTTGCCCGCTTGCCATTGAAGGCCACGGCTAAACCGGCGGGCGGGGTGTTACTTACGAATACTCCAGTACATGCCCAGCTTCCGCAATACTCGTTTATTGAGACGGCGAAAGCATTTCGCGATTTCCTCTGGGACATCGGTGTCCCACGCATAAATCAAATACTCTTGGCTCGCTGGTTTCCAGTCTTGACATGTGGTATGCCTACACATTATCGTCATTGTGCGACCTCCATTTATTTTTGATCTCATCAGGCCCGGAACAACCAGACTACCGGCCGCAGCCGGTTTCGATCTACTTGCCTCGTGCATCCATGATATTATTGTAAGCAATGAAATCATCTTTTTCTATAAACAAGGGACGCATATAATCAGTTGAGATTTTCTTTCCGTCCAGATAATATGCCTGTTCCCCCTTCCGAAACTTCACCTTGCCTTGCAGGTACGACAAATCATTCTCCGTCCTAGTATTTCCAACCCATATTTCGTTGTCTCTGCGTTCTTCATGGTACATAATTATTTCGCCTCCTTTATGTTTTAACGACTTGCGGAACCGCCCTGAAAGGCGGAACCGTAAAGCGTTAAAGCATTTCCAGCGGGAATTTGACGTGCTTGACGTGCTCGATCCATTCCCGGTTGCCGTATCCTCCCTCGGGTGGTTGCGATCCGCGCGGGACGATGTTGTAAAACGGGCGCCCCTGGTAGTCCAGCACGTAAAAATCATAATCCCCGTGAGTGAGTGCGCTCATGATAGTCATGCTATGCCCTCCTCTCAATGGAATAAACAATCTCCCCGGCGGCATACAGGCAGATTGTCCTGCCGAAGATTTTGACGCGGTCGATGATGATTCCGCGTTTTGCGTATTGCTGCTTGACATACTCCACAAATCCCTTCTGTTTTTTGCTCATTTGCTGCACCTCTCTATTTTTTTAACGGCTTGTGCAATCCCGCCGTAGCGGGAGAGCATAAGGCGTTAACGCAGGTAAGACCAACATGCGTTGATCCACTCGTGCCGCTGGATACCATATTGCCCGTGTGCATACTCGATCGAGTCGAGCAAGTCGCGCTTGTGGCATCGCTTAACCCATGCGCCGAAACTCGACCAATTGCCATTGCGATAATCGCTGACTGCCTGCTCAATGCTGTTTTTGACTAAGTTACGATTCATGTTGTCACTCCACTATTTATATTCTGCCCTCTCCGATGGAGGGCAGGAAAAAAGAGTGGAGATTATAAGGGGCGGTTATTAGCTTTCAGCGTGTTGTCGGTTTCCGGCCGGTCGGCCTACTTGCCGCCATGATGCAAGCACCATGTTCGCGCCCCGAAGTTGTCAAAGACCATTGCGGCTTACTGATAATAGTAACGTACTTACACTATCGGGATTTGTCAATCTTTTTTTGCAATTATTTCCGAGCGCGCGAAAAAAAGTGCAAAAACGCGGAAAAAAGTTGTTGACAGATACACGTATGTTTAGTACATTGCATCATAATGTCTATATATGAGGAGAGACTTAACCGGGCCGCGCGGCGATGCTCCGAAATAATGGATATCCTGGTTGACACCCTGGAGCGCGCGCCGGAAATACACCAGGGCCGCGTGATGGATGTCGCCGCTAATACCGAGCAATTAAGGCAATCAATCATATCACTACGGGAGAGGTTGGCCGGATGAAATGCCCTAATTGTGGCCGGACCATACCGGCGCCACGATACAGCCGCAGCGATCCAATGGCGATATACTCCGTGTGCAAGCGGTGCGGGAGAATAATCATGCCATATACTACCACACTGAGCCGCGATAATGCCGATATAGGCCATGAGGACGCTATAATTGGCAAGCTATAAGCACTCCGCGCTATATCCTACCATCCTGGGGATGCTCCGAGACGGACACCAGCCCCGCGATATTATCAAGCATTGTGTCAATACCTACAATATCACCGATAGGACAGTTACCAGAGCTATCTCTACGGTACGTAGAGAGCTGTCAGAGGAGTCGAGAGAGGACCGGCAGGTCACATTTAACCTGCTTAAGGCCGGATATGAGCGCGACCTTTCCGAGGTTGACGCAATGTCCGAAAATCCGGACACCAAAACCATAGAATATGTCATACCCAAAGCGGCTACCCGGATCGAGCTGCGCCGCAAAATCAGGCAGTCCCTGGCCGATTTGTACGGGTTCGGCAAGATCAACACGCCGAGCATTACGGTCAACGTGGCGCAATTGCTCCCCGACCAGAGGACGGCGCAGCTATGGGGGCGCAGGGACGCGATAGAGGGCGTTGTCGAGGCTGAGTACACCGCTGGCGGGGAGGATGCGCTAGCGGGCAATCTGGACGTTGTGGAGGGCGACTAGATGGGGACTATTCCGGCGGTGTTGATCGAGCGGTTAGGGCCTAGGGAGTATATCCGATGGGCGATGCCCGTAACCCGCCCGGCCGACCGGCTGGTATCGCTGAGGCTGCCCGCCGCGAGTACATCACGGCGGAGGTGGTGGGGTGACGCAGATGGATACACGTCTAGCGCGGGATCAAGTACAGTACCGTCCTCAGATTATGGAGGATGGCAGCGTTCAGTTGACGTTGATAGGATTTAAGCAATCGGACATACACCGATACTATGCCATGCCGGGGGCGAGGCGATACCCTCACGATCTACCGCGTAGCCCGTACTATCGGAGTTCGATATGACATTCACAGCCTACTGCTTACTCGTGATGATCGTGCTAGTCGCTCTTGCTGTAGCAGCGGGGGAGCGCAGGGCATGAGGTGTCTGGTTCCGGCACAGACCCCCCCCACCCTGCGCGCTCGCGCGGCGCGCTCTATATACCACCCACTCCGCTATCAAAAATATTTTGAAAGGGTGCCATGTGCTACGTGAAGGAGTATTTGCGGCGGACGACGACGAGGTACGGCGAGACGTTTAGGGGTATTGAATTTGAGCCGCTTCGGGTTCCGGTGAAGTGCGGGGAATTGGAGTGGAGAAGGATTGTGGCGTATTTTCGGAGACGGGAAATTGACGCGAGGAGGAAGGGATGAAGGTTA
>DATIKF010000185.1:0-3578 GCA_035477855.1 Dissulfurispiraceae bacterium
AAAAAGACATTTGTATTTGCACCCGCGTGACAAAAAAAGTCTGACAAAGCCGTCCGTGTTCATGATCGGCGGCACTTCCCACGGGAAATTCTGTGATGGGACGACTGCCCGCGTCTCGCCTTTAATCCATGTTTCCGGCAGCTCCTTCGCCGCCTCAAACCCGTCTTTGAGCAGAATATCCATAAAATTCTTGCCCTCGCCAACACAAATCGCATCGACGTGATTTTCAAAAATGGCAGGCGCATAACAGCCGCCGCCGCCGAGGATTTTTATAACTTTTTTGTTTTTTAACCGCCTTAATCTACCCCTTACTTGTGCTACGCCCTGCTGCGAGCTGGTCGTGATCAGCAAAGTGTCCGCCTCATCAATAGCGGCTTCAGGAATATTGCGCTTCGCCAGCTCGTATTTGAGCCACGACGACGCCATTCCGCAGTGTGCGCCAAGCGAATAGTTCGTGTCAACCACAGCGTATTTAAGATCCATCAACAAATTTCTCCACCATGTTGGCGACCTGGAGCGGAACGGGAACCCCGTTTTGATAACCTTCCTCAAGCTTGCTTTTTAGCCTACCAAAAAGCTCTGTTGTTATAAAAGATTCGACGTCGCCGATTTCTACATGCACATTTTCACTCGCATTCATCATGTTCCAGGAGGATGCAATCCCCTGCCCTTCCCTGTCCGTTGATGTGAAATCCAGCCATTCATCACTGCTGATACTTTTTAGAAGTTTCTGCACATTTTCATTATTGCTGTCAATTTCGCTGATCAGCTCCGCCAGCTTCTGCTTGTCCGCCACCGCCAGGCCCGCGATCGGGTCAAGCGTCGCCAGGATCATGGCCTCCTCATCCTCGCTGATGTCCACGTACACCACCGGGATAACCTCATTGCCCTCACGCGCCGCCAGCTGACAGCGCAGATGACCGTCAACCAGATTCCCCGTCCTTTGGTTGACGATCACCTGCTGCACCCAGCCGACCTGTTCCAGAACGCCTTTTAGTGCGTCCTGTTGCGCCAGTGGATGTATTCGCCAGTTGCGAGGATTGAACAGGATTTGATCGAGCCGCTCCTCGCCGCTGCCAATGATCCGGCTTTTGTATTTCACGCCGAAAAATGCGACCGCTTGCTGAGCTGGTATACCGACTGGTTGGCGGTGATCGCCAAGATGACCACCCACACCAGGCGGATAACGCCAGGCTGATCACATGTCAGTCCCTCGATGATGCCGGCGCAGGACAGACCGAACGCTCCGGCCGCGACCACTACCATCAACCCGGCCATGATCAGCCGCTTATACTCAGGCGACAGCGCCCCGTAACGTGCGGACAGGCCGGGGATGTACGAAAACGCCAGCGACAAGAGCGCGCCGGCCAACATTGCGATAACTTCGGGTGTGACCACAAAATCTAATTGCATGATGTCCTCCGATTGGAAAATATGGTTTTATCAATTATACGACTTTCGACAGCGCTTGTCAATCGTTGCAGTTAGTTAAGAGTCGCTAAAACCTATTGACATAAACCCATCGTTCGGATATACTATATACAGATAACCAGACCAGACAGGGAGACGCCATGAGATACGAACCGACCGCCAAACAGTTAGAAAAATGGAGCGCTAAACCGCCCGAAATGCCCTCAGACGATGAGTTCAAGACACGGTGGATGAAGGCGCATAATGGCAAAGTGACCGGTTGGGGGATGGGAAAACGTGATTGGGTCGCGCTGCACGCAAACGACCACCTGACCCAAACAGTAGATTACAACTTGGGACTCTGGCAGGGTCGGGTTGACGCAGCCCGCGGCGAGACTGCGCAGCCCACACCCAATTACCACACGAACCCATACGATCATGGGTACTACAGCGGTTACAACAGCTTCGCATCGTTCTGGCAGGGCTTTGATAAAAACGCCCGCCAGCAGTTTACTCAGAAATACGTAGGCTAAGGAGATATATCGTGAAAATCCAACGCAGATTGTCAAATGGTAAATGGGTCGATGTCGACCCAGAACAGGCGGATGTGTACGTGAGGTTAGCCTGTAACTTCGAGCGTATAACCCGCCAGGAAGCCCTAGACCTTCTGGGAAAGGGGAAAAGCCTCCAGTCCGGAACGGACTGGTACGACGAAATCCGAGCCCAGCGTGTGCGAGCCCCCCAGATCGAAGCTGAAACGGTCGTGTGCTCGTGCGGGCACACGATAGCCAAAAACCTCATGATGAGCGCAAGCCGGGGATCGTCATGTCCCGATTGCTATGACCGGATGAGCGATTAATCCTAGACCCCCTTACCGGCCAGGATGACCGGACAGGAGACTGAAATGAAACTACAACGAAGACTCGATGGCGAACAGTGGGTCGATATCGACCCAAGAGACATAGCGATGTTTATCGCTAAAGTAATAAAGCACGACTCTTGGATTGCGCCGCTTTTCCATCGGAAGCCCCTAACTTCCCACCAGGATATCCTTGACCTCCTGGCCACGGGGAAAAAGTACCAGTTCAGTTCGGATTGGTACTACGAAATCCGTGACGCAGACTTCCAGCCGGGCTCAGCGTGCCCCGACTGATTTGATCAGCGAAACAATTAATCCTAGACCCCCTTACCGGCCAGGGTAATGACCGGACAGGAGACTGACATGAGAAAATTCGACAGATTTACCGAGACTATCATTGGCGACCACACCAGCGAGGAGCTTGAGGCGGCAATCGCCTGCGGCTCCACTAGCTTCTACCTGGAGGGCGTGTTCGACGTGATCGACAGGCGACAAGCCTGCCTGCCGCCTGGATGGGCGCTCTCGCACGGTTATCAAACGGGCGAGTACAATCCTCAACCGCCGGATATCCCCGCAGCCATCAACGAACCTATCCTGATGGGCTTTGTCCGAGTCCATCACGGTGCTCCGCACTGGCCTATATGGCTTTGGAAATACGACCTTGCCGCCGCCGAGGCCGCCGCCGCCCGCGTACTCGGCTCGATCAAGACCGAGCGGAAGTCCGCCGCTGCCCGCGAAAACGGGCGGAAGGGAGGACGACCCAAGAAAACAAAATAGCGCATATCTCCCCCCCCCCGCCAGCCCCGGCCTAACCGCCGGGGTTTTTTGTTGCTCGCCTTGCACGGCGTTTCGCCGCTGGCGTGCCAGAGGTGGTGGGCACTGAAACGCAGAAAGACGCATTTTTTGTACCCAAACGAAGCCCATATCCTGATTCGACTTTTCGTTCGTCTACGTAATTCGTGTGCACGATGAGACCCCTAAACGGGCGCCTGCCGCACGATCTTCTTGCAGCGCTCGCAGCGCGTCAGTCCGTGCTCGTCCACGTACCAGTAGGTGGCTGTCCAGCAGGTCGCACAGTAGCCGAAAAGTAGCCGTAAGATGCCGATCATATCGCACCTACCGCCGCCAGCGCCTCGTCTACGCTGCGCACGACCGTGACGGACCCGCACCAGATCTCGTGAAACTCGCGCTCGTCGTCCGTGAGCTTGCCACTGCCGTGCTTGATCTCGATCAGGTAATTTTTATCGTGTCGCCCAACGACCAGGTCCGGGAAGCCGTGCCCCAGGCTCGACGTGACCGCTACGCTGCA
>DATIKF010000186.1:0-15313 GCA_035477855.1 Dissulfurispiraceae bacterium
TTAGTTATGAACATTTTACACGATAAGGAATAAAATGTCAATAGCTATTTACCCAAAAGACAGAAGTTGCTATATTAAAACAATGAGTAATGGCCCCCTGGCTGAGTGGTTCGAAAAAAAATATCTTGAGTGGCAACTGAAAGAAGGACGGGCTTCGCTAACTGCTTTTGCAAAATATATCGGGATTAGCAAAGGTTATCTCGGAAATATTCTGAGTGGTTTAAGCAAAAGCGTAAGCATGCCGACGGCGATCCAGATATCCGAGCGGCTGAGAGATGATTCGCTGTTAGATTTGCTGGGTTATCCCAGGCAGGCGCCAGACGACGCTCAAGAGGAGGCTTTGCTGGGGTCTTTGCCGCCGGAGCTGGCGGGGAACCTGCGCAGCGCGCTGACGGAGATCAACCGGATATATGCGGAGCGGGGTGTTGCGGCTGATTCACCGGAGGCAGTATCAATTGCGGCGGAGGTGCTAGGGCGGTTCGGGTTTATCGTGAAGGTGAGCGAGTAAGCCCCCTGGGGGTCTGTGGCAATGAGGATGGTCATGGGCGTCCTTTGGTGTAGAAGGGTTTAGCCGTGTAACTATAGTAAGGATGTTCTAAGAATTATGCAATCAGGCGCGCGGTGATTTTTGGGGTAAAGATGGATTAATCGGGGGGGAAGGGGTGGAGGTGAGGCAAATGGCAAAGAAGATGAGGCAGACGATTGATGTCAATGCTGAGCTGGCGAAGGCGGAAGAGAAGCAGCAGGGGCCGGATATCTATTCGAACAACATGCAGGTGTATCTGACCGCAAATGAGATGGTGTTGGATTTTTTCTACATCACTCCAATGCCAGGCAAACACGATACCCTGAAGATGCAGCATATGCAGCGGGTGCTCCTGCCGTCTTCACTGGCGAAGGGAACGGCATCGGCGCTGGTCAATGTGATCAAGCAGTTTGAGCAGGATACTGGCGTGCAGATCTTCGATACCAGAGGTAAGCACGATACGGATTTGGTGGATCTATGGACAGGATCGTCAGAAGCGACACGAGCAGCAGAACCACAGGAAGCAGAAGAAGCGTAGGCTCTTTTGCCGGTGGGTGGTCTTCTGTTGTCGATCAGCCTGCTGCTATCTATTTTGCTAGCAGCGGTAAACCGGTTGAACCAAAAGCCTTGAGTTATGCTACTATATATGCGATGGTAGCGATTGCAGGAACAGGATTTGACCCGAGGGTGTTTACGATGGCGCCGAACGATAGGGAACTGTACGAAGATGATCCTGAAATCCAGGCGATGACCGATAAGGAGATCATCGCCGAGGCGAGAGCTGCTTTTGGTTCGTGGGCTGATCGAGACGATATCACTGACGACTGGTTAGACGAGATCCGAGCAGGATGGAGCAGCCGCCTCGATGAGCTATACGGACCCGACGACGAAGAAGAAGTATCTCTTTGATACGACCGTCATAATCGACTACCTGAAAGGCCACAGCCAGGCAAAGCAGTGGGTAGATTGCGCATTGGACGGCATGATCGATGCTGGCATTTCCCCCCTTGTAGATTTTGAATTGTGGATAGGTGTAAGGGACGAAAAAGAAGCCAGGCGGCATAAGGCGCTGCTGGCGAAGTTCCGGCGTTTGCAGTTCCAGGCGACCATCGCAAGGAATGCCGGGGAGCTATACCGGCCATACTTGAAGAACAAAGCTGTGTCGATACCGGATGCGATCATGGCAGCGACGGCTGATTACTATTCGGCGGATATTGTGACCAGGAACCCGAAGCATTTTGAGCTTCTACCCTTAGAAAAGGCAAAGGTGGTTTCGTACCAGGTGGACGAAGGCAAAAAGAAGCAAGCATGAGTGGGAACACTCAAGGATTTATCTTCACTAGGCAAACCAAACGCAGCTCACATTCCTGGTCCTTTAAGAACGGTATACGGAGTTGTTAGCCCTCAAAGGAACTCGGTAGGGCTGCAAACCATCGTCTAGGGGACCAGGACGCAGCCCTTTCAAGGCTAAAACCGGGGTTCGAATCCCCGTGGAGGCACACTTAGATCATAGCCCTCCAGGTATTGCACCTGGGCTGACAACTCCGTTTCAAGCTGAGCCCCTCAGAAACTGAAACGGAGTTTGCATTCCATGAGACTATCAAAAGGAATAGAAGGCTTTAAGATTGACGCTTTGTCAAAGGGATATTCGCCTTTGACGCTCGCTGCTTATGTCAGTGCTTTGACGGCGCTGGTCAAATTGATGCAGGATCCACAGGTCGAGGATATCACTGAAAGCGATCTGAAAGCATGGATGGGGTACCTGCGCAACCAGTACAAACCGGTGCGATCAGACAATGGACTGCTGTCGACCGCTTCTTTGCACCGCTACTGGAAGGCGCTGCGCTCATTCTTCCGTTGGGCGCATGAGGAGCTGGGAACCGCCCGGCCTGACCTGGTGCTTCAGATGCCTAAGTACAACCACAAAGAGGTTATCCCATTCTCTGAGGATGACGTTCAGAAACTCATAAAGGCATGCGAGCTGACCTCTCCGGCCAGGCCTGCCAACCGGGCAGCTTATCAAACTCGCCGTCCATCCGCGAGCAGGGATAAGGCGCTGGTGCTGGTCCTGCTGGACACGGGTGTCAGGGCTGGTGAATGCTGCCGGCTGCGAGTGGATGATGTGAATTTGAGCACCGGGGAAGTGCAGGTGCGGCCGTATCGCTTTGGGAAGACAAGGCCAAGGGTGGTTCTGATCGGGAAGACGGCCAGGAAGCTGGTCTGGCGATATCTGCAAGAGCGGGGAGATGATTTGTCCGGATCGGCTCCGTTGTTCATCACGGACGATGGGCGAGAGATGACCCGGTACACGATCGGTAGCCTGATTGCTCGCCTTGGAAAGCGGGCAGGGGTTACCGACTGTCATCCTCACCGCTTCAGACATACTTTTGCTATCCAATTTTTGAGAAATGGCGGCGATGTTTTTTCTCTCCAGCGCCTGTTGGGGCATGCGACGCTGGAAGTTGTAAAACACTATCTTAATCTAGCAAAGGCTGATGATGAAAGCGCTCATCGGCGGGCTTCGCCGGCTGATAATTGGCGGCTGTAAGTCTTTTTTGGACAAACCTATTGCACAATAATTAAATTGCCTGTATACTGAATTTGATCAACCGCATACGGAACGTCGGAGGTTACGGCCCGGCACAAAACCCTTGAAAGGGTGACGTGTCGGGTTTTTGCGTTAACGGCAGTTTTCACATTATGGCTATTGGAGGGCCAATCTCATGGAATTTCCATATCCTGACTTTTCGAGTTTTCTTCAATCGTTTCTTGCCCTGGGCGGTTTCGGGGGCATGGTCGCTGTTCTCATCAATATCGGCAAAACCGTTGGGTGGATCCCGGATGGTAGGGCGCCAACCGTTGCGGTGGGGCTGAACCTCGTTGGTTTGATCGGTCTTTTCGTTCTGGGCGTTGTTAAGCCGGATATTGACATTGGCGGCCTGGACGGGCAGTTCGACCAGATCGCTGTCATCCTCACGCTGGTCTTCGGATTTGTCTGGCAGATGATCTCCTCGAAATTTACCCATACCGCTGTGAGGGGTGCAACGGTGTTCGGAACTTCCTACTCGGTAGAGGCAGCCAAAGCGGTGCTGACCCAGGCCGATGACATGGATCAGCGTGGTTAGAAGATCTATGCTCTGGGACATCGTCGCTAAAATCGGAGGTCTGGCCGGTATATCGGTGTTAGTCTTGGCGGTCATCGCTTATTTTAAGTATCGGTTTGAAATCCGGAAAATTACAAGTGATGCCCGTTTGGCAGAGGCCACTGCCTTGGAGAGTATCCAGCGGGCAGCAATAGCCCTGATCGCTCCGCTTGAAAGACGCCTCGATGCGCTCCAAGCGGAGTTGCAGGCAGAGAAGAGATGCCGATTGGAAATGGAGATCACAATCGGGCGGCTGCGTAAGGGAGTTGGCTTACTCATCGCCCAACTTGAGCATCACGGTATTACTCCGTGCTGGAAATTGGAGGATGACCTGTGATCATCCGGAATATCGTTGACAGTCTCCAAACGCATAAGACGTTGAGGTACACGACGCGCCAGCTCAGTCGGATCACGGGGATTGTGGTGCACCATACCACGGGGTCGGTTACCTCGCTGGGTACATCGCCGGCGGGGATTGCTCGATTTCATGTGGAGATTCGGAGATGGCCGGGGATCGGGTACCACTTCTTCATCGATGTGGACGGGACGATCTATCAAACCAATCGCCTGACCACCGTTAGTTACCATGCCGGGACGCCAAATACGGCGACAATCGGCGTCGTGCTGCGGGGAGACTTTTCGACTGTGCATCCAACTGCTCAGCAAAAGCACTCACTGGTGGAGCTGCTGCGTTATCTGAGTACACATCCGGAATACCAGGTGAGCCTGATCGCCGGGCACGGGAAGTATCCGAGAGCGACGGCGTCGAACTGCCCGGGGCGGACATGGGCAGCGTGGCTGCCAGGGATTATCCAGCAGGCGGAGCAGTCCAGCGGACCGCCGCCGATCGAAGAACCGGAGCCGGAGGAGCAAATGAATCTTGCATTGAAGGTCGTCAGGGGATGCAACATTCGCAGCAGCCCGTCAACCGGGGCGAGAATTGCCGGCTGGCGCAATCAGGACGAGACTGTCATACCGCTTGAGCTGCGGGTTGTCTCGCCGTCGTCCGTTTGGGTGAGAGATGAGAAGGGGTGGAGTGCAGTTGTGCACAACAGCTTGGTCTACATGGACGGTGAGTAGTGACTGATCAGCCGGCCGTTAAGCTGACCAGAAGGCAACGCTTATTCATTGAAGCGTATCTGCAAACCTGGAATGCGTCAGAGGCGGCCAGGCGAGCGGGTTTTGCAAACCCTGGACAGCAAGGGCATCGTTTGTTGAAAAATGTTGAAATTGCGGCTGCCGTGGAAGCCCGAATCAGGGAAGCCGCCATGCAAACGGCCGAGGTCCTGTCACGGCTGGCCGAGCAAGCCAGGGCTAATATCGGCGAGTTCATTATTGTCAAACAGGTTGCATTGGATGCACCAGAAGATCAGGACGAACAGGATCCTGACCAACCGGATACATCAACAGGAGTTAATACCGTCACAGTCATGGAGATTGACTGGGAGCAGGTCAAAGCAAGGGGACACCTGATCAAGCGGATCACACCTGGCCGGTATGGTACAACCATTGAGCTGCACGATGGGCAGACTGCTCTGGTCCACATAGGCCGGAATCTGAAGCTCTTTACGGACGTGCAGGAGCACACCGGCGAGATCAGTCAGATCGAGATGTCGCTGGAAGAATGGAAGGATCTTCAGGCGAAGCGCCAGGCACAGGCGCAGGAGACTCTGGCAAACTTCGAGGATGACGATGTGTCGTGAAGCTCTCAGAGCGGGGCCAGTTCCTGGTCGACAATCTCGACCTGCCAGCGGCAAGTGGAGTTGATGACGCCAGGTGGGAGCACTTCCAGCTCTCCCACTTGTCGGACGATAGCACCTTTCGAATTGAAGATAAGTCACGCCAGATAGCCTGGTCCTTTTTGACTGCTGCGGAGGCGATTGCCGATGCTGTGCTCCACAAGCAGGGCACCATCTTTGTGAGCATCAACTTGGAAGAGGCGACGGAGAAGATACGCTATGGGCGGGCGGTGTATGAGAATCTGAACATTCGCGGGCTGCCCAACCTGGTGCGAGATAACCAGTTGTCCCTGGAGTTTGACAACGGCGCCCGGCTGATCAGCCTGCCCTCCCGACCGCCGCGTGGCAAAGCCCGCATGAACGTGGTGCTTGATGAATTCGCTCACGTGCAGCATGACCGGGATATCTACACTGCGGCGCTCCCGATCATCTCAAAGGGTGGACGGCTGCGGATTGGGTCATCCCCGATGGGCGCCAGCGGCATTTTCAGCGAGGTGTTTTCGGAAACGTTGCGGGCATACCCAGGCTACAAGCGTAAGCGCACCCCCTGGTGGGAAGTGCACTCGTTTTGCCGGAACGTAAAATTGGCTCGCCAGATGGCGCCGGCGATGGAGACAGCTCAGCGGGTGGAATTGTTCGGCTCCGACCGCATCAAAGCGGTCTACGCCAACATGATCGAAGATGACTTTCGCCAGGAGTACGAATGCGAGTTTGTCGACGAAGCCACCGCCTGGATATCTTGGGAACTCATCCAGCGCAACCAGAGACCTGATCACCACTGGTACCACGCAAAGACTGTCGACCAGGCGCTGCACTTGATCGATGTGATCCTCGAGGATATCCAGCGGGGCCGGGTGGAGTACAGCCTGGCGGGTGGACTGGATATCGGGCGCAAGCGGGACTTGACCGAGTTCATGGCGCTTGGCAAGAGTACCAGCGGGCACCTGCCGCTGAGATTGTCCATCAGCCTGGATAAGGTGCAGTACGACGATCAGGAGCGCTGCTTTACCGAGGTGATCAGCCGGCTACCTTTTACAAATGTGCTGGTGGATCAGAACGGTATCGGCGGCCAGCTCGCAGAGAACCTGGAGCGGACCGGCAGGGCGCAAGGCGTGAACTTTACAAACGAGAGTAAGGAGTTGTGGGCTGTGGAAGCCAGGCTGCAAGTAGAGCGGGCGAACACACCTTTACCAGCTGATCGGGATATTGCGTACCAGATACACTCGATACGGAAGAAGGTGACCGCTGCGAAGAACAATGTTTTTGACACAGAAGGTAATGAGAAACATCATGCGGATAAGTTTTGGGCATGGGCGCTGGCCATCTGGGCAGCGAACAAGAATCAGACAGGGAGCGGATTTGTGATGAGGTATACGTAATGCTGCCAAATATCAACCTGGTTGACCTGGCATACCTGGACTTCGAAAACGAGGCAGAGAAGGCCCGTGAAAAGGCTATTCTGCTGGCTCGCCGATATCACGAGGGTGATCATGTAGTCCATCTCAGCGAGCGGCTGCGAGAGTTCTTGAACCTCCAGAAGGGCAACCCATTTCGTTTGAACGTTGTCCGCCAGGTGGTAACCGCCGTCTCCGAGCGCTTGCTCGTTGCCTCATTCGATACCTCAGAGACTACTGATCGGAACGGACGAAAGCCGCAGGCGGAATGGGCTTGGGGTGTATGGAATGCCAACCGCATGGATGCCGAGGAGGCAGATGTGCATGAGGATACGCTGTTGGACGGCGAGCATTTCATCATCGTGGACTGGCACAACGGCCACCCTCGCTGGACGCCGCATCCCCGTTGGACCGGCACCGACGCCGGAGGCGATGGCTTTGGCGTACGCATGGTCTACCCCCAAAATGACTATAACGCAGAGCCGTCCTTTGCAGTCAAACAGTGGACAGAGAGCATCCGCAAACCCGAAGGCGGCACAGAGAACCGCCGGCGCCGCACCCTGTACTACCCTGACCGGATCGTCAGGCTGGTATATCGGGAGGGGAATTGGAAGCCTTACATCGATGAGGGTGAGGAGAAAACCATCATCGATTGGACAGACAGTAGGGGTGAGCCGCTCGGGATACCGGTAGTGCACTTCAAGAACAAGAAGATGCGCTGCGAAGCCTGGGATGCAATACCTATGCAAGATGCGATCAATAAGGGGCTGGTTGATTTGCTCGCCTCTGCCGACATGACCGCCTTCCGGATTTTCGTGGCTTTGGGATTTATCCCAACCACGGACGGTAAAGAGCCCAAAGTGGACGGTTCGAACTGGCTCAAGATCGCGCCCGGCCAGGTGATTGGCACCACCAAGACCAAGGAGCAGGCCGAATTCAGCGCCATTGACGGCCAGTCCCCAGCACCGCTGCAGGAGATGGTGCACCAGCTCGTGCTCTGGATGGCAATGGTCTCTGACACGCCAGTCAGCCGGTTTATCACAACGAAACAGATCGCTTCAGCCGATACTCTCAAAGAGCAGGAAGAGCCGCTGGCTGCTAAAGTTGATCATCGCAGATCCATTTTCGGGAATGCATGGGAGGACTGTCTGAAGATCAGCCGGCGCCTGGCGAATACCTTCGGCGGTGCCGGTCTGGATGAATCGATCTACTTTTCAACCGTCTGGCAGCACCGCCGCCCGATGGAAGAACTAACAATCAAGAAATCCTTGGGCGTGCCGCTCGAGCAGATCTGGCGGGAAGCCGGCTACACGCCCGAGCAGATCGAGAGCATGAAGAAGTCTGACGAATACCAGGCTGTGGTAGCAGCCGGGCAGCTTGCATTCTGGCAGGCTGCTTCTGCCGCGGTGGACGCCGGTATTGACATTGAGCAGTTCCTGCTGGATCAGGGCTGGGACCAGCAGCGGATCAACAGGATGTATGCCCGGTTGGAGGAGCAATGATGCCGAAGAAACAGCGAGTTCCGATGGGCGAAGGGCTGCACCGAACACCTCAACAGCTCGATGAACTCTCACGGGTGACCGAGGAAGACATCCTGGCCGCCAAGGCCTGGGTTGACTCGAACAGCCCGTTGCTGGGCCGGATCCTGGATGCAAAGCTGATTGAGGATGACGATGGCGATCAAGCGCAGCCCGATTAGCGGTTTCGGCTGGAATGAAAGAGCTGGCCGGTATATGAACCTTGACAGCGGTCGATTTGTGACCTTCAAAGCCGTCAAAAGCGAACTCGATAGCCTGGTTACCGCCTATCAGCAGGATATCAAATCCCTGTCTCTGCAATTCAAAGCGGGCGATATCACGTTGAGAGAATGGCACCTTGGCATGGAGCGGACAATCAAGAATATCCATGTTGCCAGCGCTGCGGCTGCCCGGGGCGGCTGGGCACAGATGAGTAAGTCCGATTGGGGCTGGGTTGGTCAGCGAGTGCGTTTCCAGTACGAGAAACTGGACGCCTTTGCCCGGCAGATCGAAGCAGGAACGGTCAAACTCAACGGCCGTTTCCTGGCCAGAGCAGATATGTATGGTCAGGCTGGCAGAGCGACCTTTGAGGAAATGCGCCGGCGGTACGGACGGATTTTCAAGGACGCTGTTCGGGAGCGCAGAGTGCTAAGCCCGATCGCAGACCACTGTACTGCCGGCCAGCGACCGGGATGTATGGACTTGGCAGCACGAGGCTGGCAGTCGATTGGAGTGCTGCCGCCCATTGGCGCAGCGACCTGTCTCACTCACTGTAAGTGCAGATGGGAGATGCAGGATGCAGACGGTAACACAATCTAATTAAGGAGTGGCGAGATGCTAACTACCAATCAGTTACGAGCACGGTTCCTGTTTGCCCCAGATGACGGGGCAGGTGGGAGCGGTGGAGGGTCGGGAGATCCACCCGCAAATAATGACGGCCGAGCAACGTGGGAAGCGTGGCTTACCAAACAGTCTGATGATGTGCGCAAGTTGTACGAAGAGCATACCACAGGACTGAAAAGCGCACTTGAGTCCGAACGCAAAGCGAACAAGGACTCAAGCGCCGCTGTGAAAAAGTTAAAGGAATTGGAAGAGGCTGAAGCAAAACGCAAGCAGGCTGAGCTGTCCGAGATGGAGAAACTCAAAGCGCAGCTTGCGGAGACTGAAGCCAAGCACAGGACTGCCTTAGAGCAGCACCAGAAGGGCATGATCAAAAGCGCCGTTCTGATGGCTGCCACAACTGCCAACTTCCAGAAACCTGAGGACGCCTATGCCCTGATGGACCTATCGATGGTGGAGATCTCCGACGAAGACAAGGTCACCGGGGTCAAGGAAGCCCTCGAAGCGCTCGTGAAAGAGCGACCGTATTTGATCAAATCATCCAAACCGGATTCGGTAAACATCGATGCTACCAACAAAGGTGGATCCGGTGGGGAACCTGACGATAAACGTAAAGCCGAGCTTGCGCAGCGCTTCCGCTTGCGTCCGCCTGGCTGACCCTGGATACCAGGGTAACCCTGGTCCGGCCAGGGTAAAGGAGCTAGTATGGCTGATATACCTGTTGTTGTCGCCTCTATCCGCCCGCTCAATAACGCTGTTATTCGGCGCGGGCAGGCCGCTGAGGCATTGACCCCCGGCCAGGCCGTCTATCTGGACGGCGCAAATGGCTGGCGCCCAACCGATGCTGACTTTATCGCTGCTGCCCAAGGGCGCGGCGTGGTCATCTCGGATAGCGTTGGCTCGGTTGCCTTCGCTGCCGGCTCGCGGGTTGATATTGTAACGTATGGCCCTGTGACGGGCTTCACCGGAATGACACCCGGTGGTGCTGTATTCAACAGCGTCAACGCTGGCGTAATGGACCAGGTCGCACCTGCACTGCAGGGCGACTTCCCCTACGTCATGGGTTACGCTGAATCTGCGGTGACGATCTTTGTGAACCCGCAGGTGACTATTCCAGTTGTAAATCCATAACGGGAGGGCGACATGCCACTAGGATTGAATGATCTCAAAAATGTCCGCCTCCCAGCTGCCTGGGACGGCAATGAGCTTGCTCGTCTGCGGCTGCGTGATGGCACAACGTATGAGCAGTTGGTGCGTGACATCAACGATGCTCTGATGATCGTCAACGCCGGTCTGACCGGTGGATACCTGGGAAACCTCATCAGCCTCACCACAGACGCTGCCCTGGAATATCGTAACGGCCCCGGTAACGGTTTCGAAGACCACACCGAGCATGCTCAGCCAGATGCCCAGCGGGCAGAGGTCACCGGGCACATGCTGCCGATCATGAAACGCGATCGGAAGATGGGCTGGACGGTGGATTTTCTTGAAGAATGCCGGCAGTCCCAGATCGACGCCGATATCGCATCAATGGCGGAAGATGCCACCGACGCCTGGGTGCGCAGCATCTGGACTCGGTTCTTCCAGTTGGAAGAGCAGATTGGCCGGCGCTTTGGGTTGGGCGCCACCGGTGTGAGTGTCCCGTTTGCCAATGGCGGCGTGGGCACCATCCCCTTCGTGCCAGTCCCCAAACCGGACCGCATGATCAACGCCTTCACTGCTGCGCACACCCACTACCTGCGTTTGAATGGCATTACCCAGGCTAACCTGGTCACTGCTGTGGCGCATTTGTGGGAGCACGGTCATGATGGCCCGTACGATCTGATCGTATCCCTGGCTGATGTGGCTGCCTGGCAGACGGTCGCCAATGTAAGCGGCTTCGTTCCCAAGGGCGATTCGCTAGTGCAATATGGATCCGCAGCTACCCTGGCCAATGTGGGCGCCGAGTACATCGGCGGTGTGCAGACCCAGTACGGTTTCGCTCGAATGTACGCCTTGGGCCGGCTGCCAACCACATATTGGGGCGTTACCAAGTTCTATGGGCCGCTCGATCAGCGTAATCCGCTGAAAGTTCGCTGGGATGAGCAGTTTGGTATGGGCGTCAAGCTCTACACCGAGCAGGTCTCGCTCTACCCGTTGAACGGAGCCATAGGCGTGATGAAGCACGGTGTTGGCATTGGCGAAGACCGCACTGCGGCCGTCCTGGTGCTTAATGCTGCTGGTGGTAATTACGTCACGCCGGTCATCTCGTAGTTTATTAACCCGGGTGGGAGGTCGCCTCCTCAGCTTCCCACCCGGATTACAGAAAAGGGATCGCATATGAACCAATACCGAATGCGCGCTTGGAATACCTGCACACAATGTTCGCGGCCGATCAAAGCCGGTGAACCGGTGTATGCTGAAGACGAAAACCAGGTTGTTTCTGGGGGAGGTCTCTGCACCCGATGCGCAAATCCACAGCCAGAACCATCCGAGGAGGTGGTCCCATCTCTCGCCAGTGGTGAGGATAAGCCTGCTGGTGTTTCTAAGGTTGTCAAGAAGTCAGGGCAGCGGACCGTTTCTACAGAAACGGTGAAGGGCTCATAAATGACAGTTACCTATAACCTTGCTAATGCGGATCCGCAGATCGTCCTGATCTCCCTGGTTAGATTGGAGATCGGCGATACCACTCTGGGCGCCGGCGTCCGACCGGACGGCTCGAACCTCAGCGATGAGGAGATCAGCGTCTGGCTGCAGCGGGAAGGGGATGACATCTTACGATCGACTGCAGCGGCGTGTGAAGCGCTCAGCCGCCAGTGGGCCAATATGGCCAACATTACGTTGGGTCCTCGTAAGGAGGAGCTGGGCAAGATCTCTGACAACTATGCGCGCAGGGCCGAGCAGTTGCGTGAGCGGGCGGGCGGGTCTGACACGACCTTTTCGAGTAGCTGGGCAAAGCAAGACGGGTATCACGATCGGAGACTCGGAACGGACTACCGGGATCCGTACGGCTCGGAGGCGCAATGACGCTTACCTATACTGGCGCATTGATTGTAGATCGGGCAGCCGGACAGCGACCCGCATTGATGGATACTCGCAGGATATTACCAGTATGAGCCTATCATTCGCTCGCCTCGCTACCGTCATCGCATCGACCAAGCGAAACCCAGCTCCGTCGTCTGGGCGCGTCACCGTCGCAGTTATCAGCATCGCAACACTAAAAATCACGCCGCTCATGCCTGTGACGCCGGAGGTAGCGCAGAAATACGCACTGAAAAGCCCGCGAGATGCTTACTATGCCTATACCGAAGGGACGCCGGATATTTTGGAAGGCGATATCCTGACGGTGGGCAGCATCGATTACCGCATCTCAGCGGTGGGCGACTGGCACACATACCGCGAGATCATCGCGGAGAAAGTCAAGGTCTCGTAATGCCCGTCCAATTGTCTGTGAAGGTTCGTGACGCCGAACTGGTCAAAAAGCGATTCGAAGACTTAACCGCTGAGATACCCAAGATTTCCGAAGGGCGCTTGCGCGGGCGCATGGAAAGCGCAAAGAAGCGCGTCACGACCTACCCGCCGCGCTATGCTGGACAGCCGGAGCACGTCTGGGCGAGCGAGAAGCAGCGCCGTTATGTCATGTGGGCGATTAGTACCGGGCGCATCAGAGTACCCTACCAGCGCACCGGACGGTTTATGGACTCGTGGAACATCGCAAAGATTGAGGGCGGTTACACGCTCCGCAGCACCTCCGCCGCCGCTAAACACATCGTGGGCACAGCTAGAGACCCAGGACGCCAGTATCACCTGCACAAAACACGCTGGACGCCGCTGAGGGTCGCAATCGAGGACGCGATCAAGGAACTGCCGAAGGACATCGAGAAGAATATCACCATGATCGCCAGAAAGCGAGGGTTTTGATGACTACCAACCGCAAGACGCATAGGGACGCGCTTGAAGCCGCTATCAAGGCTTTCACCGGTCTGGCGGATGAAGCCGGGGGAATCCCGCATGTGTTCTCAGAATTAATTGTGACATTTGGCGGTCTCAGCCCTTGCGTCACCATTGAAAACGGCGGCTGGTCGCCTGATATGACCGGCGACAATACCAGCCCGGACAAGGTTAGGTTCATTATCGGCTTCTGGCGGCGCACAGATACCCGCGGCAACGCGGAGGATGCGCTGGACACGTTCGCGGGCGAACTGATTGCCCTGATGAAAAAATCATACAACGCTCGCTATTACCAGGACTCCATGCCATTCTATGAACTGATCGAGGGCGTGGAATACCGTGGCGAGTATCACTTTGTCGAGTTAGAGGAAGTTTAGGAGAAATTATGGCTGCACCTACCGGAACACTTTACGCAGTCGGAGCGAAACATGCGCGGGTTTATGCACTCAACGCCAATGGCGTACCTGCCGCGATCGCTCACGGCGCACCTTATGAGGGGGTACAAATCCCCGGCCTCAAGGCATTTGAAATGACTATTCCAGATGCCCGACGTATCGCTCATGTGGGCGATGACGCAGTGCAGGCGCAGGACATCCTGCCTCGCACTGAAGTATCGAGCGGCGTCATCCGTTTCGCCGGAGACAACCACGCTGCCTATGCGGAGTTCACCGGCACAAAGGTCGCTGCAATTGGCGATGCTTCCGTGATCGGCTACGCCACTAACCTGCAAGGCTACGAGCCGGCTATAGCTTTGCTCGTCTACCAGCAGGCGAAATCAGGCACAACCCGCGTTTGGCGCAATTACCTCATGCCGAACGCCCAGGCGATCTTCAACCCCAACAGCATGAACGAAAACCCGGCGGAGTTCGAGGCTTCACTGATCCCATCTGCCGCTAACGCTCACGTCTGGGGCAAGGCGTTTGCTGATGGCGTCGAAGGTTACACCCAGGCCGAGATCGTAGAAACCGTTACCACCGACATTCCGCATATCGCTGCATGGAAGGGCAACGGGGTTGTAGTAGAGTTTCCATTCCACGCCTCGCGCCAGTCCACCAAAGTCCACGCCGCATGCACCATCACCGCCGACGGCACAGTGACAGACGTAACCGCAGGCGTAGGGTCCGACGCGAGCAAGATCGCCGTTGCTGGGCCCGTCGCCAATACGACTATAGTTGTGTGCTTCTACTCCTATGCCGCGGCAGCTTGATTACGCGGATGAGGATTGCACGTTTAGCGCCTCCGTGCGTCGCGCCACGCTGGGCGATGAACTGCGCCGCCTGGAGATGATGAACGACGCAATAAGAGACAACGGCGATTCAATAGCTGGCGGTTTCGCCATCAATATTCTGCCGTCGCTGCTGTGCGTCACCGGATCAGGCGAACTCACGTATAACGGGGAGGCCGTTACCTGGCCTCCCGCTCTCAATGACGTTCTGGAGCGGCTTCCCCGTGCGGCGCTGGATGAATGGATCGGTGTGGTGTATGACCTCAACCCGGACTGGAAACCGCAGCCCGTGGCGGCTGATGAGGCAGAGGAAAAAAAAATCGCCTCGCGGCGGTCGACAAAGCGACAGAAAAAGTAATAGCGCTTGTCGAGTATGAAGCGCCAGAAGGACTGCCAGAGGATGACGAACTCAGGTTCTATGACCTGGAAGCCTCGTACAAGCTATTCATCGAGCTAGAGGCGAACGCTGACGGGTGGGGAGCCTGGCGCTTTCTGGACACATTCGGAAAGCCGCTGATCGAAATGCCCGACTTTCTGCGCCACGACCTTCTCATGTGGAAACGCCTCAAGAACGCAGTAGAACGGCAGCACAGCAAGCGAAAGGATCATAATGGCTGATAACGCCCTTCAATTCATCCTTAAATTTCTGGTGGATAAGAATTCCCAGACTGTCGCTAAAAAAGCTGTCGCTGATGTAAGCGCCGGTCCTACCAAACAGGTCACGCTTGATACAGACTGGCAGCAGGTAGCCGAAACCACACAACAGTGGATGAGAGATACCGGTCAAGGCCTGGATGAAGCCTCCCAGAAGCTGGAAGGGATGGCCATTGTCAACGTGCGTAACCGCGAGTATATCCAAGCATCGGTTGACGCATATGAGCAATTAGGCATCCAGGCAGATAAAACCCGTCGGTCGACCGAACAGATCGCACAATCCACCCGCGAGACTGCGGGGTATGCACGCCGTGGAACTGGCATGATGACGGCTATGACCGGCGT
>DATIKF010000187.1:0-1764 GCA_035477855.1 Dissulfurispiraceae bacterium
AGCGGTTCGTAAAAAGAATGCCGGTTCCACCTTCGGTGCCACTGGCCGCGTGGATCAACAAACCAGTGCCGGTCCCGGTGAGCGAGGAGAAAGTACACTAAATGCGAACGAGAGGTGTCTCAAAATCATTGACACATTCCGGTTTGCGCGCTCGATCCGTATTGTTCGGCGCCTCTATTTGCATGCCGAACGGATCGTCACGCGCAGTACCGTTCAGTTAATAATCCGCCGCGTTCGGCGACGCCGCCTGTCCATCAGCTACCAGATGCCCGGCACCAGACGATAACGGACACGCGTGGTGTAGTCTGAGTAGCCCGGCAGCTCAGTCTGTAGCATGTGGTCCTCCAGAAGCGTACGGACAACGAACGCGACAGCCGCCAGCACCGCCGGAACCAGCGCCCACCACGAGCCGAGTCCGGGTGCCATGGCCAGGCCGTAGACAATCATCCCGGCGTAGCCGGGGTGGCGCACGAACCGGTATGGACCGGCCGAACACACCGTCTGACCTCGATCCTGCTGGATGCGCACGGTGCGAGCGAAGAAGCGATTCGCGGCCATGCCCCAGCTGACCAAGGCATTGCCGACGACCACCAAGACGAGACCGGACACACTGACCGCCAGAGGCACACTCGACCAGCCGAAACGCACGTCCAGGCCTGCGACCACCAGCGCCAACAAGGTCATGACCGTGATGGCGGCAGTCATGGTCTTGTCCCAGCCCTTGGTGTTCTTCTTTGTCTCAGCGCGCTCGGCGATCAGCTCGGGGTCCCTGCGGAGGATGAACACAGCGTTGAAAGCGATTGTCCCGAAGAAGATCCCGAGAAACGCCCATGCCTGCCACCAGTCGATGCGTCCAGCCGGCGCAAACATCGCGACCGCAATGACGGCTCCGCTCACCAAGAGTTGGGTCGCTCGCTTGCGAACACCGGCGGCAGTCCCTGTCAGCTCAGCCATGCCATGTCACCTCCGCGAGACTCGAGTCCGCCGAACAACGAAATCACCCGGAGCGTAGCGATCGGGTGGATTGCTTTTGTTATCTCATTTATTTTCTTTGTTTTTAATTGCTTCCACCACCTGGTGAACATCCCCGAGACATCACTTGCCTTTTGGATTTTTCACATCACAATGACAACCGCCAATGCTTTTTTCATTTGTGATCTTTTCTAAGATTGTTGAGCAGCCATTTTTATTAAAATCTTCTTCAATATCTTTCTTCGTATAGTTGAAACAGTAACAGATCAAATCATCATCTCTGAATTGATTCTTATTATTTTTGTTTGAACCAAGTTTGATCATTTTATTTATTCCACATAGATAACGCGGCGGATGAGCGTGCGGCAGTTTGCGCGCTCGATCCGTATTGTTCGGCTGACCTACCCCCAGTCATAGTGCCACGTTCAATTAAGTGGTCGCAACCGGTTTTTCTTCCTCAAGCCTGACAAATTCATTGGGTGTCAGGTATCCCAGAGCACTGTGCGGCCGTTCCTCATTGTAATCAAGCCGCCACTCTTCAACAACTCTGCGAGCATGCTCCATACTCATAAACCAGTTCTGATTTAATCCCAAAATTGTCATTGGCTTTAGTCGTACATCTGTCACTCCCGCGCTTGTCCTGTCAAGGATAGAGGTGGTCCAGCAAAATCGGACAGGGTGTAAAGTGGAGGGGAGCTGCTCTAAACTACAAGGGATAGAGAGGAGCAGCGGACATGGGAAAGAGGACGAGACGGAATCACGGGGCGGCATTCAAGGCTAAAGTAGCATTAG
>DATIKF010000188.1:0-1902 GCA_035477855.1 Dissulfurispiraceae bacterium
CTCTCTGCGCGAGAACAAGCATCGATTATTCGAGGACAAACCAATTACACCGGCGTCGCTCATGTCAATGGCTGACTATGTGGTCGCCGCGAAGTTACCGAGGAGGGCACCGACCACCGAGGAACTATATGGCTGAGATAAAATTAAACCAGATCATCCTCGCCGACTGCATGGATATTATGCGCGACATCCCAGACAAGTATTTTGAACTTGCGATTGTTGATCCGCCGTATGGGATAGAAAGATTTAAAAAATGCGCCGAAAATAACGACCCAAAAACAAGGGATGTTTATGCAAACAAATTTCTTGGAAATGAAAAATTTAACAACGAAAAGCCCGATGAAATATATTTTAATGAATTATTTAGAATGTCAAAAAATCAAATAATATGGGGCGGGAATAACTTTAAATTACCTCAATCTGAATATTTTGTTTGTTGGGACAAGGATCAGTCAATGCCAAATTTTGCAACGCTTGAATATGCATGGGTTAGCATGGGATTAAAAAAACCAGCTAAGCTATTTAGATATTCAATTCACAAACACAACCAAATTGAAAAAATCCATCCCACTCAAAAACCCGTTGCCCTCTACCGCTGGCTACTCCATAACTACGCCAAGCCCGGCGATAAGATTATTGATACACATTCCGGCTCCGGTTCGTGCGCGATCGCCTGTCACAAAGAGAAGCATGATTTTCTTGCCATCGAGAAAGACCCGGACTACCACGCCGCATCGGTGAAACGCCTTGAGGAAGTCCGCGCACAGGGGGTGCTTTTTTGATTATCCACGACACCGACGCCGAACGCGCGATCATCGCCACCGCAATTCAGCGCAATACATACCTTAGCCGCCTGCTAGAATTGGAGCCTACTGATTTTTACTCATCGGAGAACGCGCTGTTACTAAGCATCATGCGCGATCTTTACAACGCCGGTGAAACAGTGGACATTCCAGTACTCAAAGCCACCCTGGTTCAGCGCGGAAAGACTGAGATTTTCGACTCTCTGAAGATCGACGAGCTTCACGATGACGTGATGTACGCCGTGACATACAACTTCGACTGGATGTTCGAGAAGGTTCTCGACCTGTCGAAGAAGCGCAAGCTCGCGGCTCTCGGGACAAAGATCGTTGACGCCGCATCTACGCATGGAACTACAACCGACGAACTTGTGGAGCGAATTGACCGGGCCGTGAGTGAGATCAATCGGGACAGATCGGCGAAGGCGGTGAGTGTGTCTGAAGTCGCGGCCGGGGGTGAGTCTGGTTTCGTCGAGACAGAGAAGTATCTCACTACAGGATTTCACGACCTTGACCAGATATTACTGGGACTGTTCGGCGGTCAGTTGATTATCATCGGCGCGCGTCCAGGCGTGGGTAAGTCCGCGTTTGCGCTACAGATGGCAGAACACGTCGCGCGCGAAGGTCGGGTACTGTTCTTCTCGTTGGAGATGCCGAAGAAGCAGATCATACGTCGCATGATAACCCGTCGAACAGGGATACCAGCGAACGCGATGAGAAGTGGAAATATTTCAGGCGACCAGCGCCGCGAGGTTCAGTCAGTTTTGCGCGAGATAGAAAAAGATTACAAAAACTTAATTGTTATTGACAACGCCACAGACTTCTATACAATAGTCAACACGGCGAAGAAGCAATACGACCAGCACGGCCTCGCGTGTATCATGATCGACTACCTGCAGCTTTGCCGGATGAAGTCGCAAGAGAAGCGGTACTTGCAGTTGGGGGAGATGACGGCGACACTAAAGGCGATGTCGATCAAGTATGCTTTGCCGATAGTGGTGCTTTCTCAGTTAAGCCGCATTGCCGAGAACAAGACGCCGGAGCTTTCCGAGTTGCGCGAGTCCGGGAACATCGAACAGGACGCGGACGTTGTTATTTTCCC
>DATIKF010000189.1:0-24188 GCA_035477855.1 Dissulfurispiraceae bacterium
TAAGCGAAAGCCAATCGGTGCTACTCAACCAACTCGGCCTTGACCTTCAAGAGAGTTAGGTAGCAACTCTCTAAGCGCATTCCCCCTTGGTATTACAGACTGTTGCGTCCTTCGGCGATCCGTATTGGCGAAAGTCGGGTCGGACTGTGTCGAGGAAGAAGATAATATCCGGGGAAAGCAGGGACTTGAAGGCTTGGAACAACAACCATCTTCGCGCTTGTTCGGGAGTTTATACACAGACTCTAAATAAGCTGTCCGGCGGCCAGCGGCTGAAAGATGCTGAAAGCCCTGCACGCGTCCTCGCCAAGCATATCCGAGTAGCGTCCTTCCTCATCTTCACAAACGAGAAAGCTCAGGTGGCGGAGCTCGTGGCTGAGGACATGCCTTTCATGAATCCTCGCCGGACGCGGCCTGAGCGGGTCATCCTGACGGGAACATGAAACGTCGCGACATCCAAGGGAGTGAGGAAGCCTCCGGTCAGGCACCGGCAGACGACAGTACGCCAGGCAGGAAAACACAATCGTTCCGTCATCCTCGAACCGACAGGTCGGCGGGAACGATGTTCTGCCTGACGCCGTCCTTCTCACGGAGACTCAGAACAGGAAAGTTGTCTTCTTCCCATCTGCCGGTACCCGACCTTGAAATTGAGGGTGACGTCCTGGCTGAGCCTGTTTTCATAGGTTGCATTGATAAGATCATACTGGTGTTCGAATCCGCGGTTCGGGCGGCCCGTGTCGCCGGTATGCGAAGCATGGTGCGCGAAAAGAGAAACTTTCGATTTGTCAGGGACACTGATTCCGGAATGGTTCCAGCGGATGGTTCGTATCCGATGCATCGTTCACCATACCTGTCTCCGATCGACATTCCTGATTCCCCATTCCTGAAAGCTCTGCTGAAATTTCGTGCGCTGACTTTCCTTGTCCAGCTCGCACGGTGAAAGGTCACCATGGCTTCCCGGAGGCTTCCGGTACATTTGCAGATAATGTCGTTGCACTCCATAGGATCTGAGTTCTGATGCGACCTCCTCAAGATCATCTCCGGACAGCAGATCGAACACCGTAGTTCTCGCCTCGTGCCTGATTCTGCTCTCTATGCACAGCCGCACCGATTTGATTATATCTCGCGTGCTGACTGCGACTCCTGCGGCTTCTGCGTATAAACGCACAGGAGCCTTATAGTCCAGAGCGACATAATCAATCAGTCCTTTTGACGTAAGCATTTCAAGATGGTCAGGAAACGATCCGTTCGTATCAAGCTTCACCGGATACCCCATGTCCTTTACTTGCCCGAGAAAAGCTGCCAGCCCCTCCTGTAGCAATGCCTCGCCCCCGCTGATGACCACCCCCTGTATCATCCCTCGGCGTTTCTTCAAATACTGCAGAACGTCAGCTTCCGCCATCGGAGCTTCAAACAGCATCGGATAAACCAATTGCGGGTTATGACAATAAGGGCAGCGAAAATTACAGCCCTGCAAGAAAACGACCGCGCTTACCTTCCCCGGATAATCGACCAGCGAGAACCGCTGAAGCCCGCCTATGCGCACGGCACCGCGCCGGATACATTGAATTTCTTCCGTTCTCTGAACTCCGCCTCCTTGCCCTTGTTCCACTGCGCCACCGGACGCAGATAGCCGGAAACGCGGGAATAGACCTCAGTTGCCCTGCCGCAGGAAGGACAAGCATGTTCCTCTCCGGCAATGTAGTCATGCTCAGGGCAGACCGAAAAAGTCGGCGTGAACGTGAAGTACGGCAGTCTGTAATTGCCGCAGACTGTTCTGACGAGATTCTTTACCGCCTCATGATCCTCCACACGCTCACCGGCAAAGATATGCACCACCGTACCGCCCGAATAATTTGCCTGCAGCGCGTCCTGCAGATCGAGATATTCGAACACGTCATCGGTATGGTTCACCGGAAGATGCGTGGAGTTGGTATAAAACGGTGCGATGCCGCTGTCATTGTCGGACCGACCGCTGTTGGCGCAAAGGATGCCGGGGTATTTCTCCCGGTCGATTTTTGCCAAGCGGTAGCTGGTACCCTCCGCAGGAGTTGCTTCAAGATTGTAGTTGTCGCCCGTCTGCTCCTGAAACGCCACCAGCCGGCGACGCATATATTCCATGACCCTGAGTGAGAATGCCTGTCCCTCATCTGTAGCAATTCCGGCACCGAACAGGTTCAGACATGCCTCGTTCATGCCGACCAGTCCGATCGTCGAGAAGTGGTTCTTCCAGTACCATCCAAAACGCTCCTGAACGTCGCGCAGATAATGTTTCGCATACGGATAGAGATTCCCTTTCGTGAAATGCTCCAGCGCCTTACGCTTGATTTCGAGACTCTGCCGTGCAAGCAGCAGGCGCTTCTCGAGTAATTCAAGGAATTCATCTTCATTCTGAGCAAGATACCCTATTCTCGGCATGTTGACCGTAACGACCCCGATTGAACCGGTCAGCGGGTTCGCGCCGAAGAGCCCACCGCCCCGCTTCTGCAGCTCGCGGTTGTCGAGGCGCAGTCGGCAGCACATCGAACGGGCATCTTCCGGCTTCATGTCGGAATTGACGAAATTCGAGAAATACGGCACGCCATAGCGCGCCGTCACTTTCCACAAAATGTCGAGCTCAGGATTATTCCAGTCGAAGTCCTTCGTAATGTTGTATGTCGGAATGGGAAAGGTGAAGACCCGTCCGTTGGCATCGCCTTCATACATGACCTCAAGAAACGCACGGTTGAAAAGGTTTATTTCGTGCTGAAACTCGCCATATGTTGCTGTTTGGGGCTTTCCGCCGATTATAACTGGCTGGTTTGCGAGCATCGACGGAACTTCAAGATCGAGCGTGATGTTGGTAAAGGGAGTCTGGAAGCCGACGCGCGTGGGAACATTGATATTGAAGACAAATTCCTGAAGCGCCTGCTTCACCTCCCGAAAGCTGAGCCCGTCATGCCGTAAGAACGGGGCAAGAAGCGTGTCGAAATTGGAAAACGCCTGCGCCCCTGCAGCCTCGCCCTGCAATGTATAAAAAAAATTTACGATCTGTCCGAGCGCGCTCCGCAGATGCTTTGCCGGTGCGCTTTCGACCTTGCCCGGAACTCCCCGGAACCCTTCGGTCAGAAGCGCCTGCAGATCCCATCCCACGCAATAGGCCGCAAGAAGGTTCAGGTCGTGAATATGAAAATCACCATCGATGTGAGCGGCGCGGATTTCGGGAGGATAGATATGATTCAGCCAGTAACTGCTGCTGATCTCCGATGAGATATAATTATTCAGACCCTGCAGCGAAAACGCCATGTTGCTGTTCTCGTTGACCCGCCAGTCGAGCTGTTTCAGGTATTGATCCACGAGTTCGACATTCGCCTTTTCCGTAATCTGCCTGATTCGTGCATGCTGCTCCCGATAGAGTATGTATGCTTTCGCCGTCTTCCGGTATGGAGACGAGATAAGTACCTCTTCGACGATGTCCTGAATGCCTTCCACAGACGGCGTGCGCCCGCAGACCTGCTCCGTCATACTCAGCACCCGGAGCATAAGACGCACCGCCGTCGGCGCGTTGAACTCTCCGGTCGCCTCTCCGGCCTTTGCTATCGCATTGGTGATTTTGTCCGCATCGAACCTTACCTGAGATCTGTCTCTTTTTTCTATGGTCTTAAACATGGATTCTCCTTTTTTCCTGCAATGAACACATTGACTGCTGATCGCACATATGAATGACTTCAAGGCACACCGGCTTTTTTGATTCCTGCATACGAAACACTGAAGACGCGCTGATAAAAAGCGTCCAGCTCCTTATCGACATCAGCCGCACTGAATTGATCGGGATAGACCTTTGCAGCCATGAGCAAAGCCGCAGCGGCAGCACGAGGTGAAAAAGCAGACCATTCCGGAGCCTTGTAGACCTGCCCGCCTTTGACTGCACGCACGTAGCGCCACTGCGGGTTTTTCAGAACATCGTGAACTGAATATTTCGCATTCCCCCAAATGAAGATCACGTCGGGATTCCACGCGATAATCTTCTCCAGCGACACCTCGACATATCGCTGTCCGTATCCTGCAGCCGGGTTGACGGATCCAATAGCTTTGACAAGATCGTCATACATACCGGTTCCGCCCGCCACCGTGGTCGGCTTTGAACTGAGCCAGAGAACCTTTTTCCTGCGCTCAGGCGGGATAGCGCCTGTTTTCTTTTCAATCAGCGAAAACAGTCTCTTTGATTCAGCAATAATCTGCCGGGCCCGCGCCTCCCTGCCGAAAGCCACTCCATGAAATCTGATTGCCTCATGAAGTTCCTCGATACTTTCAGGATGAACGGCAGCGACGGTCAGACCGTGCTGCTCGAGATACCGCACCGACTCGGGCTTGATCGCCCAGGTGATGACGAGATCAGGCTTTGCCTTCAGAACCGCTTCAGCATTGACATCCATTCCGCTGCCAGCAGAAAGATACTCCTGTGCTATATTCGGACGAACCGCCCGCATGATGTCGTTCTGATAGGCATATCTGCCCACGCCGACCACCTGATCCCACAGGCCAAGGGCAGGGATTACCTCATAGGTCGAAAAAATAATCGCCCGCTTTACGGGCGATTTAATCTGGATTATCCGGTCAAGCTTGTCTGTATAAACAAAGATCTCCGCCTGTGCGACGGGATTCGCAGACATGCCGAGCAGAAATACTGAAATGATAGCACAACAGATTCGATTCAGTGCGGGCATCGGAAGATAAATGCGACACCATGAAGAAAGCGTGTATAAGCATCGAAAACAACGGCACGAGCTGCTATTTTTCATCACTCCTCCCTCGGGAATTGAATCAGAGATACCGACTCAGACAGGTCTTCCGGCTCTGGGCTACCTACTCACCCGCCTTCCCATCCCGCTTCATGAGCGAAACAGTGGCTTATGGTTGGGTTTTCGTTCCCGACACGGCTGCGGGGCAGCGGGAGATTTGCACTCCTCTTCCCTGGCGTCCAGTCAGTTGCAAAGCGCTATTTCAAAGAGACAGTTTCGATTTCGGAAAATCCTCCTTTCATCCATCACTCCGCGACCTTGAAAATGATGAGCTATATTATGCGCGACTGCGGGCAAATGTCAACATATGGCACATTGATTCAGCAATAAGCACCATATATTGCGGTCATGACCAAGCGGGTTAAAAATGAACCAACTATAGTTCGACCGGGCTTTCTTTCTTGTTGATTACCAGTTCGGTAAGCATGTCCGCCTTGAGATCATCAATGGTGTAATAGTCGGCTTCGAGTTGCGCAGCTATCGATGCGGCACGGTCGGTTGTGGTAAAGCGTCCTTTTTCTTCGGTGTCCACGACAATGATATCAATGCCGGGCTGCTCACGCAGCAGCGCTGAAACACGCACAATCTCTTCGTCAGGCGTCATGACAGTCATGGCAGTCATCGCCTGATTCGCGCGACCGTCGGTTATCAGGACAAGGAGAAAACGGGTCTCCGGTCGCTTTCTTCCGACCCGTTCCAGCAGACGGTGCGCTTCCAGCAGGCCTGCTCCAAGCGGGGTTTTGCCGCCGACCGGAATGTTCCGCAGCAGCCTCGCCGCATGTTCCACGCTTGCGGTCGGTTGCAGCACGACCTCTGCGTGGTCCTTGCGGAAAACAATCATCGAAACGAGATCGCGTTTCTGATAGCAGTCGATCAGCAGCGACTGAATCGCGCCCTTGGCAGCCACCATGCGTTTCTGCGCACCCATAGAGCCTGATCCATCAACCACAAAAAGGGCGAGATGCCCAATCTTGCGCTCTTTCCGTTTATAGCGGAAATCGTCCTCGTCTATCACCACAACACTAGTGCGATTGCGCACTCCCTGATACGGTGCGGCAGCACGCAAAGTCGCATCAATGGCTATGGAGCGATTCTGTCTGAATACGCTTTTTACATACCTGCCTCCACGGTTGCGAGCCCGGGTGCGTGTTCGACGGCCCGATGCTGCCCGCTCGATGCGATCTTTCCGGAAAAAGAGCCGCTTCATACGAAACGGCTGCCCGACTGAGAAGACTTCTTCGTTCAGCGGCAGCAGTTCCTGGGGCAACGGCGGGGCATCGTTCTGCTGATTGTCGTCTTTGTCCTGAGGCTGATCTTCCTGCTGATCCTGCTTCGTATCAGGCGGTGGCTGATTCCGGTCAGTCTCATCGGGAGCTTCCTGTTCTTCCGGAGGGGGGGGTGGGGGCGGCTGGAGTTCGCGCCGCCGGTGCATCAGAACAAGCGGAGCGACGAGATCGATCTCTTCACGGGATACCTCTCTTTTGCCGTGGAGTGCTGCTTGTGATCGTGCAGCTGCGAGCATGCTTATGTCCGCACGATGACCTGCCACATTATACGTCAGACAGATGTCGGCGATGTATTCAAGTAGCCGGTCACGGACGGACACATGCGGCAGGATACTCCGCGCTTTTGCAATAGCATCCGCGAGTGCCCGATCTTCATCACCATTTCCTGCACTGAGTGCGGATTTGATAATGGCGATGCGGGAGGCTGACTCATCCATATGCTCAAACCCTGCGCACATGCCGAAACGGTCGAGCAAATGCGCTGACACCTCTCCTTCGCCCGGATACATCGTCGCTACAAGGATAAACGATGCGGGATGGCGGAGGCTCATTCCTTCGCGCTCGACTACATTTTCGCCTCTGCTTTGTACTTCAAGCACGAGTGAAGCAATCTCGGAAGAGAGCAGGTTTACATCGTCGATGAAGAGCACGCCGCCGTGCGCCCGCGATAAGATCCCGTGCTGAAACACGCGGTTGCCGGTTCGAAGCGTTTCTTCAATTGCTGTGGAACCGAGCAGGGCATCCTCGGTAACATTCAGCGGCAGCTCAATAAACGGCGTCGCAGCGGGCAAAATTGAACGGAGCGCTCGAGCAAGCGTGGATTTCCCGCACCCCTTTTCGCCGACAAACAATACACCCCCGCAGCGAGGATCGACTGCATTGAGTACCAGCGCTCGCTTCGCCTCATCATGCCCGACAAAGGACGAACAGCTCATACCTGCGCGAGTGCTGCGGTCACTTTGTCGCGCTCGGCACCGGCATCTTCAAACGGCAGCCGTTTCAGACGATGGCGGAGCGCAAGCCAGGAGGCATCTTTGATTTCCTCTGAACCAATTGCAGTAAGCCCCCGGTATGCGGCCATAGCGCGGGCAGCCTTCATCATCACAATGTCGGCGCGGTGTCCGTCGAGGCTGAGCGCCGAAGTTATCGTCACGATCTTTTCGAGCACCGCATCATCCACTGGAACCGAAGCGATCAGCCGGCGCGCAGCGACTATCTTCGCAGCAAGCTTCTCCTGTTCTTCAGACCATGCCGCATAAAATATGTCAGCAGCCGCATCGAAGGCTGCTTTGCGTTTGAGGATCTCTACCCGCTGTTTCTTATCCCGCAGGGAAGTGACCGATACGCACAGACCGAAACGATCAAGCAGCTGAGGTCTGAGGTCGCCCTCTTCCGGGTTCATGGTTCCGACAAGGATAAAGCGCGCCGGATGCACGAATGATATGCCTTCGCGTTCCACGGTATTCACTCCCATGGCAGCCGAGTCGAGCATAAGATCGACGATGTGATCTTCCAGCAGATTCACCTCATCTACATAGAGGAAATTGCGGTTAGCCTCGGCCAGAATGCCTGCCTCAAACCGTTTTTCGCCGTGGCGGATCGCATGTTCTATGTCAAGTGTGCCGACCAGACGATCTTCGGTAACGCCCAGCGGCAGTTCGACCATGCGCATCTTGCGTGCTTCACGGTGAAGATGCCCTTGCTGCGCCAGCATATCCCGGCAGTCGGAACAGAGGGTGGCTTCCGCATCGCAGGTAAACGGACAATCCTTGACCGCTTCCAGTTCGGGCAGCAGTTCCGCAAGCGCCCGGACTGCGGTACTCTTGCCGGTCCCCTTTTCACCCATGATAAGCAATCCGCCGATCGACGGATCAATCACATTCAGGATGAGCGCCGTCTTCATCTCCTCCTGATTCACCAAAGCGGTAAACGGGAATATCATCCCAAAACCTCCTTCATGCGTTTCTTCCACCCCTCGACTTCATCTTTTGAGATGATATCGATTGCTCCTCCCTGAAACTCTCCCTTGATGTCCCCCGTGCGCTCTTCGATCCAGCCTTCGATCTCGACATACAGCTCACGGAGCGCCTCACGCACATCGGGCGACGGATTCCAGAGGTTGCGCTCGACCGCCTCGATGAGCCGGCGGGCGATCTCCTCCAGCGCCCACGGGTTGTTTTCCTGAAAGAACTTCCGGTTCTCTTCGTTCATCATGAATGTTCTCGTGATGTCTTCAAAGACCGAGTCGTCAACTGCTTTCGCAGTCGCCTGCCATCCGTAGACGCGCCCCACCCGTTTGCTGATCTCGCCGGCACCCTTGTATCCGTGCTCCTTCATGCCATCTATCCACTTCGGGTTCAGAATCTTTCCGCGGGTAATACGCCGCATTTCTTCCGTAAGCGTCCGAACCGAAACACGGTCCTGCTCACGCGTATCGCCGTAATAATTCTTGATCTCTTTGCCCGAAAGCACCCGCGCAGCGTTGATCATGCCGCCATGAGTACCGAAATAACAGCAACAGCCGGTCAGGTCATACTCGTCGGTTACGGTCTTGTTGAAGGTGACATCGACCGTCTTCAGATTTTCCTGCAGACTCTTGTGCGCCGGCACGCCAAAGACATTCTTGCCGTACGCGAAGCCGTTCCAGAAGAGAAATACATCCGAAAGGTCCTTTTCAGTCTTCCATGCCGAGGCATACACGGCAAGCTGCGTGCCGGCTTGGTACGTGCCGGGCATGCTCGCAAAGAGGCGGTACGTCGCCGCACGCACGGCCTCAGCATCATCCGGCGATTCGCCATTGAGACGCTCAAGGGTATGCTGACGGACATAGTTTTGATCAAGCGGCTCGTCGAGCATCGCCACCCGCTGCACCACCTCATCCACAACGTCGATGGCAGATGGGAAGTTGTCGCGCGTGATGCCCGAAACCCTTATGGCGACATCAATGCGGGGCCGTCCGAGCTCAGCAAGCGGGATAACCTCGAAGCCTTTCAGTCGTCCGTTGCCGCTCCAGAGCGGCCTGGCACCGAGCAGGTACATCATCTGCGCCATGCCTTCGCCGTCGGACCACATGATATCGGTACACTGCCAGTAAAAAGCTATCGTTTCGGGATAACGACCTTCTTCATCACTATATTTGTCGAGGGTTTTCTGTGCGAGCATCTTCCCGATTTCCCAGGCCGACGGCGTTGGAATGCGATTCGGGTCAAGTGAATAAAAATTGCGCCCTGTCGGCAGAATATCAGGTCGGCCGCGGGTTATCAGCCCTGACGGTCCCGGCTCGATGTAGCCGCCGTTAAACCCATTGAGCAGAGAGCCGACCTCATCAGTGCGCTGCACATTCCGGATAATATCGTTGATAGCCTGTTGAAGATTCGGCAGGTAGTGCAAAAGGTCACTTGGAACCGGATAGTTCACTTCAATCGCAGCCCGGAGTTCGCATGTGTTGGTTACCATCTCCCGGCAGATTCGGTTGCATTCGTTATCCGCATGTTCCTGCACCTGTTCATCATTCATCTCTCCGCGTTGTTCGATCAGCCGTGTCAGCAGCCAGCGGAGCGAGCCTTCCATGGTATCGAAGCGCACAATTGCATGCACGAAGTCGCCGAGCTTCTCTCCTTCCGGCAGTCTGCCGAACGTATGCATGCCCTTGGGAATATGCATCTCCTTCAGCATCTGCAGGGCATCATGTAAATCACCGGCGTGTTCCCTGAAATTGTCGTGCGTCAGCTCCTTGCCGTCAAGCAGGTTCAGCGTCTTTGCCTGGTCCATGATTATGTGCTGAATGGTATGGACCCGCACAGGCTCTGCATCCCGGAACCGTTCATATTCATCAAGCAATCTTGCCAACTGATCAAGATCGCCGTACAGTTCACCCTTCACCATCACCGTTTGCATGTGATCGATCAGCACTGCCTTGCTCCGGCGTTTTGCGATGGTTCCTTCCGGCGGATTGTCGGCATTGTAAATATAGAGGTGCGGCATCGAGTCGAGGCAGATATCCGGCAGGCATGAGGATGAGAGTCCGGTTGCCTTGCCCGGCAGAAACTCGACGTTGCCGTGCGTGCCGACATGGATGATGGCATCGACCCCGAAGTCGCGCGAAAGCCATTTGTAGGTTGCAATGTACTGGTGCGGAGGAGGCACGTCGGGATCATGCAGGATCTTGCATACCTGTCCGTCGCAGCGCGCGCCGGCGCAGCCGCGTTTCGGCTGGGCGCAGACAACCGCATCGCCATACTGTACTCCGGTAACGAGGATATCTCCCTCATGCACCATCGCCGCGGGAATGCCGTCCTTCTCCTCGCCCGGCGGATTGCCCCACGCTTCGGATATGCGGATTCTGGTTGTTTCAGGGAGTTCGTTGAACCAGACTTCATAGCGCTCTTTCGGAATCCTGGCGAGAACGCCGCCTTTGCTCACGATCTCATCGATCGTGGTCCAGCGGAATTCGGATATCGCCTTGCGGTTCATGATTGTCTCTATCAGTTCTTTGCCGTCCGCCGGCGGCTCGACAGCATATCCTTCCTTCTGCAGACGTTTCAGGATATCGGCAACACTTTCCAGTGTGTCGAGATGCGCGCCGCCGCCGACCGATGCCTCGACCGATACGCAGGGATTATTATGCAGGATAAACGCTACCCGCTTGCCTCGGTTCGGCTTGCCGCGAAGAGCAAGCCACTGCTGAACGCGGTCGGCAAGGCAGGAAATGCGGTTCGGAAGCGCCTCATAAGCTTCCCGTTCAGGGTCGGCAATGCCCCGCGAAGCCCCGATGACCATCGGTTCGATTACGCCTTCAAATTCGGGCATGGCGATGTTCCATGCCACCTGCTGGCCCAGTCCGCTCGGGTCATGCAGCCATTGCTCCGCATTCTTGTAGTACGAGGTGACCGGACAGAACAACGGAACGTTCAGCCGCTTCATGATCTCGACCCCTGACGGTGCGTCTAAAGCCTTTATCTCGCCGCGGGAGTTGCCGAGGAAAAAGCTCGTCAGCTTGATGACGCCGCCCACCAGAGACTTCCCGTCACGAACCAGAAAGCGTTCGACCACTTCGACCCCGCTCAGGTTGCCGATACCGGGGTCCTTGAGCGGATAAAGAAATGCCGGGATTACGCCAAGCCCGCGAGCCTCCAATGCAGCAATGAGCGCTCGTTCAATCTCGATATTGCGGGTCGCCCACGCCGACCGCGAGTAGAGCAATCCGACGTATAGATCGGGCGGTTTCGGCAGATACGCCGGATACCATGCAAGAAATGATTCGGTATCACTGAAGACCTCTTCATGTCCCGGATGAAAGATCCCCTGCCATGGCAACGCCTCCGGTTCCGAAAATGCAACAGACCGGTCAAACAGCTGATGCACAAGAAATCTCATCATATTGTTGATATTGTTCTGTCCGCTATAGAGCATATAGCGATATACAGCTGCAACCAGTTCCGGCGTAATTGTCGAAAGAACCCAGAATGAAGGGTCGCTGCCGACAACCACAACGGGGATGCGCCCGTGGAGTTCACGAATCTCCGGCTCTATTTCATCCCAGAAGGTGTCGTTCGTCCGGTAAAGCAGAATGCAGTCAGCTTCGCGCAGCCTCGCTTTTGCCTCGCCTATCAATGCAGGGATCGTATTGAGCTGTTTGGTGGAAAAAGAGGTGAGGGACAGGTGCAGTTCGTCCGCAGCCTCTTTAACCAGCGGCAGATAATTGGACCACATAATGGTGAATATCTTCATGTTCCACTCCTTTGGCTATTCACTGTAGTTCCTGATAAGACGTGACCCTGCGGCAAAGAAGACCACGGCATAGAGCACGAGAACAAGTATCGAAATGAATCCTTCGCCGTCCAGCAGCGGTTTGCGGATGACGATATTGGTATGGGTCAGCGGAAAAACATACACGAGATATTTCAGAACGTCCGGCATCCGGTCTACTGGAAAGAATGTGCCGCTGAAAAACGCCATCGGCAGAATAAAGAAATTGTTGTAGGTAGAAGTATCTTCATGAGATTTCGTCACCATGCCGACGATGACGCCGAGACAGGCGAAAAGAAAACAGTTCAGCAGGAGCGTCACGACAAACAGCAGAGTGACCGAAAAATCCCGTGAAATGACAAATCCGACAATCAGGATCAGGCATGATGCGAAGAGTCCCTTTACCATTCCCGCCAGCACTTCACCAATCATGATTGACGACGAACTGATCGGAGCCTGCACGAAGACCTGAAAGGTCTTGAAGTAAATACGGTTCAGATTGAGTGCGCTTGCAACCCAGGTGTAGGAATTATTCATGGAACTCATGGCAACGAGTCCTGGCAGCAGATAGTTAAGATAATCTCCGCCCCCAATCTGGACATTTCTGCCGAGCCCAAGCCCGAAGGTGACAAGATAGATGATCGGCACCACCATTGCGGAGAAAAGGTAGCCGAGCTTCATCAGCTTTCGCCGGAACATCAGCATCTCACGCAGGAATACCGGATACCAGCCAAAGCGTATCATTCGATACGGCCTCCCGTCAGCTTGATGAATACATCTTCCAGATTCGACTTCCGTATCGTGACACAGCACTCCCTGCCCTGCGCCGCGGCATGCGCTTCCTCGCGGTCCCTGCATATCTGCTGAATCAGCTTCCCCTCACCGTTTACATACTCGACCACATACTCTCCAACCATTGCCAAAAGATTCGCGGGGGTATCGAGAACGATCAGCGAGCCTTTCGCCATAATGACCACCCGATCGCAGAGCGCCTCGGCCTCCTCGATATAGTGTGTCGTCAGCACAACGGTGCGACCGTCCATCCTTGTCTTGCGGATGATATCCCACATCTGCCGACGTATCTGCGGATCCAGTCCTATTGACGGTTCGTCCAGAAAAAGCACAGTCGGATTCGTAAGCAATGCCCGCGCAATCAGCAAACGGCGCTGCATGCCGCCTGAAAATTTGTTGATCAGGCTGTCGCGCCGATCCCAGAGCTCCACCAGCTGAAGACACTCCTGTATTTTCTGCCGGCAGTCAGGCAAGCCATGAAGCATGCTGTAAATCTGAAGGTTCTCATAGGCAGTCAGTTCGCGATCAAGATTGTTCTCCTGCGGAACCACGCTGATACGCCGCTTAATCTCCTGTTTATCGGTGGCAATCGAAAGCCCGTCAATCAATGCGCTTCCGGAGGTCGGGTGCGTGATGAGCGTCAGCATCCTGATGGTTGTCGTCTTTCCTGCCCCGTTCGGCCCGAGCAGGCCGAAGACTTCCCCGCGGGCGACAGACAGCGAAATTTCCCGGACTGCCCGAAGGGCTCCGTAGGTTTTCGAGAGGCTGGTCAGCTCAATCATTGCACCGCCTCGCTGACCGGATGCGTTATGTTCGGACAGATAAAACCGACGCCGTTATTGCTTACGACGGAAACATCAATGCCGTACATGGCAAGCAGATTTGCGGCGGTAATTACCGCCTTCGGACTCCCCGCTTCCAGTATCCGCCCCTCGCTTATCAGAATTACCTTGTGCGAAAAGAGCATGGCAAGATTCGGGTCATGCAGCGTCATCAGGGCCGCCAGCTTTTTTTCGATGACGATCGAGCGCACTTTTTGAAGCACCAGTAGCTGATTGCGAAAATCCAGATGTGACGTCGGCTCATCAAGAATAAGGACCGGTGAATGCTGAGCGAGCGCACGGGCAATCAGCACGAGTTGACGCTCACCGCCGCTGATCTTCGTATAGGGCCGCTCGGCAAGATGTGCAATGCCGACACTTTCAATCGCCTCACGGGCGGCAGTCAGATCGTTCTCCGAAGGAGCCGAGAACATCGCCACATGACTTGCCCTGCCCATCAGCACAATATCGAAAACAGAATAGGGAAACGGCGGCTCGTGATCCTGCGGCACAACGGCAAGAAGCCGTGCTCGGTCATGAGCCGAAAGAGCGGTCATATCCTGTCCACCGAAGCGCACGCTTCCCTGTTGAACAGTCCAGAGGCCCGCAATGCACCGGAAAAGGGTTGTCTTGCCCGAACCGTTCGGGCCGAGTATTGTCGTAATTGCGCCGGCGTCAGCATCAAACGTCACCCGATGAATTACATCGGCTTCTGCCCGGGCATGACGGAATGTAAGGTTCTCTATCGAAAGCATCTATTTGCCCCAGCTCTCCTTGCCGCCCTTTTTCATGAGATAGACAAAGAACGGCGCCCCGGTAATCGCAGTGATAATTCCCACCGGAATATCGTAGTTTGTCAGATTGCGGGCAATGGTGTCAGCCATGATCATGAATGCCGCCCCGCCGGCCATGCTGAGGGGAAGAAGGCGCCGGTGGTCGGGCCCGACTATCATCCTGAGCAGATGAGGCACCATCAGGCCGACCCAGCCGATAATACCGCTGACAGACACCGCAATGCTGACAATCAGCGTCGCAGCCGCAACAAAAATGAGTCGGTCCCGCTTCACATTAATGCCGAGCGCCCGTGCCTCATCTTCCCCCATACTCATCACATTGAGCCGCCAGCGCATAAGAACAATCGGCACCAGTCCCACCGCCATGCCGCCGGCTGCGATGCTCACCAGTTTCCAGTCCGCAAGCGAAAAGCTGCCCATGAGCCAAAAGACGATATTCTGGAGCTTCATCGGTTCGACCAGAAATTTCACGATCGACACCATCGCCATAAAGAACGCCGACATGATAACTCCCGACAGAATCAGCGGAAGCCGCGATACCTCGCCCTCTGTTTTTGCCATAGAGTATGCAAGAAAGACAGCGAGCACGCCGAACACAAAAGCCATGATCTGCACAGGAAGATGCGGGAGGAACCCGACCGAGAGCGCACAGCCGAGCGCAGCTCCAGCCGATATGCCGAGAATATAGGGGTCAACCAGCGGATTGCGGAAAATGCCCTGAAACGTCACCCCCGACACTGAAAGGGCTATGCCGACGAGTCCGGCAAGCAGAATGCGGGGCAGTCGTATATCCAGAATAATCGCCTGTTCCGGCGAATCCGCCGAAATGCCGGACAGCGAAAGCGCGTCGGCCAGTGCTTTCAGCACCGCCAGTGGCGACAGATTATATGCGCCGAGAAAGAGCGCTGCCCATGCTGCGATAAACGGGGCCGCCGTAATTGCCGCCACGGTATAGGGGTTAGCCTGCAAAGCCCTTCACCTTGCTGAACGGAACACCGAAAACTTTTCGATAGAACACGTCAGATTCTTTCTCGATATTGACATCCAGGAAACGCTCCGGATAGGTGCGGGCGGCCATCCATAGCACGACCGGAGCAAGCCGCGGCGACCATGTTGACCACTCCGGAGCCTTAAACACACGTTTGTCTCTCACTGCCTTCACAAACCGCCACTGCGGATTGTTCATTATCTCCTGTGCCGTGTATTTCGCATTACCCCAGATGAAGATGATGTCCGGATTCCATGCGATAATCTGCTCCATCGAGACGTCGATATTTCTTTGCTGGAATGCAGATGCCGGATTAATCCCGCCGATCATGGTGATGACATCATTGTTCACGCCTATTGCGCATGCAACCGAAGTCGGCCGCGAACCGACCCACATCACTTTCCGGCGCTGGGCGTCCGGAATATCTTTCACCCGCTTTTTCACTGTTTCAAATACACGATCCATTTCGGCAATGACAGAGCGCATCCTTTTTTCCCGGCCAAACACTTTGCCGTGAAACAGCATGTCATCATACAGCTCCTGCAGACTTTCGGGGTAGATGGTAAAAACCTTCAGCCCCTTCTCTTCCATGTGCCGCACATTTTCGGGCCTGGAAGTCCAGGTAATAACCAGCTCGGGCTTCAGCTTCATGAGCGCTTCGATATTGATGTCGGTGCCGCTGCCGACTGACGGAATGATCCTTTCGATATCAGGCTTAGTCGCTTTCATCAGATCGTTCTGATAGGCAAATCTGCCGATACCGACCACCCGATCCCAAATGCCAAGCGCAGGAATCAGTTCATACGTCTGGAAAAAAACTGCCCGTTTTGCCGGCGTCTGCACGCTTATCTGGCGACCCATCTTGTCCCTGGCGGTGACGGTTTCTGCGCAAACAGAAACCGTCAGGCCCAGGACACAGAAAATAGCGGAAACAAGGAATCTGCCGATGATAAGCTCCTTCACAACTTAATTTTCAGCTCGGCAAACCAGGTTCGGCCGGGAGCCGGATAATAGCCAAAATATTGCTTATCAAAAATATTGTCGACCGAGAACGAGAGCGCAGAATGCCTGGCAACCTGATACGATACCTTTGCATCAGCAACAAAATACGGATCGTAGGAAGTAAATACATTATTAGCAACATCGTTATTGGTATCGTTTGCATACCGCTTGCTGACATAGCGACCCGTCAATGAACCGCTGACCGACCCATGCACAGCCGATGCGCCCGCATTGAACATATGCTGCGGCACCTGCGTCAGACGTTTCCCAACCGAATCCGGATTCGCTTCGTTTTCTTTGACCTTTGCGTCGGTGTAGGTATAATTCGAAAAGAGTGTAAGCCATTTGCCGAACTTCTGCTCAATCTCAAATTCGACTCCTCTGCTTTCTGCCTTGCCGGCGTTGACAAATTCCCGCAGCGTAGGGGTCACCGTCTTTCGGTATATAAGGTCTTCCATGTGATTCTCGAAATAACCAGCTTTGATCTTCGCTCCCTGCCAGAGGCCCTGCTCGATGCCGGCATCCCACGACTTCACAGTTTCCGGTTTCAAGTTGGGATTTGCAGCCCACGTGGTCCCTGTTGAAGAAACCCACGTACGGTAAAGGTCATAAACCGACGGAGATCTGAAGGCCTTGCCTGCCGAGGCCCGCAAGGTTGTGGCGCTGAATGGCTTATAGACAAGCGAAAGCTTAGGACTGAAAGCAGAAGCATCACGGGATTCATACGATTTCGGATACCCTGCCTTGGGAAGACCCGTCGCCGCATTTCTGTCCATTATATACCCGTCGAAGGTCTCCCAGAAGTCATACCGCCCGCCTATGTACGCGGTAAGATTATTCAAGATGGCTATCTCCGCTTCGGCAAAGGCGGAATAGGTATGGTCTTTTCCTTCAGCCTTGTATTTTTCGACCGTTTTCGTGTCTTCGTCTTTATAGCTTGTCAGAAACGTCTCGGTGATGTCCGCGGAGCCGTGTCTGTATGCGCCTCCAAAAGTGAGGAGGTGCTTTTCAAAAAGCGGCACGGTAAACTGAAGATCGGCATTGAAGACCTGCATCGGGCTTTCGCTCAGATACCCGGGTCCACCGCTCAACGTGGCAACCTGAGCTGCTGTGCAGCCGGTAGTCGTGCCTCGGCAGACGGTCGAATACCAGTTTTTAACCCGGTCGTTGAGCGACAGCGACAGCTTCGTCTTCACCTTCGCTATTTCGGTCTCGAACCCTGCGGAATAAATATTCTGCTCGCTTCCGCCCATCGCCCCAAGGTAAGTTCCCTGCGCGACCGTGCCATAGTTATAGACCGGCTGCCCGGTCGTCGTGCTTGTCAGGTCAGTGTGCGGCTCGTCGTAATTGTACTCGTACCTGCCGCGATGGAATGATAATGAGAGCTTCGTCGTCCTCGTGAATTCGTACTGAGCCTTGAGCGTAATATGATCGTCCCACCACCTGTTATCGCCCTTGTCGCCGACGAGGTACCGGACATCGCCCCGATTGTTGGTTGTAGGCGACCAGCCGGTAACATTTGCCGGCGGTGCTGTGCTTTGTATGTTGAAATCGGTGGCATAGCCGTTCGTCGCCCGATAACCGTAGCTCCCGTATATGCTGAGTTTATCGAAGAACTTGTTGCCGCATGAGAGAGATATCGTCCGCAGGTCATCCGGTGCCGTGCCGCGATCCCAGCCGGAACCGTAGCCGGATTTGAACATAAACTCCTGTTTTTCCGGCATCCGGGTTATAACCTGCACGACACCGCTCATGGCAGACCCGCCATAAAGGCTCGAAAACGGCCCCCGCACAACTTCAATTCGCTCAATATCGTCCAAGCTGTAATAAGAGTAATTTACGCCTCCCGTATAGCCGTCATTAAGCGGGGCGCCGTCCAGCAGGAAAAGAACCCGCTTGTCATCAGGGATACCGCGGATACTGATATTCGACGTCGTTTCCAGAAAACTCTTTCCGGTCTTGTTGAAAACACCAGGAAGAAGATTCAACGACTGATCCAGCGACTTCACATTTTTATTGTCCAGATCCTCTCTGGTAATGACCGAAAAGCTGCCCGGCGCTGTCTCAATACTCTTTTCGGTTCGCGTCGCGGTTACAACGACTTCGTCGAGTTTCGCTTCGGGAACCTTCACATCCTTCACTTCTTTTTGTTCCTGCGGCGCCTGTGCGTCAGATGCATAAGCCAGACCTGCAAACAGAAGTGTTGATACGGCAACAAGTGCCGCCAATGTCTTTCTCACAACCATTCCTCCTTTGCCGGCACCGCCGCCATCTGCTACAATAATGGCGGAATGGTGCTTTGGCATCTCTTCCGGGACGGGGCAGGCACCCTCGCCAAAGGCTTCGCCTGCCTCTGTCCTTAATTCATTGTTTTCAGTTCAAACCGTATCGGCAAGATAGCCCGCGACAAAACTGCAACGCCGTCACGCTTCGCGGGACGATACGTGGACTTCTTCACCGCATCGACAGCAGCTTCAGTGAAACCGAAGCCGGAAGCCTCAACAACTTCCGTATTCACCAGTCTCCCGTGTTCGTCTATTGTCAGTCGAAGCACCACTTTTCCTTCTTTGTTCATTCGTTTTGCTAAAAAAGGATAGACCGGCGTTTGACGGTGGAGAAAATTCGGCCCCATGACACTGCCGAAAGCAACATTTTCTAGTGATCCGCGATTGACCGCAGCCGAAGCCCCCGGCGCGGGACTATTTCGTGATTCTTCAGCCGCGACAGGCTTCGGTGTCATTACCGGCACCGCATTTTCAGAAACAGAAGGCGTCAGCTGCTGTTCTACTATCTCTGGGCGGGCAAATGTCTTCGCCGGCTCCTTGCGGACATGCCGCGTCTGCTCAACAGCCTTCGGAGCATCTTCCTTCACCATGCCGAAATCAATCTCTATCGGACGCGATACGGTCACAGCCGACATGCTTAATGCCCATAGACCCGCAACCACGATGATATGTGCCAGAAAAGAGAGCTGAAATCCCCGGATTTGTTCTTTCATCGCCGCTCCACGGTCTGAAGGCTGACCTTGCGGAATTCCATCCGCTTCACAAGGTCTATCACATCGACAAAGCTCTGCAGGGTTACGTCCCTGTCAGCCCTGATAAGAACCGGCACCTCCCGGCTCTCCCCTTTCAATACAGCCGAGAGTTCGTCAATGGTCACCTGCCGCCCGCTTGCGAAAATCTGTCCAGACCTGTCTATTTCGACTGTACGCGTCTTCAGGGTATCCTCGTGCTTTTTGGCAACTTTCGGCAGCTCCACCGGAATGACGCCGGTTGCGATAAACGTCGACGTCGTCAGCACGATGGTCAAAAGCACCAGCATGATGTCGACAAACGGTATGACGTTTATATAGTCAAACTCTTGTTCTTTCATCTCTTATTTCCCATTGCATGATAAGAACCTTCACCTGCCGTAACAGCATGTTGTAACACGCTATCGAAGGTATCGCCACCATAAGGCCGACCGCGGTCGCCTTGAGCGCAAGGGCAAGGCCAAGCATGATCTTTGTGCTGTCCATGAAGCCTGACTGTCCCATTGAATAGAATGTGAGCATAATGCCGAAGACGGTGCCGAGCAGCCCTATATACGGTGCATTGCTGCCGATCGTTGCGATGAGATGCAGTTTCTTCGTAAGCTCAAGTTCCAGCGCCTGCTTCTCTGCATAGTCCTCAATCCGTATGCGTTTCATTACCAGATAGCGCTCTGCTGCTATCGCAACTGCAACAACGCTCAGCAGCATAAGCAAGCCGATAACGCCGTATTCAACTACCTCTTTCAGCCAGTCCATTTCAGGCCCCTGTTATGGTTGTAAATATTCATCCGTGCAGCGCGATAAAGTGACGAGATGCACGGTCAGGACCGTGCATCTCGTCCGGAGAGGCAGCAGGAGAATTGCTGCCGGGTATGGTTGAGAAAATACCGCGATTATCCATTCTCGCTGTCTTTCCACCAAAGGAGAGAAACATTGACATTCTCGTCCAGATACCAATGCCCCTGCGATATGCGAAGACGCGATGCGAAGGCATGTTCATCGAGCTGTCTGGCGCCGGTCTGAGACGCAAACCGCCAATACTCAAATGCTTCAGCAAGCGAATGGTAGACATGCGGACTCAGCATTTCATACTCATTGCTCCAGCACAGAGCATAGCCACCACTGTCGGCACAGGTTTGGAGCACATCGCCTCCCATTTCGGTTACTACGAAAATATTGCGGGGTCTCATGGCAAGGATCCGCCGGAACGCATCTATCATGCCTTCCTCACAGACATGCAGTGAATTGCAGGCGATAATAAGATCGCACCCGCTATAGTCGAAGCAAGAAACTTGTGACCACGAACGTTCATCAACCCGAACATGGCCTATTCCACAACGCCAGGCTTGCCTGAAAAAAAGACGACGCATTGCCGACGACGGTTCAATCGCCGTCACCTCGCACCCAATCGCTGCAAGGGGCAGTGAAAGAATGCCGTTGCCTGCTCCCATGTCCAGAACCCGCCAGTGCGGCTGTATATGTTTCAGGAGATGATGAAGAATCAGCTCATGATAGTTGCTGTGTTCCACCCAGAGCTGATACCAGCGGGCGTTCTGCTCCCAGTAATCAATAAATGCAGTGCAATAACCGGCAATGGCCATATGCGCTTCCTCCTGAAATAAAAAAGCCACGAAGACCGCACCTTCTGGCGCTTCAGCCTTCGTGGCTTTATTCACTCTGTCATTTCTGCAATAACTGCCGCTTCGGCGGCACTCTGAACTCCCTGTTCAGATACTGTGTTGTTTACTTTAATGAAGCACGCGGTCAGAAGTCAATGCGTTATTTCTGGGCTCCAGATATGACTCGACGTTCAATTGACTTCATGTGCAGTGTACGCTTGCTGTCAGCAACAACCTGAAAGGAAGGACTATTTGCCTGCTCCTTTCAAAAAAGTGATTCAGAGAGTATGATGATGAAAGTCCGGATATTTTTCCCATAGAGATTGGACACAGAAAGGTTGCTCTTTTTGACAGGTCTCTTTATCTGATGGATAATAGACAGTACCATGAAGAAGAGAATAGCGATAACGCTGGGTGATCCCGGCGGCGTTGGCGCGGAAGTAACTTTGAAGTCCCTGCGGGCCGTTGCCGGCATAACCCGTCCGCTCCTTATCGGCGACAAGCCGGTTATCGAGTCTGCCTGCGAAATGCTCGGCATCGAGCTGGATATCGGATTATGCGATTTCATCGGCACCGGAGCGATCCCGACGTTTGCGTTTACCAGGAATGCACCGAGTGCTGAGGGCGGTCATGCTTCCGTTTCATACATCCGAAAAGCTGTTGAATTGGCAAAGGCAAAGGCGATCGATGCAATTGTCACGGCACCTATCAGCAAGGAATCACTGAAAATGGCCGGCTATGCCTGGCCGGGTCATACCGAAATGCTTGCGGAACTCACCGGCACACAGCATTACGCTATGATGCTCTGCGGCGGTCCTATACGAGTCATTCTTGTCACCATACATACAGCGTTGAGAAATGTCCCGGCACTTATCACTGCAGATCGTGTTCTGGAAACCATTCGCCTCGCAAAAAAAGCGTGCGGCATGCTTGGCCTTGCAGAGCCGCGCATTGCGGTCGCAGGCCTGAATCCTCATGCCGGTGAGGCCGGCATCTTCGGGGATGAAGAGCAGACATCAATCTTTCCGGCAATCGCGGCAGCGGAAGCTGAAGGCGTTGCCGTTGCAGGACCGTTTCCGCCTGATACGCTGTTTCACAGAGTCTACAAGGGTGAGTTTGACATCGTCGTATGCATGTATCACGACCAGGGATTGATTCCGTTGAAAATGATTGCCTTTGACTCAGGAGTCAATGTGACCGTGGGACTGCCGATTATAAGAACATCCCCTGATCACGGCACCGCATATGACATCTCATGGAAAGGCGAAGCAAATCCGTCAAGTATGATAGAAGCAATAAAATTTGCTGCGAGGTTGCAGAAGAAATGAAACTGTTTGAGACGTTTCAGCTTGGCCCCCTTGCGCTCCCGAATCGCATTGTCCGCTCCGCTACGTATGAAAAAATGGCTGATGAAGACGGATTCGTGACCGAACAACTAATCGGCATGTACGAAGACCTTGCGCGGGGCGGCGCCGGACTTATCATCACCGGCAATGCCCTTGTACACACCACCGGAAGATCTGTGCCACAGCAGATCTGCATTCATAACGACTTTTACGTCAAAAAGCTCAACCTCTTGTCCGACGCTGTTCATGCGATCGGAAGGACAATAGTACTTCAGCTTGCTCATGGAGGCAGACAGTCTTTCCCTTCCCTTCTGGCAGGACGATCTCCGATTGCTCCGTCGCCGGTTTATGAACCGACCCTCAAACTTACCCCTCAGGAAATGACGCACGAAGAGGTCTGGGAAATGATCGATGCCTTTGGCGCCTCTGCACGGCGCGCAGCACTCGCAGGGTTTGATGGGGTGCAGATACACGCTGCTCACGGCTATCTGGCAAATGAATTCCTTTCTCCGCATACGAACCGGCGCGACGATTACTGGGGAGGCGATGAAGAGCGGCGCTTTCATTTTCTTGAAGAAATCATCATCTCAATGCGCAAAGAGGCGGGAGGCGGCTTTCCTGTTATGATCAAGCTCAATGCTGCAGATTTTGTTGCAGGCGGACTCGACATTGATGAAAGCATCCGTATTGGACTTCGCCTGCAAAATATGGATATCACCGCCATCGAAGTGAGCGGCGGCATGTATGAAGCAGGACAGGTAACGGTGAAACCGGGTATTCAGACGATAGAGCAGGAGGCGTATTTCCGCAGGTTTAGCCGGCAATTCAAGCAGTCGCTTCAGGTACCGGTTATGCTGGTCGGCGGATTTAAGTCCCGCTCGCTCATGGAGGAAGTACTGCAGGCGGAAGATGCAGACCTCATCTCACTCTCGCGCACGCTTGTCCGTGAGCCTGATCTGCCGAATCTCATGCGTGCCGGCAAAGAAAAGGCTGACTGCATCTCTTGCAACGGCTGCATGCGCTTTTTCAGAATTCCCTTCACCCACTGCGTAGCGCTGGCAAAAGAACAGAAAAAAGGATCCGGGTAGCCCATTCCGCATCGGAAAGTGAGAACTTCGTCTTACAATCCTTTCTTTTCAAACCAGAGGAACAGTCCGATGCTGACGCTGACGAACGGCACAATAATGACCCAGTGGTTTATGCCGAGAATCTGGGGCACAGTTATCTTGCCGTAAACACCCCACGTAAGCACGGTCGCTTTCATGAGAGGGAAAACCTCTGCGAAAATCGCAGCACCGAGCAACATGCCCATGATGCCCCAAATTGCATCCCAGCGTCCCTCTCCGAGCGCTCCCATCTGTGTGCCGGGACAGTAACCGAGCACTCCCCATCCCAGGCCGAAAATAAGCCCGCCGACAATCTGAGCGCCGAGGATGGTCGGCTTCAGGTTCAGCTTTACGAGGCCCATATCCTTGAGGATGTATACACCGACCATGGCAACGATGATTGAGGAGAGCATGAATTTCAGAATGGTCATATCCATCAGTCTGAGTGCCCCGATCTGACGCTCATATCTGAGCACGCCGCCGCGTTGTAACAGGAAACCAAACAGTACACCGGTAATCAGTCCATAAAGAAGTGGATTCATCGACGCTCACCTCCTCCGTACAGGATGCGGGCGGAGATAATTCCGCCGACAAAAAAACAGACAAGAGCAACAAAACCGCTGACTGCCAGCTGGAGCGACCCGCTCAGCCCATGGCCGCTCGGTCAGCCGTCGGCGAGTCGGGCACCGAACATCGCAACCGCACCGCCCAGAAATGCAAAGTGACGTATGCCGAAAAAAGAAGCCCCCAAAGTCTCGGGTACAATACGAGATGGAGGTGGAGCATGGAGCGAATCCCGCGAGGGCGGTACACGAAGGAATTTCGGATGGAAGCAGCATTCATCCCACGCGGCAAGCCGCGGGGCATTCTGCAA
>DATIKF010000190.1:0-2056 GCA_035477855.1 Dissulfurispiraceae bacterium
ACAAAGCAGTTCTGGTACTGAAGCTCGGCATCGGTGCCGCCCTGGCCGGATATGATCGGGGGGCATATAACGCACGTATTCGCCGCGCCTACGCTTATGATGCGGAAGGTCTTGAGTACGCCGGTGGGCTGCTTGGTGATATGATGCACCGATTCGACGGTGGCAATGGTGAAACAGTCGCCAGCTACCATGCCAACATTGGATGAGAATGTAACGGTCTGGAAGCGGTTATCGACGTTTGCACGCTCGCCGGTTGCAGCTACGCTGGTAGCTTCGGGGACGTATACGTTGCCTCCACCAGCAAGGGTGGAAATGGTAATACCACCACCGGCAGCGGCGGCCAGAAGTCTGACGGCATAGTCCAATTTGAAGGTGTCAAACGATGCAATGCGGCCAACATAGGCCCGCTCGTAAGCGGTGGTGGGCTTGCCGGGCATATACTGGCGAGCGGCGAGGTCAGCGGCCATGCCGTTATAGTCGCGGGTAGAGAGCGCCAAGTAGCGGTCATAATCGGGGATGCCCTGCTCGTTCATGACGGCTTCAATAGCCGCAACGTCCACAAAGCCAGTAGCCGCAGCGCCGCGAGCCACTACGAGCGAACCCTGAAGGGCGGCAACGTCCATGACGGCGCGGTTAATGTCGCTAGCCAGTTTCTGCTTAGCAGCATCGCCCAGGCGGTTTTCCTGAATCGCATCGCGCATCTCGGTAGCAGTCATCACCCAAGGCACGGACTTATTAAAGCCGATGGTAGCGGGTACGCTAAGCTGCGTGCTGTCCTTGAAGTTCAAGGTCTGGTCGGTGCCGTCAAAGCTCTGCGCTATGTACGGTTCAGGGCGCCATATCACATTACCGGCGCGCTCCATCATTGACTGGTCGGTATTGTATACCGCCACGTTTTTAGAGAGTACGAGCGCATCCTGGAATCCTTCAAGGATATCCTCGAACGCGACCCTTTCCTCTTTGCTGAATTCGTTAGCCATGGTAAAACCTCAAAAAGCAAGATTAGAAGCACCTCCAACGGAGGTTCATTCACATCTCACCCTTTGAGGCCGGGCGGTTGGCAATTAAACTGCTGTTTTATACGGTCAGCGAGCCGTTTACGGAGGCGGCGGGAGTCGAACCCGCAATACAGCGCTTTGCGAGCGCAGGCATTACCTTTCTGCAATCGCCTCAAAAACTCTCTAGCCTTTCGGCCATGCATCTCGGTTTGCGTCCGCCGGCACAATTTATTGGCCGCAACGAGCCGGCCTAGCATTGACGGTGGGGATTCAACCCATGCTCCGCCAATGGCATTGTTGAAACAAAGGCGGTGATCAGTTCCGTTCTTTGTCACTCAACAACCAATGCTAATGCTATACTATTACGCGCCTTTTGTCAAGCCTTAGCCTTAGACCGCTTGTACGCTATGACTTTGGTATAATCGCCGGTTCTATCGGCATCGGCGCGGAGCCTGGCTAGCGTGCTATCGACGGTGCCGGAGGGCCGGGCGTTGCCTACTATCTTTCCTTCCGGCTGCGTGGCCGGTTTCCTTGTGCTGACTTTCAATTGCGCCTCCAATTTGGCAATAGCGAACGCGAACTTTACCGGGTCTTTAATTGCCGCTATTTCCTTGGCCTTGGCTTCGTTCTTGCCCATGGCATAGATTAGAAGCGTCGGGTCATTCGCGCCGTGGACTATGATACCCTGCTGTGTTTGGTCGAGTACTTCAAGCACGGTCGCCTCGGCTTCGTCGAAATCGTCCGCCTTAAAGCTGGCCTTTGATTCCTGGTACGCTTCCAGCTTTTCCGCCCATGACTTCTCTGCCTTCTCGGCCTCTGCCCTGGCCGCTGCGGCCTTTTCGTCTGCCTTGCGCTTGCGGTCGTACCACGTGGTCAAAGCCGTTTCGTATTTGTCTGTATCGTAGTCGTAGCCTTGAAGCGTTGGCTTCTCACCCACGGCAGGCTCGGCCTTGGCCGCTTCCTTCTCTTCAAGCTTCTTGCGCGCTTCCCGTAGTTCTTTCTCAAGCTCTCGGTTGCGCTGGCGCACCTTCTTTACCCATACCGGCGCGGGCTGTTCG
>DATIKF010000191.1:0-6683 GCA_035477855.1 Dissulfurispiraceae bacterium
GCCGCCTCAGTCGGCCGCAAGGCCTTCTGACACTCACGATCAGTGCCAACACTTGGATCAAAACGCGCCTGTTACAGATCCTCAATCAAATCCCAGCCAACGTCTGACCCGTCCATGTTTATGCAACGTTAGGGTAGATTCTGCCCCCAGAAATCGCTCAGGAGCCCCTGAGCGGAGACTATGCCGGGGCGGGAGCCCTGGACATACGGGAACTGGTCAAGCGACGTGACCGCTTTTGCGAAGAGTACCACTAACCGGGGAAGGACTGGGGCGGCCGGAGTGATGTCCGGTGCCTGTCGGGTCAGACAGGTGCTTGAAATGCCTCAGCCTGGGAGAGTGCTGCAAGTAGGAGTCCCCGCAAGGGGAGCGTGTCCATGGCTGGCAGTCATGGACCGTTCGAGTGCTGACGGGTGGTGCCGGGCACATATCGACCACGAAAGCAGTGACGTGCATTTCCCCGCATTGATGAAGCTGTCGGCCGGTTTCCTGTGAAGCAGGAATCGGGTCGGCATCCCGTGAAGGGAGCTACATGGTCAGAGCAGACCGGTCCGGAAGGACGGGTCTGCTCTGGCTGCGTCTTGGATGTAGCAGGAGTGAACAGTCGTTCACAAAGGTTGTTGCTCCGCAACGCCTATGAATTGCGATTCTACCATTAAAGGAATTTAGCACTTCTGGGTGATGCAGGGCAGGAGGTTGTTGGGCGTCTGGATTCAGAGGTCCCGAAGGTTATTCAAAGCATCGGTGTGAGAAGGTTGAAAGGGGGTTTTGCTGGAGGTTTTGAGCTTTGGGCTTTAGGGAATTGTGCCAGAACAATTCCCATCTGTAAGCAGTGGAGGGAGTCATGGTGTATCGATATGAAGCGGCATCGGAGAATGGATTCGTTCAGCAGTTGGCGGTGGCGTACGTCCAACATGGATACTGGTACTATGTGGCGGGGGTCATCCCGCCGGACAAGGATGTGGAGCTTGTGGACCACAAGCTCATGGAGAAATACGGAATCGGCATCAGCAAATGGCGGCGTGCCCGCCGGAAGGGGCAAGGGCTCGCAAACGTTCACTATCTGCGCTGTCAGCGGTTCTTCGTTCTGATCGCGACGGCCGGGGGGCATCCGTTCTACGAAGCGGAAGGGCCTGAGATCCGGGATATCAGGCGGGAGCCGATTCGTTTTGCCGGGTACAGCATCGGATACCGTCGGGGCGTTCGCGGGAAATGGCACGCGTCGGTACGGATTCATCCCGAACAGTACAGCATGATCAAGAGCTACCTGCTCGATATCTGCACGCATCGGTCCGTGGAGCAGATTCAGAAGGAATTCCGGGACTTGCCCTTTGAACCCTATGCTCCGGTCCGGCGGCAGTTTCTGAACATCCTCCGGGCCGTGAACCGGGCACGGCGAACAGCCGGGCTCGGCCCGGTGCCGGTCGAGGCCCTACGGCTACGACGGCAGATATTGCGGCCGTTCCTCGAAGAGGAATGCCGCGTGCTGACGCTTGAGAGGGAGTCGGACGGGGTGGACCTCAAAGAAGGGAGCTTCTCTGAGGAACTGCAGAAGTATCGGGCACTTGAATCCGATGGGCGGCGGATAGAGCGGGGAATTCAGCGTTGACGGTGCAGAACGTGACTGTTCGCCCACTGCTGACCGGCGGGTTACGAGTCGTGCGTCTACGTCACGTGACGGCCGCGGGCAGTCTCAAGAGATTGGGTCAGTCAACGGTGACGGTGTCACTAAGGCCCAAGTCCTGCAATATCTGCTGTAGGTCAGTGCGGAAGCTCTCCGACTGGGATTGATCGACGGTGACCGCAAATTCGACGGTAATCCGCAGATCGGCTCCGGTCCGAAGCTTCGGTATGACCTTTGTGCCAAGTCGATTCCAGATTTCAGGGGGGACGTTGCCTGAAATGCGGAATGTCCGCGAAGACGGCTGCGGCGGACCATTGGCCTCTGGCTGGGATGTTGGCGTTTGCCCCTGCGGGACCGTTGGCCCGGTCGAGGGAGTCGGTTGAGGCTTCGACCCAGCAGAGGGTTTCTTCCTCAAGGTTTCGGCTTTTGCTTTCGTTAGAAGGAAGACGCCGTTCTCAAAGGCCACTTCCTCGGGGGTATGGGCTCCCCGTGCCAGAAATGGTCGTAGGAGCCGCCCGCCTGGGGGCCTGAAGCAAGACCGAAATCCCCCTTCGCCACAAACTCCGCGATCTTCCTCCGGAGTACCACGTCCGGGTCCAGGAGCCTGGTGAGAGAGCCGTTAAGAAAGCTCTGCCGCAAGCTCGTGAGGGGCCAAGCACCGCTTTCTTTCAAAGCAGGCGGCCAATTCCGCTCAAGATACCCTGCGCCAACAGTCTCATTCAAAAGGGCCTGAGATTTCAGGGTGGCTATCACCCTTCCGCAAAGGGTCTCTCCGCTGCTGGAATGGCCTGCGCCTAGATCGATACACTTCAATCCGCGTGGGTCCGTGCTGTCCGCAAGCAGGACGTAGCGATATCCCCCCCAAACCTCATCCTTCGCGGCTTCCTCCCCGTCGGCGACACTGGAATGGATGCCTGCCAAGTCGGCTCGGTCAAAGTCACCTCCAAGGGTTCCATGGCTGATCTCGTCTGCCACCCGTTTCCATGCGAGCCAAAGCTCGACTTTCTGACGCAGATCGCGGCCGGGCTTCTTGAGGCACCAGATGAGTGAGCCTGGGTATAGCCGGGGCGAAGTCCCCCGGTGTTTGGTCCATTCGAGAATCCGCTGTGTGAATGATTCTTCGCCAGTCCACTCGGATTCCGGGTCAAGCACGACCAAAGTCAGCTTTGGAGAATCCTGGATCGAAGCCCCATCATCCGGGAACAGAACAAGGGGGACCGTAGTGCCTCGGCGGAATTCTTTGTCGACCAGAGTCCGCATGGCAGGCTTGATTTCGGTCGCTTCATCAAGAGAGGCTCGGCGGTCGCTGACCACCTTCTTGAGCGTCGGCTGATAGCGGATTTGGAATCCATCTGATCCCACCTTGCGGATGAAGAACGCTCTCGCTTCGAGGGCAAAGGCTGCGGTGTCGATAGACGTGGTGTCTATCTGAGGTTCGCCCAGGGCAAAGCGAAGCTCCGGCAGATGGGCAATCTTATCTTTCTGCCCGCCGGATGACTCGAACAGAATCGTCGTGGCAACACGTCGGTGCACTCCGCTGAGAGCATCCTTGGTATCCGCGTCGAGAGCTCGCGCATGCGACTGGCGTCCGGAGATATCTGTGTCGATGGCAACCACGAGCCGCGATTCTCCAAGCTGTCCCAAGATGATGCTGCGGAAGTCCGGCACGTCCAGCGGTGCGGAGCCCAGAGTAATCAATGGCTCTCGTCTCGCGTGCGTGAAACCCTCTTGGTAGGACAGCGAGATCCACTGGGCCAGCATGGCAAGCGTGCCACGGGTCTGCTGATATTGAGGAAGGACACTCCACTTGCGTTGGAAAACTGACAGCGTGGCGGGATGGAATGGGTAGCAGGTCTCGAATCGCTCCCGCAGATACTCTCGTGCCTTGGCCTCTGTAGACGCCGTGTCCACCGCCGTCCATTCGGGCGGCAACTGTGCTCGTCTCTCAAAGCACCAGTCGGCATAGGCTTTCGCCACGTTCTTCCTGATGCGGTCGCTGCCGATATCCTCGAAGAGCCTCCTTCGGACAACCTCGCTGATTTCAGTCTCATCATTGGCGATCAAGTCCTTGGCGACGCGTCGAACGACCTTGGTGATCTTCTCCTGCCATTGCTGGTCCCACTCGGTCATTTCGACCTGGCTGCGGGGCAGACTGATGACTGCCGCTCCCCCGGTGGCCCCTGTCATGGCAACCGTGAGATTCTGGATGAACGCGTAGAACGGGTCGGCCAGATTCCGGTGGCGGTTGACGAAGTTCAACACTTCATCGAACAACACAAGGACAGGTCCACCTGCGGCCTGGAAGACTCTGCCGAGTGCCTCTGTGCCGGGCGGGTTAGTTTTGGCGGCACTGCCAAGTTCGGCGACACCTTTGTCACCCGCAAGCTGGCGGGCCACGTCAATCCACGGCGTCTCATGCCCGTCGCGGGGGTCCCATGCGTTGCCGACGAAGACAGCGACTTTGATGTTCTCGACGGTCGGCAACTCGGCCCGCGAGAGCATGTCCGATGTCTGTGAATTCTTGTAGAGAAGGCTGCCGCTCTTGGCTATGTGGTACAGGGTCGTGAGTGTATGCGTCTTGCCGCCGCCGAACTGGGTGATGAGCGTGAGGACCGGGGCTGTATTGTCCGTCCTGCCTGCAAGCCTTTTTAGAACCATCCCGGCGTGCTCGCGCAATGCTCGTGTGAAACACGTTCGCCGGAAGAACTCCACCGGATCGCTGTAGTCCTTGGGCGCTTTGCCTGAGACAACCTGCTCCAAGGCTATTGCGAACTCATCCGGGTTGAACGAGCGGCCTTCACGAACTTCCTTTCTCGGTGTTGCTACCTTGTACCAAGGTTCCATCTACGCATCTCCGTCACTGACTAATGTGCGCCTTCTTCGATTCTCTCCGCGATGAAACTCCCGATCTGCTGGAAGTCAGTTGTCCTGTGCATACAGCTTGCGCGTGCGAGAGCAACGAGAGCTCGTTCCTCATCATGACCAACTCTCTGCCCAAGTTCATAGGGCAAGGCGTGGTCATCATTATTCACAAACGTAGCGAAGAAGTCGGTGATCATTTGTGGCTGGGCGTTCAGTTCTTTGGCCACAAGGTCACAATAGGCCGGATCTCGCCCGAACTCTCGAAACAGGGCTTCCGGGGGCACGCCCCCTGGAAGACAGCGGAAGCGTTCTGACAGCCATGTCCAGTCTCCTTCAGTTACACCGCCGCCCATGTATCTATTGAGTGACTCACGGTGTTCTTGATCTCTGCCATCTCTTTCCCCATCAACGATGCCAACAGCATTTCCAAGATTGGGGTCTCTGCGAAAAACACTCAAGAAGCGGATCACGTCATCCCACCCGCCGCAGGTGACTATCCGGATTCGTTTTCGGGTCTCCGCCGGAAGGGACTCAAGGACAATACACTTGGCCACGTCGTCCTCGACGTACACGCAGATCTCGTCTGCCGGTAGTTCAGCCATTTCACTAACGGCTTCGGCAACAGACACACCATAGCGTGGCTGGATTGTCGGGCCACAGCGGGTAAGGAGAACGCGCGCCTGTGTCGGTACAGATTCCAGGATTGTCTGTGAGTGGGATGAGCACACAATCTGAATTTTCCGATTCCAACAGACATTTAGCAGTTGTTCCACCAATCGGCGCTGCGCCGCCGGATGAAGACCGGTTTCCATCTCCTCGATAACAAGCAGGCTCCTATCAGGCAGATTTTGAAGAACACGCGATATTAGGCATGATATATCCTCTCCGGAACCCGCGTTGAAGCCTGAATAGCGAGTTCCTTCGACCTGAAGAAAATGCAGAGAGTATCGTCCTTTCACCTCACATTGTACGTCCTCGTAGTTGCGGGTCATTATGGATGATACCGTCGATTTGTGAGTAGCGCTCAAACTCGCGGGAGCAAGGACAGCATTCCTGCCGAAATAGCCACGCAGTACCCTCAGTTCGCTCGGATGAAGTGCCCGGATCAAACCGATGAAATCCGTGGCCCGATCTGGGCGCTTTTGGTAGCCGCGCCAGCGCGACGGTCCCTTTGTGGCCTCGGCCATTTTGATTGACCTGTCTGCCGTGCGATAAGTCCAACGCACTTTCACGTTAGTTATGTCCGTGTCCAAAGGGGTGTTGGCAAACAGGTCGTTGAAATTGAAACATCTCGTGTGCAAGAAATGGGTTACATAGGCTGATGAATTGCGATATGCACAAGCGATACAGGCAAGTAACGTAGATTTGCCTGTGCCGTTCTTTCCGGCGATTACGACAAGAGGATATCGCAAGTCAAGAACGATACCATGCATTCCCCGGAGTGGTACACCATCGGTGATTTCGACCGAACGTAATGAAGGGCCGTAGTTGCTGTTCCACAGATCCAGTAAGTGACGCTCCGTATCGTTTAGATGTCGACCGGGCATTGCTCAACTCCTACGCCGGGACCGCGTAAAGCATAGCTTCAACAAGACGCTTCTCCTCGCTGCCTTTTGGGTACAGAGCGGTGAGAGCATTGGCTAATCGCAGGAAGTCGGGGCCGCGTTGCTGTTCGGCCTTGATCAGGGCTCGCAGGGCGTTGGCCCGGCCGGAAGCCTGCAACAGCATGGCTGCGTGGACGCGGTCCAGGGTGGTTGCTCCTCGATGGCCTTGCAGATCGTCGTCTGGAACGGCTGCATCGGCCTTCTTGCGTCGGGCCTTGATCTTGGGTGCGGCGGTCTGCTGCATCTCAGGGAAAAGCAGCATCTGGGGTGAGACCTCTCGCTGCTCTTCCAGGCGATCTGCGATGGCCGATGCACCGGCGTCACCGAAAAGCTGCTTGGCTCGCTCGGATACGCCCAGCAGCCGCACCACGCCCTTCTTCGTTTCCAGTATCCTGCCTTCCCAGTCTGGCAAGTGAATGCCCAAAGGTTGGGCGAAGCGACGCACCACGTCATAGACTAGTGTAGTGTTCTATTCTGATGCGACATTAAGCGTATCCCACGCGCGGGCGACCTTGGCGAGAATCTCTTCGGCCTTGGCCGTCCAGACGAACGGCTTGGGGTTGTCGTTGTGCTGTGCTATGTAATCCATGATGGTC
>DATIKF010000192.1:0-4594 GCA_035477855.1 Dissulfurispiraceae bacterium
TGATCCGCTACCGTCATTGGATCGGCCGTATTGCCGCTGAAAACACGCACAGCAAGCGGCTCACCTTCGCTGTCGGCCAACAAGCCAATGACGATTTGCAGTTTGCCGCGCTTGCCGTCCCGGTTGTAGCCGTATTCTCCAGGAGCGTTGTGTTCTCCTTCCAGACAGCTGCTGGTGACATCGTAGAGAAAAAAAGCGGGCGGCGGCATCGATTTCCTGCAATGTGGTTCTCTTGCTTCACGCAAGAGCTAGGGGTGCTCTATTCCCGCATCCGCCAGTACGCGCGACATCAGGATAATCAGATCCAACTCTTCAGCCCAGCGCCCAAGGTATTCCCAATCGAGAGAGGATTGCTGAACTTTGAGAACACCGAGGACATCGTTCCATTGGCGTTCGGAGATGCAGCCTCCCTGCCGATACCATTCCAGCTTGTCTTCGGCGCTTTCAAGAAATTACCCTCCCCAACTTGCCAAAAGTGAGCCACTAAACCTTCCCGCCGGTTGGCTGTTATAATTCCACCTGCCTGATGGTGACGATGAGTCACCATGTCCAGAAAGAAACCCTGTTGTATATGTCGCCGCTGGTATTTACCGGATGTGCGTGTTGGAAATCGTCAACGCACCTGTGGCCGGCCTGAATGCCGGGAAGTTCACCAAAAAAAGAGGCAGGCATCATGGCGGGCCCGGAATCCGGATTACTTTATTGCCCGGCGGATACAACTGCGCGCCGCTTCCAGCCAAAAGCCTGAACCTCTACGCCTTTGCCTGCCTCTGATAAATCTTCCCTGGGATATCGCACACGATGAATTCGGCACGAAAGGAGCGGATTTTATCGGGACAATGGGCAAACTACTGCTTCAGGCCGTGAAAACTCAGTTAAACAGACAAAATGTTGATTCTACAATGGATACAGGCACACTATCCCTTCCTGTCCCGAAATCCGAGTTCCGGACCCAATATATTGATTCTGCATAGGATACAGGGACACTTCGCCAAACACCGCGAAATCCCAGTTCCGGGTTGGGTTACGCTTTGACGATCAAAGGAACGTACGAGACAAAGGCTATGGAACTGGAATTTCACCAGCTTGATTTGAGGTACGAACAACTCCGGGTGCATCGCCCGGCACGCGAGCGGCGACTGCTGGCTTCACTTGCCGAACGGGGCCAGCAGGTACCCGTCGTAGTAATTGCCATCCCTGAGGAAGGCAACCGATTCATCGTCATCGACGGATATAAACGGATCCGGGCGTTGAAACGCCTGGGGCGCGATACCGTGCGGGCCACGGTCTGGGACATGAAGGAAACGGAAGCTTTGATCCTGGACCGTTCGCTTCGTACGGCCGAAGGGGAAACCGCCCTGGAACAGGGGTGGCTGCTCTCCGAACTGCATCGCAGCTTCAACCTCAGCCTGAACGAACTTGCCCTGCGGTTCGACCGCAGCGCTTCCTGGGTATCGCGCCGCCTGGCTCTTGTGCGGGAGCTTCCCGAATCGGTTCAGCAGAAGGTTCGTGACGGAAACGTTGGAGCTGCTGCCGCCATGAAGTATCTGGTGCCGATGGCGCGTGCCAAACGGAGAGATTGCGAACGTATGGCCGAAGCGATCGCCCGGAATCAGTTTTCCACGCGGGAAGTGGAAATGCTCTATGAGGCGTGGCGTAAAGGGCCGGTCCCGTTACGGGAGCGTGTTGTTGCCGAACCGAATCTTTTTCTGCGCGCCCGCAGGGAGATCGAGCAGGAACCGGCTACGGCCGGAGCCGGTGAAGAGCTGAAGCGCGAACTGGACATTATCGGCGCCATTGCCCGCAGGGCCTTGCGGCAGTGGAAGGAAGCCGCAGGCTCTTTGGACTGTTCAGAGCGCGCTCAAGCGCTGCTGTGCCTCGAGCAGACCAAGGCCGATCTCACCCGACTATCCGACCACATCGAAAAGGAGAATCACAATGCTCGATCAAAACCTGAGAATGACAATACTGGAACTTCACCGCAAGGGGGTGAGCCATCGGCAGATCGCCCGGCTGACGAAGGTTTCACGCATATCCGTAAAAAGGGTGATTCGTTCGGAATCGGTTGTGCCGCCTGCCATCCTGCGCCCGGAGAAAGCGGATCCTTACCGGCGGGAAATCCTTCATCAGTATGCGGAATGCAAAGGGAATCTGGTCCGGGTCCATGAGGAACTGCTCACCTCGGGCGCCGATCTTTCCTATCCGGCGTTGACGGCCTTCTGCCGCCGGCACGGAATCGGGCAGAAGCCCAAAGTGCCGGCCGGACACTATCACTTCGAGCCCGGGCAGGAGATGCAGCACGACACGTCGCCTCATAAGGTTCATATGGGAGGAAAGCTGCAGCCGGCAGAGACGGCCTCGGCGGTGCTGTGCTTTTCGCGCATGCTGTTTTTTCAGTTTTATCCCAACTTCCGGCGATTCGAATGCAAGATATTCCTGACGGAAGCCTTGAAGTACTTCCACGGAAGTCCGGGAACCGTCATGATCGACAACACCCATGTCGTTGTATTGCGGGGCACGGGCAAAGATATGATTCCCGTCCCGGAAATGGTCGCCTTTGGCGAACGTTACGGGTTTGAGTTCAGGGCGCACGCAATCGGCAATGCCAATCGCTCGGGACGCGTAGAACGGCCGTTCCTTTTTATTGAAAACAACTTTCTTGCCGGGCGGCAATTTGCCGACTGGAACGATCTCAACAGCCGGGCCCGCGAATGGTGCGACCGGGTCAACGGTACCTATAAAAAGCATATCCGGGCCGTTCCGCGGGAGCTGTTTGCCACAGAGAGAACGCACCTGAAATCCCTGCCGGTCTGGGTTCCGGAAGTATACCTGCTGCATCACCGCATCGTGGATGTGGAAGGGTATGTTACCGTCGACACCAACCGCTACTCGGTCCCCGTCGACTGGATCGGCCGCCAGGTGGAAATCCGGGAAACGAAGGACCGCATCATCGTTCAGTACGGTCCCCGCCAATCGGTTTCCCATGAACGGATCCCTGTCCCCTGCGGCAGGAGAGCGACGCTCAAGGAGCATCGCCCGGCGCGCGGACAGGGAATCAAAAGAAATGCTCCCCGTCCGGAAGAAAAGCTTCTCGGACAGCTCGTTCCGGAGATCTCGGAGTATGTCGCGGACGTGAAGAAGCGCAGCCGAAGATATACGACCGTTGCCCTGCGCCAACTGCTGCGCATGGTGCGGGAATATCCCCGCGAGGCCTTTCTTTCCGCCGTCAGGGACGCTTCTCATTACGGGCTCTACGACCTCGACCGGCTGGAACGGATGATTTTGCGCCGTATCGCCAATCACTACTTTCAACTCGACGACCTGACTTAAGCATCACAGGAGCCACGATGAACGAAGAACTCGAGCAGTTGATGAAAAACCTCAAACTCAAACGCATGCTGGAGATTTACGACGAACAGCTCCGGCCGGCTGAAAAGGACAACGTATCCTATACGGAGTTCCTGCTGCGCCTCCTGCGTCCGGAATGGCACGGCCGCCAGCAGAATACGCTTCAGGCGCGGATCAAGCGGGCGCGGATACCGGAACTCTGGTCCCTGGAAACCTTTCCCTACTCGAAACAGCCGAATGTCCGTCGAAGACAGATACGCAGTTTCGCCGAACTGGACTTCATCGCGAAAGCGGAAAACATCGTTTTTATCGGGGATACCGGCGTGGGAAAGACGGGCCTTGCCTGTGGCATTCTGCTCAAAGCGCTGGAGAACGGCTACCGCGGTCAGTTTATCCGGGCGCAGGATCTGTTTGATGAAATGTACGCATCCCTGGCCGACCGATCATCGCGCAGGCTTCTCAATCGCCTGGTTAAACTGGATGTCCTTCTGATCGACGAATTGGGATATATCAACGTCAAGCCCGAGCAGGCGAACATCTTCTTCAAGCTCATGGAAGAGCGGTATCGTCGGCGCCCGACGATTCTGACCTCGAATTTAAGCTATGACGAATGGCCCAGCTTTCTCGGCAATCCGCAAATGGTCAAAGCCCTTCTGGGCCGCCTCAGACACTTCTGTCATACCGTCACAATAGAAGGTCATGATCTCAGGGGGCAACAGGAATAGGTGATTCGATATGGAAATCTCCCAATCGAATCCACAAGAATATGTGAATAAGGTGTTGGAGCTGTACGGCAACACGCCCGGAACCGCCGGGCGCATTCGCTCCTCAGACCGGCAGCTTGCCCGGGATCTCTATCATCGTGGCGTGACTCTTCTCATTATCGAGCAGTCCATGGTGCTTGCCGCCGCCAGAAGAGCATTCCGCGTTCCAGATGCTTCTCCTCTTTCACCGGTTCGATCCCTTCATTACTTCATCCCGGTGATCGAGGAGGTAGCAGCGAATCCGCTGTCGAAGGATTACATCGAGTATCTCAGGAGAAAGCTCGCGAAAATCTATGCCGCCGGTACGGTCGCGGCGTCAATGAATCCTCCCTGATCCCAGGAGAACACCTCTTTGCAGCAATACCCACGCCTTCGGCGGATGATATTGAACCTTCCTTCATGCAGCCCCATTCATAACCACTGTTCCTAACCCGGTATACTTCTGACAAGCGGAAGTGGAAAACTTTTGCTTAGCGCCGAAG
>DATIKF010000193.1:0-2365 GCA_035477855.1 Dissulfurispiraceae bacterium
GATCAGTTCCGATACAATCATCGTTGGACTCCTTTCACCAAACCGCAAACTGTTTTCAGACAACAACTTGCAGTTCTACGAAAAGGAGTCCACCTCCGTCCAAATCACTCAGATCCTACGTAAACTCAAACCTGCACCCGAGGCAACTGACAAAGATGCGCGAGAAGGGTTGCGATCTTGCGGAGATCTACGACCGGGCAGACGGCTGGAATGCGCTGTATGATAAACTTCCCGAGGAGATCGAGGACTTGCCGGAGGACTGGCAACGAGTCTTGAGGCAGGCCGCCCGTGAGGCCGGCTGGACCGACGATGCGATCTGGCAGCTCCACATCGACGAATGTGCCAGAGAGCTGTCTGCACTGGAGCAGACGATCCAGGAATTGGAGCAGGAGAAGCAGAAGAATGCCAACGCCTTGCAGGTCAGGAGACAGCTCGTGAGCATTCCCGCCGCTCATGAAATGGATTACGTGCTCAAGTACGAAGGGGCCATCGAGCGTCAGTTCTACAAAGCCATCGACCAGCTCGAACGCCTCCAGCGCCTGCGCGCCGGCGACCAGGTCCCCGCTCCCGTGAAGATCGACGTGTCTGTGGATGCAGAGAGTCCGGGCTGATGGTCCCATGGACAAGCCACCATCGTTGGCATCTCCTGCCGGTCTGAGAATGCATGAAGCGACTTACCAAAGACATCATTTTCGAATCCTCCCATTTGAGCCAGGATTTAGCCGCAAGATCGGTCCGCGGCGGCGTAACGACCATGACCGCCCAGGCGATCCAGTTCGTGCTGCACATGGCCGGTACGATGATTCTGGCTCGTTTATTGACCCCTGCGGATTTCGGCCTGATCGGCATGGTCACCGTCGTTGTCGGTTTCGCGGCGATGTTCAAGGACGCCGGCCTCTCCATGGCCACCGTCCAGCGGGCCACCATCTCGCACGAGCAGATCAGCACCCTCTTCTGGCTCAACGTCTTGCTCAGCGTCGTGCTGGGTCTTTGTATTTTGCTGGCTTCTCCCTTGGTGGCCTGGTTCTATGGCCGTCCCGAACTGACGCTGGTAACCTCCGCACTATCCCTCTCGTTCATTATTACCGGTCTGACCATCCAGCATTCGGCCCTGCTTCGCCGACACATGCGATTCGGAACCCTGGCCGTCATCCATATTGTCTCGTATCTCATCAATTTGATCGTGGTCGTTCTGCTGGCCCTCGCTGGCTGGCGATACTGGGCTCTCGTCGGCGGCTCCCTGGCTACAGCGATCTCGGACATTCTGCTGACCCTATTCTTCTGCCCGTGGATACCCGGCCGCATGCAGAAAGGCACCGGCGTTCGCAGCATGCTCAAGTTCGGCGGCCACCTCACCGGTTTCAACTTCCTCAACTATTTTGCCCGTAATGCAGACAATGTCCTTATCGGCAGGTTCCTTGGGGCCGATGCGCTAGGTCTCTATGCAAAGGCATACGGTCTCCTGATGCTGCCCATCACACAGATAACGGGGCCCATCGCGGCCGTTGCGACCCCCGCGTTGAGTCGCCTGCAAAATGATCCAGAACGGTATTGTCGCTATTACTATCAAGCCATCAACGTGATCGCCTTCATCACCATGCCCATGGTCGCCCTGATGGCCGCTCTTTCCTCTGAGATCATAGAGATCATCCTCGGAAAGCAGTGGATGGGGGCGGCTCCCATATTCAAGGTCCTGGCCTTCGCGGCCTTGTTTCAGCCTGTGGTGAATCCTGTGGGATGGGTCTTTGTCTCCCTCGGCCAGACAGGGAGACAGTTGCGATGGGCTCTTGTTGCGGCTCCTTTAGTGGTTCTCTCCTTTCTTCTTGGCCTGCCTTGGGGCATCTTTGGTGTAGCAGTATCCTATGCAGTGTGTAGTCTAACGGTGTTGACATTCCCGGGCTTGTGGTGGGCCTTCCGCCGTTCGCCTCTCAGCCTTCCAGGTTGGTGTAAAGCCGTGCGATGCCCACTCGTTGCAAGTGTTGTGATGTATCTTCTTGTAACGCTCCTGCGCCGCTGGCTGGCGCCTAATACCGCCATCGCCACAGTTCTCTTTAGCGGGATAACTGGCATCGTGTGTTGTGCGACAATAGTTCTAGTCTGGCGAACTGCACGTGCACAGTTTTGCAGTGCGCTCCAGATTCTTCGGTATCTCAAGGCACCGCTTCAACGCACACCCTCTGGTGTCTGTGCTGCATCTTAGGCGACATCATAAGTGGACGAGACGCTGCCCTCTGTGTCAGAATAGATGAGACAATTCCTTGCCGAGAATTAGAGTAGAGGGCAAGGAGATTGGGATTATGCTGGATGGTATGGATACGAAGCAGAACAGGAGGTTGTTGGCCACGGAGAGAGGGGAGCCGCAGCG
>DATIKF010000194.1:0-11850 GCA_035477855.1 Dissulfurispiraceae bacterium
GTCCCTCTGCGGCTCAGCAGGGTCAATTTCGGGGGATGTTCTGACATGGATTGACCCGAGTTTTTCGATTCTTGAGCCTCTGAGAGAGTCGTTTTTGGCAGTGCATTTTGCATCAAGAGTTTTTCAGCAGCCTGCTACAACAACTTCCCCTGGTCGGACAAGCCGACCGAGAAGCAGGTTGCCGCTGTGGAGCAGGCGGCTCAGGCGGTGCTCGATGCCCGTGCCAGCCACCCTGAGTCGTCCCTTGCCGACCTGTACGACACCGTTGCCATGCCGCCCGACCTGCGCAAGGCGCATCAGGCGCTCGACAAGGCCGTCGATGCCGCCTATGGCAAAAAGACCTTCACCTCCGACGCCGAACGCGTCGCGTTCCTTTTCGACCTCTACCACCACTACACCAGCCTCCTGCCCCCGCCGGAGGCGAAGAAGAAGGGGAAGAGAAAGCAATAAAAAACACTTCGTTTGCGGTATTATTGAAACAGAGAGTTCGCACCCATGGCCAAGACACGACTGGAAATAATTGATTCACTGGCACACGCCAAACCGGAAATGGAAAAACGCTTCGGGGTCAGGCGCATGGCGCTTTTCGGCTCATATGCGCGAGGGGATTTTTCACCGGGGAGCGATGTCGATGTCCTGGTGGATGTGGATGCTTCAATCGGCCTTGAGTTTGTGACACTGGCAGATGCTATCGAGCATGCCGTGGGCATCAAGGCGGATGTGGTCTCCCGCAGGGCGATTCGACCAAAACTGCTTGCCCTGATTGAACAGGAATCCATCTATGTCTAAACGCTCCGCTGAAGTCCTTGCCGATGACATGCTTGAGGCGATCCGAAAAAATGCCCGCTTTACGGACGGCTTGTCCCACGATACTTTTATTGCAGATGAAAAGACCGTTGATGCGGTTGTTCGCAATCTCGAAATTATCGGCGAAGCTGCAAAGCGCCTGCCGGATGAATTCAAGGAACAACATGCCGCTATCGAATGGCATAAATCATTGGGCTTCGAAACAGGGTTGTCCACGATTATTTCGGGGTTGACCTCGAAATTATCTGGAATGTCATCCGAACAGACCTGCCTTCGCTTCAGAAAGATTTGATGCTTCTGTAAGGCCTCCAACTTCGAACTCGTTTTTTTTCTTTTCGACACCTACCACCAGCACACCAGCCTTCTGTCCGCACCGGAGGCGAAGAAGAAGGGAAAGCAGCGTGAGCAGGCTAACTCCCCCCTGCCCCCTCTTGCCCCAGGCGGGGGAGAAGAAGACCAACAGCAACGGCCACGCCTCGCCCGACATGCCCAGGGATGAACCCCTTCACCCCTCTTAAGATAAGAGGGGGCGAGGGAGTTATGAGCCTTTGGTCTTGCGTTGCTGAAGTTATGAGCTTTATTAAAAAAGAGAGGCACCCGTTTCCGGGGGCCTCTCTTTTAACACAACCGTACTCTGCTAGTTTCCGAAAATGGCTATCATGACACCTGCGGCAACTGCCGTTCCGATAACACCGGCGACATTGGGTCCCATGGCATGCATGATGAGAAAGTTGCTGGAGTCAGCTTCAAGTCCGAGCTTGTTTGAGACGCGCGCCGCCATGGGAACAGCCGAAACCCCGGCAGAGCCGATAAGCGGGTTGATTTTGTCTTTGACGAAGCGGTTCATTATCTTCGCGAAGATGACTCCCGCCGCCGAACCGAAACAGAACGCCACTAGTCCGAGGACAACGATACCGAGCGTCGCCGGCTGAATAAACTTGTATGCGACCATCTGAGTCCCGACGCCCAGTCCGAGGAATATGGTGACGATATTCAGCAGCTCATTCTGCATGGTCTTGCTCAGACGATCCACGACTCCGATCTCGCGCACAAAGTTTCCAAAGGCGATACTGCCGATGAGCGGGGCGGCTGTCGGTAACAAAAGAATCGTGAGTACAAGCAGCAGCATCGGAAAGATTATCTTTTCGACCTTACTTACCGGGCGGAGCTGCTTCATCCTTATTTTCCGCTCCTCCGGCGTCGTCAGGGCGCGCATAATCGGCGGCTGGATGAGCGGAACCAGAGCCATATACGAATATGCCGCAACGGCGATGGATCCCATCAGGTCCGGCGCCAGTTTCCCGGCAAGATAGATGGAGGTCGGACCATCGGCGCCGCCGATGATGGATATTGCGCAGGCCTCCTTCAGGGTATACGTGATGCCCGGAATGATGTTCAAGGCGACCGCTCCGAGGAGCGTGCCGAAGACGCCGAACTGCGCTGCTGCCCCGAGAAGTGCAGTCCGGGGATTGGCAATAAGCGGACCAAAGTCGGTCAGCGCGCCGATGCCCATGAAGATGACGAGCGGAAAGAACTCGTTGTTGATGCCGAAATCGAAGATAATCTTGAGGAATCCGCCATCATCGCCCATGCCGGCAAACGGTATGTTCACCAGAACCGTTCCGAATCCTATCGGCACAAGCAGCAGCGGCTCAAAGTTCTTCGCGGCGCCAAGATACAGCAGAATCCCGCCGATGATCAGCATCATGAGCTTGTGCCATCCGTACACCGTCACGTCGCCTCCGCGGAACTTTACCGTCTCCTTGTCAGCGAGAAATCCGTAAAAACCGGTCGTCTTGGCAAGATTTATAACAGAGCGCTCAATCGATACTTCCTCATCCCCTTTTGCTGCAGACGCCGCTTTCGGCGTATCAGGTCCGTGCGCGGCGTGGAGCATACTGCCGGAAAGGCCGGCACAGAGCCCCAGCACTCCGATGAGGAGCAGGCTGCCAAGGAGCACAGAACAAAGTTTCTTCATTGAGTACCGCATAAGGGGACCCCTTACTGAACCCTGGCGAGCACTTGCCCTGCTGCTACACTCGCACCGGTCTCGACCAGATAGGTTATCGCACCCGCTGCCTTGGTTTTAATCTCAAGCTCCATCTTCATCGATTCCAGAACGATAACGGTGTCTTCTGCTGCTACCGCATCGCCGTTGTTCTTCGCAAACTTGAGCACCGTTCCGGAGACCGGCGCTTCGATTGCAACGCCGCCTGCCGGAGCAGGCGCAGGAGCTGCTGCAACAGGAGCGGCCACTGCCGCCACCGGAGCTGCTGCGGTAACAAGCACAGTGCCTTCGTCGCGGATAGAGACCTTATAGTCCCTGTTGTCGACGTTTACGATGTAAACTGCCGGGCCGGACGCTGCCGGCGCAACAGGCGCAGGTGCCGGAGCTGCCGACGGCTTCGGCGCTTCCGCAGGCTCGTCAAACGAGACCGGTCCCTTCGGGCGGGTCTCGAAGAATTTGAGCGCGACCTGAGGGAACATCGCATAGGTGAGAACGTCATCGATATTGACCGTTGAAACGCCGAGTTTCTCTTTCAGTTCAGCCTCGATCTTGGCGAGTTCGTTCGGTATCAGGTCTGCAGGGCGGCACTCGACCGGCTTCTCCATGTTGAGGCCACTGAGCGCCATCTTGACGAGTTCCGGATCCGGCTTGGCCAGTGTCTTGCCGTAGTTGCCGACGAGCAGGTTCATCGATTCGGCGGTCATTTTTTTGTAACGGCCAAGCAGCACGTTCAGAACCGCCTGGGTGCCGACAATCTGGGAGGTCGGGGTGACGAGCGGCGGATAGCCGAAGTCTTTCTGCACTCGCGCGTTCTCTTCGAGAACTTCTGCAATGCGATGCCCGGCATTCTGGTCCTTGAGCTGGCTTTCAAGGTTCGAAAGCATGCCGCCCGGAATCTGTGCCGCCAGGATGCGGGTGTCGGCGCCGAGGAATGAGCTCTCAAATTTCCGGTACTTGGGCCGGACATGAGTGCGGAAATATTCCGAGATCTCGAGGAGGATATTGATGTCCAGCCCGGTATCGAACTCCGTGCCGCGGAAGATCTCGACCATCGTCTCGGTCGGCGAGTGGCTGGTTCCCATGGACATTGAGGAAATGGCGGTGTCGAGAATCTCTGCTCCTGCCTCTGCGGATTTCACAAGGGTCGCAACCGACATGCCGGTCGTCGCGTGCGAGTGCACATGAATCGGAAGGTCGACTTTCGCCTTGATTGCCTTGATAAGCGTATACGCATCATACGGCTTCAGCAGGGACGCCATGTCCTTGATGCAGATGGTGTCGGCGCCCATCTTTGCGAGTTCCAGCGCCAGCTCGACATAACCTTCGACGGTATGAACCGGCGAAACCGCATAGCAAATGGCCGCCTGCGCATGCTTGCCCGCTTTTTTTACCGCTTTCATCGGCGTCATGAAATTGCGCGGATCGTTCAGCGCATCGAATACGCGGAAGACGTCGACGCCGTTGATTGCCATGCGCTCAACACACTTTTCGACGACATCGTCGGCATAGTTCCGGTAGCCGAGAATGGTCTGCCCGCGAAGCAGCATCTGCTGAGGGGTCTTCGGCATCGCCTTTTTCAGCAGGCGGATTCTCTCCCACGGATCTTCATTCAGAAAGCGGATACAGGAATCAAATGTCGCGCCGCCCCACGTCTCGAGCGACCAGTAACCGGCGCTGTCGAGCTTTTCAGCTATCGGCAGCATGTGGCTCGTGAGCATGCGGGTAGCATGCAGAGACTGGTGGGCGTCTCTGAGGACAAGCTCACTGATTTTTACTTTTGCCATGGAAGCCTCCTGTTTTTCACTTTTTCTTATCGTTTAAATACCGGTTCATCGCCAGTGCGATAGCTGCCACGACCGCTCCCTCATCCCTGTGCGGCGGTGCGGCTGCCTGCGGCACTGCGACCGGCTCCGGTACTGCGTATTTTGCCAGCATGCGCGACATTGCGTTCATACAGAGAATCATTGTGGCGAGGAAAAAAAAGACGACGCCCATGCCGAGCACCATGACAAGTGCTGCCGCCGCAAATGTGTCTAGATAGGACATGCACGGCCTCCTGACAGTATGAGATTGCTTCGCATCGGCACTACAGCCCTATCACTTTCACCAGTGAGCGCACCGCATCAACCGACTTCGCAAAGTCGGCGCTCTCCTGCTCGTTCAGTTTCAGCTCCACTATCTTCTCAACACCGTTTTTGCCGAGTACGGTCGGCACGCCGGTGCAGACGCCGTCAAGACCGTAGACTCCGTCAACATAGGGGGAGCACGGCAGCATGCGCTGCTCATCAAGCAGTATTGCCTTGACCATCTGGAAGTTTGAGGCAGCCGGTGCATAATACGCGCTGCCGGTCTTCAGCAGCCCGACAATCTCTGCGCCGCCGGTGCGGGTGCGCTGCACGAGTGCATCGATGCGCTCCTTGCTGATCAGCTCTGTGATGGCTACCCCCTTCACCGTTGTGAAGCGCGGCATCGGCACCATCAAATCGCCGTGGCCGCCGAGCACCTGCGCTTCGACATCCTGCACCGACACGCCCAGCTCCATAGCGACAAAAGTCCGGAAGCGGGCCGAGTCGAGAATTCCGCCCATGCCGACGACCTTGTTCTTCGCCAAGCCGGTCACGTTCAGCGTCAGCTGCGCCATGACGTCCATCGGGTTGGTGACGACGACGATAACGGCTTTCGGAGAGAACTTTGCGCTCTTCCCGGCAACGTCGCCGACGATCTTCGCATTCGCCATCAGCAGGTCATCACGGCTCATGCCGGGCTTGCGGGCAAGCCCCGCGGTGATGACAATGATGTCGGAATCGGCCGTATCGGCCAGGTCATTTGTGCCGCTGCACCGGGATGCCGACCCGTACAGCGGGCATGCCTCCGCGAGATCAAGTGCCTTGCCCTGCGGTACTCCTTCAATAACGTCGAACAGAACAACATCGGCAAGCCCTGAAGCTGCAATGAGCTGCGCAGTCGAGGCTCCGACATTCCCTGCGCCGATTACGGTTACTTTCTTTTCCATGAATAAAATCTCCTTTCAAGCCGTCAGGTTTTCTTTATTGTATATGATAAAAGGTTCATCACGCTCTTCTGAACCCGCGGATACGCCCGGTTATTTTTTGTTTTATCAGTCTTTTCCCCGATTTCCCGAACAAATTCAGGTGAGCGCACGACCATTCTCCGGCCGTGCGCTCACCACTGCGCTGAATCGCTTCCTACTTCACCAGGCCGACGAGCGGCAGCAGAATATAGAGGCCGCCCCAAATAGTAAAGCCGCCCAGCACGCCGTAAAATACGCCGGCGCGGATCATCTTGGTAATCGGCACCATGCCGGAACCGTAGACGATTGCGTTAGGCGGAGTAGAAACCGGCAGCATGAAGCCCCAGCTCGCGCCGAGCGCCGCCCCGATCGCCGGCGGAATCGGATTTACGCCCGCAGCCAAGGCAATTGCAATCATGACCGGAATGATCATGTTTGCTGACGCGGTGTTGGAACAGGTTTCACTGATGACAATGGCGCAGAAAATGGATCCCAGCGTGATGCCCCAGAGCGACGATGCGCCGCTGAATGCCAGAAGCTTCGTCCCCATGACTTCGGCAAGCTTTGTCGAGAACATCAGGTCACCGAGCGCCAGGCCGGCGCCGAAGAGCAGAAGGGTGCCCCAGTCGATTTTCATCGCCTGCTTCATGTTCAGCGTGAATTTGCGGGCTTTCCAATCTACCGGCAACAGGAAGAGCAGCGTTGCGCCGAGCAGGGCGGCAACTGCTTCAGGCATGTGCTTACTGTAGGTTTTGGCGAACGGCGAGCCGATGGCTGCAAGAAACCCCGGCGTAATCCAGAGACAAACCGTGACTAAAAAAGCGATGAGCGCGTTTTTTTCACCGCGTGACCACGGACCCATTGCAGCCAGCTCCTTTGCGACAAACTCTGTACCGCCTTCGACGCGGGCCACTTCGGGTTTGTGGAGGAAATACATCAGGATATACAGTAAAACAAAAAGAACGATCATCAGCGGAACCGCAAAGGACATCCACTGAAAGAACTGTATCTTTACGCCGACAAACTTTTCGATCATCGCAATGCCGATGATGTTCGGCGGAGTGCCGACCGGTGTAGCAATGCCGCCGGTAGACGAAGCATAGGCAGCCATAAGCATCATGCCGGTGCCGAAGCGCATCTTGAGCGGGTCAAACTGCTTGCCCGACTTTTTCATCTGGATGTCTGCCAGCGCATAGACGATGCCGAGCGCAATCGGGAACATCATGGCCGTTGCCGCAGTGTTGCTTATCCACATCGACAGCGAGGCGGTTATCACACCAAAGGCTCCCAGAATGCGGGCAGAGCTGTTGCCGACGGCTTTCAGCGACATAATCCAGTAAGCAAAGCGCCTGTCGAGACCGTGATACGACATGGCTTCGGCGAGCATGAAGCTGCCGAGGAAGACATAAATGATCGGCTCGGCAAAGGGGGCAAAGACTTTTTTTGCTCCCTCGACGTCCATCAGAACACAGAGCACCGCGCCGAGCACTCCGGTGATCGGGAGCGGGATGGGTTCACAAATCCACCAGATGACAACCCAGCTGATAATTGCTGCGAGCACATGCGCCTTTGCCGAAAGCGCAGGCATGTCCATAAAATAGATGGCTATCGCCACAAGGGGACCCAAAAAAAGACCTACATTCGCACGCCAGCGGTCAAAAGACTCCTGTTTGTCGTGTTTGACCAGCTTGATTTCATTTGGTGGGCTTGCTGCATCTGCCATTTGTTTTTCCTCCTCAATATTGTTTTCTGGAGAATCTCCGCTCCCTGACGCGCATGACGTGCAGGAATATGCTCGCTTATCGAAACCCCCTCCGTGATGATATTGCCGCTAACGGTAAAACCATATTGCCCCAAAAAAGACGACCGAGCATACTGCAGATAAAACGATGCGGTGCTGGAGTAAGCAAGGAGCATGCCTAGGGCAGAAATTGCAAACAGACTGATTTTATTATACTTTCTGGATAGTTAACGAGGCTGAGTCTATAACAATAAACATACGGTATGTTTTTTTCAATACACAAATCGTTATCAGCAAGCGGGGAGATATCCGAACATTATCAGAAGGAAGAACTTCAGGATTGCAACGCTTTGCACCTCTGCATTTTTTATTTATTCCGGATTGCCTGCCTGCATATTCTTCAACCGCCTGCTCAGGGCGGGCTGGGAAATGCCGAGAATGCGGCAGGCGGTAGACTGGTTGCCTCCCGCACGCTTCATGGCTGCGCTGACCAGAAAGCTGATTGCCTGATTGATGGTCGGCAGGGAATCCGCCGACTCGAAAATATCTTCTGTGCGCGCCGGTGCCAGGGGAGCGGTTCTGCTGAGCACCTTCCGGAAATGGTCGACAGACAACTCCGGGCCGCTCTGCGCCACCGCATCGAAGACCATCGACCGCAGCTCCCTTATATTGCCGGGAAAGTCATGGGCGGCGAGCAGTCGGCAGACTTCAATCGGCGAGCGAGGCCGCATCTTGCCGAGCGCCCGTGAAGCCTCTTCAAGAAAGCTTTCGAGCAGAACGGCAATGTCGTCCGTGCGCTCGCGGAGCGGCGGCAGGTGGATATGATGGGTCTGGAGCCGGTAGTAGAGGTCTTTCCGGAGAACTCCCTGCTCCTGCTTTTTGAGAAGGTCCTGATGCGTCGATGCGATTATGCGCGCTTTCAGGCGCTTCGGCTGGTCGCTGCCGAGCGGAAAATAATCGCCCTCCTGCAAGAGACGAAGAAGCTTCACCTGCGAGGCGTTGCTGAGATCGCCGATTTCATCGAGAAAGAGCGTGCCGTTCGCCGCCTTCTCTATCATGCCGCTCCGGGCCTGATCCGCTCCGGTAAAGGCGCCTTTTACATGACCAAAGAGCGTATCGGCAAACATGGCATCATCGAGCCCGCCCACATTGACCGACACCATTTCGCCCTTGCATCCGCTGAGCCGGTGAATAGCTTTTGCGACAAGCCCCTTGCCGACGCCGCTTTCGCCGGTAATAAGGATCGGCTGAGAGCTTTTTGCGACAGCTTCAGCGTACCGGAAAATGGAGAGCATGCTTTTGTTGAGGGTGACCAGCCCCTCGAACGCCTCAGGGTGCTGGAGGGTATCTGAAAGCAGATGACGCCGCATCTCGCGGTTTTCGCGCTCTATTTCTATCATCCGGATCGCATGCTGTATGACGGTGACAATCCGGTCTTCCTCGGCAGTCTTGACGAGGTAGTCAAATGCGCCCTGTTTCATGCACTTGACCGCGGTCTCTATCTGGTTCATGCCGCTGACGATAATCACGATGATTTCCGGATATGTTTCGCCAATTTGCTCCAGCAGTTGCTCCCCGGACAGGTGAGGCATCGTAAGATCAAGCAGCACAATGCCGATTTCGTGCAGCGAAAGGAGCGTCATGGCATCCCTGCTGTCGCGACAGGTCAGTACGTTCGTGATGCCGGCGAGCCGCACAAGGGAAATCCGCATGGATCGAAGCCAGGCAGGTTCATCATCTACAACCAGAATGCCGAATGACGGATAAAACTCTTCGCTCATGTGTTCACCTCAGGCTCTGCCGCCGGCAGCAGAATGATAACCGTCGTTCCCTCGCCGGGAATTGATTCGAACTCCATGGTTCCGCTGTGCTCCCTGACGATGCCGTCCGATATTGCGAGTCCGAGCCCCGTTCCTCCGGACTCACGTTTCGTGGTGAAAAACGGGTCGGTCAGGCGCGACAGGTGTTCCCCGGGGATGCCCACCCCCTCATCCGACACCTGAATAACAACCGATTGAGATTCAGGGCGATACAGTGTTGAGACAAAGATGCCCCTGTCCGGGCCGGACAGTGACTGACAGGCATTCAGAATCAGGTTCACCAGCACCTGTTCCAGCCGCTGGAAATTGCCGCGCACACTGGGAAGCTTTCCGGTGTAGTGGACATTGTAGCGGGCAGTCGCCTTGCGGAGAGAGTTGTCGACAAGTCGCATAGACGTTTTCACCACTTCGTTGATATCGATGAGGTCGTCATACCGCGCATCACTTCTTCGTGAAAAATGCTTCAAATCATCAACGATATGCTTGATGCGCTTTGCTGCTCCCTGCATTTCATTGATAACGTGGGGAATTTCCGTCCGCATCTGGGAATACGGCAGGCCCCCCATCGTGAAATCGCCGTTCTCCTGCAAATGCTTTTCCAGGATGGGTTTGATATCTTTCACCGCTTCGGCAACGGTGGGGAGGTTGAGCAGGATAAGACCGTTGGGATTGTTGATTTCATGGGCCATGCCCGAAACGAGCACGCCGAGCGCCGCCATTTTGTCGGCCTGAACCAGCTGCTGCTGATGCAGCTTAAGCTCCTCCGCCGCGCGCTTGCGTTCCTCCACCTCGTGTTCAAGCGCAGCCGTCCTGATTTCGACCTGCCGTTTCAGGGAGGCCGACCACACAACAGATGCGCTGAGCACGAGTACGAGCGAAGCCACCACGATGAAGCGATGGCGGTATGCCCAGGCGGTGGGTCCCGCCTCAGCCTCGGCGTCGGCCAGCCACTTGTCCTGCAATTCTTTATACTTTCCCGAATGTTTCAGGATTGCCATGCCGTCGCTGAATTTCTCCAGCACTGCGCGATTTCCCTTTTTCACCGCGTAGCCGTATTTTTTTGTGTCGATGCCGCGAGCTGCCAGTTCAACCCCTTTGATGTCCAGCTCCCTGACAAAAAAAAGCGCCGGGAGCGTCGCAAGCACGGCGTAATCATGCTCGCCTGACCCGAGCAGCTTCAGGGCGGCGGAAATCGTCGGGGCCGGCACAGTCCGCACCTGCAATCCCGACTGTTCAAAAAAGTCATGCATGATGCCGCGGCCGAGCAGAATGACATCTTTCCCGCGGAGCTCATCGATCGAGTGAACGACCGCAGCGCCCTTGCGGGCAAAGATGGAGTGCGAAACAAACGAGTGCGCCGGAGCAAAGTCGAGAGTCAGCTCGCGTTCTTCGGAATGCGATATGCCCTGCAGAATATCGATTTCTTCCCGTTCCAGCGCCTTGCGCATCTCGGTCCAGGATGAACCGAGCCTGATTTTTACCTCAAACCCCATCACGTCCGCAATCGCCCTGGTCAGCTCTACAACAAAACCCGCGGGTTTGCCGTCCTTGTCGAGAAACTCATATGGCGGATATGCGCTGTTTCCTCCGACAATGATTGCTTCGCTGTCGTTTGCAGCCGCAAAGGCGCCTGCTGCGGAAAATACCAGCAGAAGAGCGATCAGTGCTATGTGATGGAAAACATTCTTTTTCATGTTCAACGGAGGAAAACCTCTTAAGCCGGTTTTGGCGTCATCGGCACCATATCTTCATCATAACCTTTGAGCACCGGGTGATGTACAGGGGGGAGCACTGAAGCTGTTTCAAATAATAGACCAGCAAATATGCGAGCAGAAACATGGCCACCCAGAGCACGGACGTGCCGACCGCCATCGTTTCATGATGTCGCCCGGGAAAATCTCCTTTCCCTGTTTAATTCGTTGTGCAATCTTCTGTCTGTGCTGTCTGCCGCTGAAGAACAAAAGAATCAGGTCTCCTCCAATCTTGAGAGCCGCAAGGGGGGTTCTGACGAACCACGCGAGAAACGCCGGCATGCTCTCGAACACCGCCCCGCTGAGCCACAGTCCGACTCTTGCTGCAGGCCGGTTGACAAACCACATGAACGGCTGTGTGCATTTGCGGTAAAACCAGTCGACGTCAAGGTTGGTCGCCCGAAGCTCAGGAGGCAGAAGCCCGAAGCGGACAAAAAGGAGATACGCCAGCGCACCGAACAAGAGCAGCTGGCATGTGGTGACAACATGCGCTGCCGTATACGGCTGAAAGTCGACAGGATACGGAAGCATAGCGTACAGGACAGTCAGGAGAGGTGGTCCAGCAAAATCGGACAGGGTGTAAAGTGGAGGGGAGCTGCTCTAAACTACAAGGGATAGAGAGGAGCAGCGAACATGGGAAAGAGGACGAGACGGAATCACGGGGCGGCATTCAAGGCTAAAGTAGCATTAGA
>DATIKF010000195.1:0-1764 GCA_035477855.1 Dissulfurispiraceae bacterium
TCAACAACCGCCCCGACCGCGTCGAGCCGCGGGCGGTGAAGAGACGACCCAAGAAACAGGTGTATCTGACCGAGCCTCGATCTGTCGCCAAAGCACGCCTGCTCAATACGACATAGCTCTTATGGAAGTGCCATTCGGGACAGTCCCTATTTTCAGAATGGGTCTCGCCCATGATGGGATCTGGAGAACACCGAGTGAACGCGGGCACGAGCCGCAGAGGGCTTGTCCGTCGCTTTCCTTCAGCTTCACGCGATTTCTTGCTATTGGCCCAACGCGATAAATGCCCGGGGGCGGGGGGCAGCGCCCCAACGCACCAGGAAGCATGCTAGAACCGGATGAGCCCTATTTGATTTCAATTGTACCCTCAGAGCCGACGCAATTCAGTTGTCTTCCCCCCTCGGAGGCAGGCACGAATGGTGCAAACTCAAATGATCAAAACGGACTCTCCGGCGTGCGCCAGCGTTTCGGTCATTTGAGCTTCATGCTTTGAATTTGTTTCGGATTTCGGATTTCGTGCTTCGAATTTCAAACCGGGCCGCCCCGGTTTTCTCTTGCTTCTCTCGACCCATTTCGTGATACTCGACGAAGCGGCGACGAAGCGGTTGGCGGTTCGGGTATGACGGACGCACTTGGCGAGGTCGAGATGACTTGGATCGTCGCGTTAGCCCAAATGCCGGACGCAACAAGATAGAGGATAGCGACACAAGCGTAATCGAGTGCCTGACCCCGGAGGTCTCCACGGAGGCCTCCAGGTTCCTGACGTTTCTTTTCAAGTCGCCGCCCCTCCTGGCCGATAGCGCCATGTAGGACGGAAGCTCAAGCGAGGGATTGCATACTATGCGGAGCTGTCTGATTATTGTCATGCGGCACATCAGGAATCTCAGAACATGGGGACTATTGATTCGACTCTGTACACACTCCGATGTCCGAAATGCGGCGCAATCGAGTCCGTAAAAGTCTTGGATAAGGGCTCCGGCTGGGGCGGTTCTTCCTGGCAAGACGGCGCGGACTTTGCGAACTTCAACACTGCGTGGAGCGGTGGCGGGGCACAGGAACCAGAACTGGTATCCGCCACCTGCAAGGAATGTGCCCAACCCGCAACCGTGGAATCCGGTTACGGTGGCTAATCAGGAGACATCGGATTCAATGCGAATCCGTAATGACTATGACGTCCCCGCCAAACAGTTCTGGAGGTCACATGTGCTATTGCGAGACACCGGAGGCCGAAATCCTCGACGATATCAAGCGCGAGGCAATCCCCGATGATGCGCTCGTCAACGAGTGTTGTTGGCGCCGCATTTGTCAGGTCCGTGGTTGGTATCCCAATGACATTGGCCCGGAGACTTGGAGCGAAATCTGTCGCAAGCGGGGTTGTCTCCACTCACGGGAGAATCCGCGTGGGTTCTGACTTGGCACGTTCAGGGCACGACAACGAGCCTAACATGCCGATGAACCTGCCGGTCCGCTTCGCGTCCTGCAGGTTTGGAGTCGGCCGACATCATACTCAACTCTCAGATCCGAAATAGGTATGGCGTCCCCGGAGGAATGCAAGATGGACCATGCTATTGAGGCGGGGTGCCCATGAATAACGAACAGGCATGTGAAACTACAGTCGTAGGTGTTCTATGGGGTGCAGGTTTGAGTTTACGTAGGATCTGAGTGATTTGGACGGAGGTGGACTCCTTTTCGTAGAACTGCAAGTTGTTGTCTGAAAACAGTTTGCGGTTTGGTGAAAGGAGTCCAACGATGATTGTATCGGAACTG
>DATIKF010000196.1:0-3433 GCA_035477855.1 Dissulfurispiraceae bacterium
CGTCGCCTTCGGGGTTATGCTCGGTAGCGCAAGCAAGGCAACGGCGATGCTGAAAGAGATTCAGGAATTCGCCGCCGCTACTCCGCTACAAGGTGCCGCGCTTCAGCAGAACGCGCTCTTGCTCTTGAACTTCGGCGCCGCTGCCGATGAGATCATGCCAACGCTTCGTATGCTCGGTGATGTCTCCGGTGGCGACCAGCAAAAGCTCGACTCGTTGACGCTCGCGTTCGCGCAGATGTCCAGCGCCGGCCGGCTCATGGGTCAAGACCTCTTGCAGATGATTAACGCCGGGTTCAACCCGCTGCAGATCATCAGCGAAAAAACCGGGAAATCGATGGCGCAGCTCAAAAAGGAAATGGAGCAGGGCGCCATATCGAGCGAGATGGTCAAGCAGGCTTTCCGAGATGCAACAAGCGAGGGTGGTCGGTTTTATCAAATGCTTGAAAAGCAATCACAGACGCTTTCGGGGATGTGGTCCACGTTTCAGGATATCGGCGACATTGCGGTTCGTACCTTCGGCCAACAGCTCGCGCCCGTGATGAAGTTGTTTCTTCAGGACATGATCGACGCCGGAGACGAGACGATCGGTATGGGCGAGGCGATGGGGCAATTTGCCGCTAAGGCGGTGCTTGCATTCAGGCTCGCCTATCAACAGCTTGCGCTTTGGGGCGCACAAATACAGGTTGCGAAGTTTGAAATTCTTTCGAGCGTTTCAGAAATGTCGAGCAAGATTTATTCCATTTTCGGTAATAAGCAGCTCGCGGCCGGGGCGATGCAGGGCGCCGTGGATGCAAAGCGCGCAGCTCTGACATATCAGTTCGCCGTTGGAAAGATACAGGCCGACCTTGACAAGACAAAACAGGTCTATGACGAGATAGGGAAAAAGCGAGAAGAGACAAGCGCGAATGATCGCGTCAATATCCAGAAAAAAGCCACCGAAGAAATCGTCAAGGCACAGAAAGCGGCAGCCGCAGAAGCACAGGTGACCGCTGTTTTCGTGACACAAACTATGTCTCAAACCATAGGATCGCTGTCGTCACTCTGGCAGACATACAACAGTAATAGACTCGCGGCACTGGATTATGAGCAACAGCGAGAACAGGAAAAGATCACTGCTGCTTACGATGCTGAGAAGGCCAACATTGAGGCTACCATAACCGACAAGAAAGAGCGTGACGCCGCGCTAAAGGCTCTCGACGAGAAGCGCGCCCGCGACGAAAAGAAGCTCACTGAAAAGATCGAGAAAGAGAAGCGCAAGGTAAACTATGAGGCCGCGAAGATTCAGAAGGGAATGGACATTGCGCAAGCCACGTCAAACGCTGCTCTCGGTATAGCTAACGTGTGGGCGCACTGGTCGCACAACCCGCTTGTCGCTGGTATTCTCACGGCGTTGACGGCTTCTATCACTGCGGCACAGATAGCACTCATCGCCGCGCGTCCCCTTCCGCCTCTCGCAGAAGGCGGTTACTTTCAGGGTCCGGCTATTATCGGTGAGGCTGGCCGCGAGTTCGCGCTCCCTCTCGACGGGGACCAGGGCCGGACCGCGATGCGCGAGATGGCCGACGCTATCCTTGACCAGATAGCCTCCCGCGCGGACAGGGGTCCGACTATCGACCGGGCTAATACTTCCGGCGCCGGCGGTGGTAACGTATACCTTGACGGCGCTCTTGTCGGCAAGTGGATTTCCGACCAGTCGGCCAATGGTGGCTTCCAGATTCACCAGCGGGTTATTGTATCATGAGGTCTTTATACAACAGCCTGATTTCATCGGCGTCGTCGTATACGGCGTACAGCGAGGACGTACAGTATCCGGTAACCAACGTGGCGGATACGAGGCTTTCGCGCGTCTATCACAGCGACGGCATTGCTTCCACTGAATACATCATCGTCAACGCGGGGTCTACCATAGCTCCTACCTACGCAGCTTTGCTTAATCACAACGTGTCATCGAGCGCGACCATCTACGTCGAGGCTTCATCTTCGTCAGGATTTACCGGGGCTTTCTCGACAACTCTGGCATGGAGTTCGCACTGTATGCTTGGCTACTTCGCTTCTACGGCGAAGGAGTGGTGGAGGCTCAGAGTTGTCGGCACTTCAACCGATGATGGCTATATGTCCATAGGCCGCTTCGATCTCGGAACCTACTTACAGCTTCCGGGAATGAAACCAGATCAAGAATTCCTCTACGAAACAACTGCGAAGATTTCAATCTCCGACGGTGGGCAGGCTTACGGTGACGACGGGTACAACTTCAGGCAATTCAAGATCAACTTTCCCTACATCACTTCGACGAACCGAAACGATATGCTGACCATGTGGGGCGTGGTTAAGAACTACCAGCCCTTTGTCCTTCACGTCTGGGAGAACTCAACCGAGGAGACGCCGATCTACTGCATCCTCGACCAGACAAACTTAACGTTCAAGCGCACTGATGACGTAAATTATCGTTATGCCACAAGCATACAGATTAGAGAGGTCTTTTAATGGCTGGCTATCGCGTCAATAATTACGATACCTCCACCGCGAACATAACATCGCTCATGGAAACAATCGACGCGACGCGCACGGGCTACATCGCGCTTTCGCTCACTGAATACGACTCGACCGCGCGACCGGAAATAGCCGGTGGTTCTCTCGTTGAGGTCGCCGGTGCTCTGTTCCGCTTCTCGACGACCGAGGCAATCTCGACAGCCGGAGTGACTTCCACGGCAGCACAAATGTACTATATTCGGCTGGTGCCGACAAGCTCGCAATGTTCCGCGCAATTCTCGACCACCGCGAGCGCATGGCGCGAAGATTTGCAGGGCTACTATCACAGCACGACCAGCAACAATAGAGTCGTTGGGGCGACGTATTTCACCGGAGCAGATTATACTGCCAAGACTTTATATATTGACAATAGTCTTAGGCGGCAAATGGTTGTACATGGATCAGGTTCCGTAACACTATCTACGGTATATCAGGCAATATCCACAATAACAGTTCCAATGACGGGATACGTTAAAAGTATTAACAATATTGATTTGAATGGATACGGATTTTATGTTTATATCACCGGATATACTGTCGCAAGCACGTCGGTATCGGTTTTTGTACGTCAATGGAATAACAGCACCAGCTCGATCGGATTAGCGGCACGCAACATCAGTGCGTTCGTCTCTGGGGTTTCATATTGACGGCATCTCGTAACAATAATTATTCTCCGTCTACATCTGTACTAGACAATGTAATTACATCGGTTGACTATGGGCTTATCGGTGCACTGTCGTTATCTTTAACTAATTACCTCTCAACCACTCGACCCTCTATCACGGCAGGGTCAATAGTTGAGATTGCTGGCGACCTTTTTGAATTTTCTACTGAAAATTCAATCTCCACTACGGGTGTCGCTTCAACCTCCGCGTGTGATTATTATATAAAACTCATTCCATCA
>DATIKF010000197.1:0-2123 GCA_035477855.1 Dissulfurispiraceae bacterium
ATTTTAAATCGCCTAAACGAAATGGATCCGCAATAGTGGACACCATAAACATGTCAGGCAGATCTGAGCACGATCTCCTAAGCTTGCTTCATTGGGCATAAACGTTAAACAAATCAATTTGGACTGGAGAAACCTTGAGTGCGGCCGGGCAAGGTCGTGTATTTCAGCGGGTGTGAATCCCGCCCCAGAAGGTAGGCCAACCACTGGGTAGCGAGTCCTTGGAGGCTTTATGGTAACATAAAGTTTTAAGCGTAGGATAGCAAGCAGGCAGGCCGTAAGCCGAAAGGTTGAAGGGATTGAGCCCCGTAATTCTCCTAGTCGGAAGGACGACATTGTTCAATAGATGGAAGTCAATACAGTCAGCACCGCTAATGGCAAGTTGCTGGCTGCTTCCCGGGGTCGGAGACCATGGCATGTCTGACATTGGGAATGCACGGCAACCCGGGAGGCCCTGTGTCTCTTTCGGAGTATCGAGAGTATGCCGGACAACTGAAAAGAGAGGAAGGCAAACAAGGCACAGGGAGTCGGATAGCCTCGTAGTACCAGTGAAGGCCGGTAATGCGGCTGGAGGAAAGGAGGCTACATATGGTAGCGCGGAGTGAGGAAACACTGTCCGTTCGCAGCAGCGGGTCACCAGTGGCAACACAATTACAACGCATAGCAGAGAAAGCCCGCAAGGCTCCTGGTTTCCAGTTCACCAGCTTGTACCATTTGGTGAACGAGGAGTTACTGCGGGGATGCTTTCAACGGCTGCGCAAGGATGCAGCTGCCGGCATCGATGAAATGACCAAAGCAGAATATGCCGAGAATCTGGAGAGCAACCTTGTCGATCTGGTAGGGAGGCTGCACCGGATGGCGTATATTCCGCAAGCTGTCAGGCGGAAATACATTCCCAAGCCTGGCAGTTCCAAGCTGCGTCCTTTGGGGATCCCATGTTTTGAAGACAAGCTGGTCCAAGCTGGTCTTGTGCGCATTCTTGAATCAATCTATGAGAATGATTTTATAGAGGATTCATACGGATTTCGTCCTGGTCGAAGCTGCCACGACGCTCTCCGGGCTCTGAGCCTGACAATGGAGCGCAGGCCGATCAACCATATTGTTGAAGCGGACATTAAGGGCTTCTTCGATAACGTGAACCAAGAGTGGCTTCTGAAATTCTTGGGACACCGGGTTGAAGACAAAAGGATTCAACGCATGGTGAAACGCATTCTCAAAGCCGGGGTATCAGAAGATGGGAGTGTCACGGTAAGTGACGACGGCACTCCGCAAGGAGGGGTGATTTCGCCACTTCTGGCAAATATCTATCTGCATTATGCCCTGGCTCTCTGGTTTGAAAGGGTCTACCGCAAGAGCTGCATGGGCTATGCCCGGCTCATCCGCTACGCCGATGATTTCGTTGTTTGCTTCCAGTACAAAGTGGATGCAGAGCGGTTTCGGGAAGAACTGGTGGAGCGGCTGGGAAAATTCAGCCTCGAAGTGGAGCCAACCAAAACCAAGGTGATCGAGTTTGGCAGATTTGCCGTTCGCAATGCGAAGCAAAAAGGGAGGAGGGCAGAGACGTTTGATTTTCTAGGCCTCACTCACTATTGCGGAACAAGAAGATACGGCAATGGGTTTCGGATGAAACGAGTTACGGCACGGAAAAAGTTCGTCGCCAAGTTGAAAGCCTTCAAGGAATGGCTCAAGAGTAACAGGACGTTGCCGACCAAAGACATTTGGAAAACGACGATCTCCAAACTGAGAGGGCATTACAACTACTACGGTGTGACCGACAACTATCGTGGAATTTTACGATTTGGGCAATCTGTCTGCAGGTTGCTCTTCAGGTGGTTTAACCGTAGAGGTCGACGACGCTGTCTCAACTGGGAAAAGTTCAATGAATTTCTAAAAAGATTCCCGCTCCCTAAACCCCGAATCCTGGTCAGTATGCTCGGAGTACCTGCAAATACCATATGAGGAGCCGTGTGCGTAAATAGCGCAAGCACGGTTCTGTGAGGGGCCGGAATCAACGGTGGGGGGAAGTCAACCAAGGAAGAACACGTATTAGCTGCGTGCAGCGAGGCGTCAAGAAAGGGCTTGCCATGGATGACTTGTCTTTATTGGAGAAACCGGTCTACTCGACC
>DATIKF010000198.1:0-3330 GCA_035477855.1 Dissulfurispiraceae bacterium
TCTAATGCTACTTTAGCCTTGAATGCCGCCCCGTGATTCCGTCTCGTCCTCTTTCCCATGTTCGCTGCTCCTCTCTATCCCTTGTAGTTTAGAGCAGCTCCCCTCCACTTTACACCCTGTCCGATTTTGCTGGACCACCTCAGATTTGGTGCAGCGGCAGTTCAGTGCTACGCGTCCGAATCAGCTTTGGGTGGCGGATTTTACCTATGTGGCGACGTGGACGGGGTTCGTGTATGTTGCCTTTGTGATTGACGTGTTCTCCCGTGGCATCGTGGGTTGGCGAGCAGCGGGTGTAGCACCATCCGTCGGACGCCGGGGTGATTCCCACGACAACGCCTTGGCAGAAACGATAATTGGACTTTATAAAACGGAGGTGGTTCGTCATCTGTGGCCATGGCGGACAATCGACATGGTAGAATACGCCACGCTGCAATGGGTCGATTGGTTCAATAGCCGCCGGTTGCTTGAGCCCATCGGCAGACATACCGCCAGAGGAGCGGGGAATCGAGCATTATCGTCAGATGGAGGAGTCGACCGCTTCGGTCTGACTCAAACAAAACGCTCTCCGGAATACCCGGGAGGATTCAATCTCTCTCCTCCTTGTCCTCTGGCTTGTCTGACAAGCATTCCGTGCTGAAGCCGGAGATCGTTCAATGTCGTCTGCGGCGTATGCATGGCAAACTTTTTTGAGCGGATACACGCTGAGCGTAATTTGCTATACTTACCCTGAGAGGTGATGTATGAGCATCGCAGAGCGTATCTTGAACCGTGTTGCGCAAAAGAAGCAGGACTTTATCGATTACGGGTTTTCTTCGGCTGAGAATGCTGCCCTCATTGCGTTTTTTGATCTCTCCCAGGAATTCGACACGCTGGAGGATTTCCATGCGCTCTGTGTCAGCATCCCGAAAATATTCTTTGGTCATGATTCCCGCCTTTTCATGGTCAGTGAAAAAGACTCGCGCCTCTCGCTTGTGGCGCAGACAACAGATGAGCGCGAGCTGCAGAGCGACCCCTTGCCGGATGTTTGCCCCAGCGAAGACCCTTATATGACTGAAGACATGAGGCTGGTCGTCAGCGTCAAGGGGCGCGACTTTCTTATGGACCAGTTGCCGTTCCGAACGCACGACGGTGTTATCGGCTTGCTGGAATTGTTCCCGTTCATCCAGAGGCCTCCCCAGTGGATGTTCTTTTACGGAAAGTATGCCAACCGCATCGGCTATAATCTGCACAACAAGTTTCTTGCGCTGAAGAATGAACAGCACCTCAGGTTCATTCGCACGCTGGTTGCTGATATCGAACATAATGTTATCGTTCCGAACATGATTTTCCGCCTCTATCTGCGGCAGTTGAAGGGTCGCCTGCAGCAGGCCCAGGCGGTTGAAGACGAACTCGCACAACATGCCTCTCAGGACGACAATCGCGTGGTGAACTTGCCGCGCCTCCTTGAGGAGATTGCCGATGTAAACCGGGGGCTGAAGGCGGAGTATGAAAACATCGAACGCCATTACAACAACATGAGTCTGTTTCTTGAAACGCTGTTCAGGCGGAGTCATTTTGACCAGGGCCGCCTGATTCTTCGCACCAAACTCTGCAATCTGAAAAAAGAGATCGTCGAGCCCCAGCTGGATCGTTACCGGGAGCAGTTTGCCTCCAGGGGAATTACGATTGACGACCGTTTCAGCGGGCTGCCCGACGAGGAAATGATAAGCGTTGTTGACGTTGGGCTCATAGCGCAGGTCTATGCAAATTTCTTTTCCAACGCGTTGAAATATACTGAAAGCATTATTGTCGAAGACGGCGGGAAGAAGAAGTATATTTCTTACGGCCGGGAAATTCTTCACAACTTCTTTGGCGAGGGAAGAGACGGCATCAAGTACAACATCTTCTCTACGGGCAGTCATATAAGCGCTGACGAACGCGAACGCATTTTTCAGGAGGGCGGGCGGGCCGACAATGCGACGGCTCGTCCCGGCAGCGGGCATGGGCTCTTTTTTATCAGGAATGCCGTCGAAATCCACGGCGGAAAGGTCGGCTACGAGCCAACTGAGCATGGAAACAATTTCTTTTTCATCCTGCCAAAAGACCCGTTATGAACGTTGCGATGAGTGGAGCAACCGGCTTTGTCGGCACGTATCTGAAGAATGCATTCGCTGCGCAGGGATGGACGGTCAGCGCACTTGGCAGGGACGCATTCCGTTCGGCTGAAACGCTCAGGGAGAAGCTGAAGGCTGCGGATATTGTTGTCAACCTTGCCGGTGCGCCGATAGCGGCCCGCTGGTCGGATTCCTACAAAAAAGAGCTTTATGCAAGCAGGATTGATACTACCCGGGCGCTGGTTTCCGCTTTGGCTCAACTGAAAAACAGGCCACGGCTTTTCATCTCGACCTCGGCCATTGGGGTTTATCCGCCGGATGTGGAGTGCGACGAGGGATCGTCCGGTCTTGCTCAGGACTTTCTCGGTCGGCTGGCACAGGACTGGGAGCGCGAAGCGTCGCATGCGGCAGAGCTGGGCGTCAGGACGGTCATTTTCAGGTTCGGTGTCGTGCTGGGCAGCGGCGGAGCGCTGGCAAAGATGCTCATGCCCTTCAGGCTTGGGATCGGGGGTGTCATCGGCGACGGCAGGCAGCCGTTTTCATGGGTGCATATCGATGACCTTGGTTCGGCATTCCTCTTTGTGATTGGGCAGGAACGGTGCAGCGGCATTTATAACCTGACAGCGCCAAACCCGGTCTCAAACAAAACATTTACGAAGGCACTCGGCGCTGCCTTGCATCGCCCGGCCATCCTTCCCGTGCCGACATTTGTCCTGAAAATGAAGTTCGGCGAAGGTGCAGATGTTTTGATAAAAGGCCAGCATGTCCTGCCGCGGCGATTGCTTGAAAGCGGCTTCACATTTCGCTATCCCCGGATTGATGAGGCGCTGAAGAACCTGCTCGCAGAGCGGCAAGGCTGATCCCGGACGCTGCGAACGGCGGTGTTTCCGGCAGCGTCCACAAAAGACAGAGGCTTCAAGGAATGGTTCCTTGAAGCCTCTGGTGTGTTCGATGGTGAGCCATGCAAGATTCGAACTTGCGACCCGCTGATTAAGAGAACTGTAGACTGGTTTTTAAAACCCTTTGAATATCAATAAATCAATGGGTTAGGGCTGTTGCTGGAGTGTGCTGAGTGTATAGAAATGGGGGATTTTTACTTTCAGCCGGTCGACGGATGATGCCGACAGCGGCGCTCCTTCGCCCAGAAGCCCACGCATCGCCAGCTCAAAGTCCCCCGTCGCCAGTCCGTGCAGATACAGCTCCGGCAGCATCTGTCCAACCTCTTTCGTCCGCTTGG
>DATIKF010000199.1:0-5196 GCA_035477855.1 Dissulfurispiraceae bacterium
GCAACAGAGCGGATTTATTCGGCGAAGTAGTCGCTTACATGGAGGTAAGTGCCGGGCGAATACCTCGGAGGACGGCTGGATGCCGTCCGAGAATGAGCGGCGTTGCACGTCCTGTCGGGCTAATGACAATTCCCGGTTTATACAAAAAAACGGGCCCCGCGTGCAAAATGCACCGGAGCCCGTTTTTACTCAAACCATTCGGCCGGCTAGTGAATCGCTTCTCCGCCGGATTCTTCCTTGATCGAAACAGCAACCTTGTAAAGAACCGTCAGAATCAGAAAGCCGAGCGCCCAGACTCCCATGGCGATGGAGAACTCAGCGAGGGTCGGCCAGTATTCAGTAACCCGCTCAAACGAGTTCGGAACGAAGCCGCCGACGACCAGGCCGAAGCCCTTGTCGATCCAGAGCGAGAAGAATACGCAGAGGCATGCAATGGCCAGCAGCGTCTCGTTTTTCCGGACCTGCGGGAATACGAGCATCGAAATCGACACTGCCGCAAGAATTGCTGAGAGCCACATCAGCGGCACCAGCACTCCCTTGCCGTCAATCCCGGCATAAAGATACTGCCACGCATGCATATGCCCCGGGATGCCGCTGTAAAACGCGGTAAAGAGCTCCAGTCCGAGGAGAAAGACGTTGAGAATCATGCAATACGTGACAATCTTGCCGAGCGTCTGAATCGCTTCGCTGCCCGGATCGAACTTCGAGAACTTCCGGACGATAAGCGCCAGAATCAAAAGCAGCGCCGGGCCGGACGCAAATGCTGAGGCAAGGAATCGGGCTGCCATGACGGCGGTCAGCCAGAAGTGCTTGCCGGGAATGCCGGCGTAAATGAACGCCGTAACAGTGTGAATAGATGGCGCCCAGATGATTGAAAGAATGATGAACGGCTTCACCCACTTGGGCGGAGCGATATCCTTCTTTTCGGCATGCAGGCAGGTCCAGCCGATCAGCAGATTGAGAAGAAGATAGCCGTTCAGAACGATAGTGTCATAAAACAGGATTGAACTCGGCGACGGGTGAAAAATAACGTTCATCGCGCGATACGGCTGGCCGAGGTCGACAACAATAAAGGTGACGCACATAATGACCGCCGGAATTGCGAGAAACTCGCCGAGAATCGTAATCCGGCCGAACGCCTTGTAGTCATGCAGATAGTACGGCAGCACAACCATGACACCTGATGCGGCGATACCGACCAGGAACGTAAACTGGGAAATATAGAAGCCCCACGATACGTCGCGGCTCATGCCGGTAATGCCGAGACCGACATCCCACTGCTGGAGGTAAAAGAGGAAACCGACTCCGAATACCGCCAGCAGGAAGCCCATCCAGGCCCAGTAAAGCTTGCCTCCGTTAAGCGCCTTTTCCAGCATCCTTCATCCCTCCTATCACGTAGTATACGCTCGGACGAGTGCCGAGCTCGGGTTTGCGGCGGATTGTATACGTTTCAGCAAGAACCTTCCTGACCGCTGACTTCGGGTCTTCAAGGTCGCCGAATACTATCGCGCCATTGGATGCTTCAGCACATGCAGGTATCTTTCCGACTGCAATGAGCTCGTAACAGAGTGTGCATTTCTCGACAACGCCTTTCATGCGGGTCGGAAATTCAGGATTGATCTTTTTCGGATCCAGATACGGCCGGGGATCTATCCAGTTCAGGCTGCGGGCACCATAGGGACAGCCCGCCATGCAGAAACGGCAACCGATGCAGCGGTGCATGTCCATCATGACGATACCGTCACTCTTGCGTTTAAACGTCGCCTGCGTCGGACAGACTCTTACGCACGGCGGGTTTGCGCAGTGGTTGCAAAGCGTCAGAAACGGCATATGCTTGTAATGCTCGGTAAGATACTTGTCTTGCTGTTCAGGAAAAACATTCTCCATCATCTCGGTGAAGATCCACTTCACTTCCTGCTTCGGATTCGGGATAGTCGGAACGTTGTGCTTGGTGTGGCAAACCTCGATCACTTTCTTGACGTCGGCTTCGGACTTGAACTTGTCCATGTTGATGACCAGTGCCCAGCGCTTGCCCGTGAGTTCTTTCGGGTCCGGGATATAGGACGGGGTCTGTTGCACGCTTGCGGCAATCGCGGTGCCACCGAGGCCGAATATCGCGGACAGCCCGGCCAGCTTGAGGAACTCTCTTCTCTCAATCTTCATGGCTACGCTCCCTCCTTCGGTGCAATGTGGCAGTCCCAGCAATAGGGCCTTGCCCCTACATAAATGTGACACTTGTCGCAGAACTGTGCTTTGTTGGAATGGCACTTCATGCATGTGTTCTGGAGGCTCATGTCGTACCTCTTGCCGTCCGTTGCAACATACAGGCGCTTTCCGTCCCGAACGACCGAGTCGCGCCAGTCATTCAGCATCTTCATGTGCTCGGTCTTCATGACAGCCTTCGCCTCTACGCACTGCTTCTTTTCCATCGCCTTGATTGCGAGGGTGTCAATGCTCGGATTCGGCTTGACATCGCCCTTTCCCAGCCCAAAGATAAAGGGCGCTGCCATGAGGCCGATGAAAACTATCAGGCCAAGTATGATTTTTCCGCCGTTATGCATCAGCCTCACCTCCTTCTGCCCCTGCCTTGCTCGGCAGTGGCTCGTTCCTGAGGTCAACCGTCCGCTCTTTTTCCCCCTTCATGACGAGGGCGTTGCCCACCAGTTCATGGGTTCCGGCTACCTTGACGCCCGGCACCCAATAGTCCATCAGCGGCGGCAGCGACGCACGATCAATAGCGCAGATGTTGGCAAGCAGGTTGACGCCGTGCTTTTTATGGACATGGCGAACCGCATTGGCGCGGGGGAACCCGCCCCGCATTCTGAGTTCCATATTTTCACTTGCGTTCAGCCCCGAACCGCTTCCGCAACAAAAGGTCTTCTCGCGGATAGTGTCTTCCGGCATGTCGTAGAAGTGATTGCAGACACTCTGGATAACATAGCGGGGCTCCTCGAGGAATCCCATGCCGCGCGATGTGTTGCACGAATCATGATAAGTAACCTTGAGATGATCGTTGCGAGTCGGGTCGAGATTCAGTTTGTTGTTCTTCATAAGGTCGGCGGTAAATTCTACGATATGCACCATCTTGGTGCCCTTCGCGCTTTCAAATGTCGTGCCGGTGACGGGCGATTTCGGCACCTCCAGAAAGTCCGCCGGACCATTAAACGTGTCCATATACTGGTGCAGCACACGCCACATGTGGCCACACTCCCCGCCGAGAATCCATTTGACGCCGAGGCGTTTTGCTTCTGCGTAAATCTTGTAGTTCAGGCGCTTGGCCATATCCATTGAGGTGAAGAAGCCGAAGTTGCCGCCTTCCGATGCATAGGTGCTCCAAGTGTAGTCGAGCCCGAGTTCATGGAAGAGCATCAGGTACCCCATTGCCGTGTATGTGCCGGGGTCGGCAAAGAGGTCTCCCGACGGGGTGACGAAAAGAATCTCCGCACCCTTGCGGTTGAAAGTCGGTTCAATGGTAACGCCGGTGATGTCTTCAAGGTCGCTGAGAAAAAATTCGACTGAACTCTTGATGGTATGCGGCTCAAGACCGAGGTGATTGCCTTTGCGGTAGCAGTTTGCTGCCGGACCGCAGATCCAGTCGATGTTCAGGCCGAGCAGGTTCAGCAGTTCACGGCCGATAATCGTGATTTCCGCCTGGTCGATGCCGTACGGGCAGAAGAGCGAGCAGCGGCGGCACTCGGTACACTGAAAGTAGTAGTACCAGATTTCCTTGAGCGTCTGGATGTCGAGTTCTCGGGCGCCCGCAGTCTTTCCGAAGACCTTGCCCGCAGTCGTGAAGTATTTTCGGTAAACGGAACGGAGCAGCTCGGCACGGATTACCGGCATGTTCTTGGGGTCGCCGGAACCGAGAAAAAAGTGACACTTGTCGGCGCAGGCGCCGCAGCGCACGCAGATATCCATAAAGACATGAAAGGTGCGGAATTTCTCAAGCCGTTCCTTTATGCCGTTCAGGACCGTCTCTTTCCAGTCTTCCGGCAACTGCCAGTCATCTTCTGCGACCTTGAAGTCGCGCGCGTTCGGAAGTTCAAGCGCCGCGAGGTTCTTGGCCTTTGCGCCGTGGCAATACATGCCCTGTCGTATTTCGGTAACAACGTCCATCCAGGGCTTTGCGGGAGGCGTAAGACTTATCTTTGCAAGTTCTGAGGGTTTTGGTAGTTTTGCCATATCTTACTCCTTCTCCACGGGGATGCCGACCTGTTTCATCTTGTCGCGGAACTCGTCTTCATACTCAGCATAAGTATGAACATGCACGTCGGGGTTCCACGGGTTGACGTGGCGAACCATACGGCTGTTGTTTGCAAGGTTTCTCGTCGGGCTCAGAAAGACGCCGCCCATATGCATCAGTTTGCTGAAAGGGAAGTATGCCAGCAGCGTACTGACCAGGAACAGATGGATGTAGAAAATCACGCCGATTTCAGCAGAAGGCGCCGGTTGAAAGCTGACCAGACCGATGATGACCTGCTTCGCGCCGGTAATGTCAACGCGGATAAAGTAGCGCATGAGGATGCCGGTAAAAGCTATGCCGAGGATCAGAAAAAGCGGGAAATAATCGGCAGCCATGGAGATGTAGCGAATCTGCGGCAGAAGCACCCGGCGTGCAAACAGGAAGGTTGCAGCAGCAACAATCATCAAATCCGTCAGATACACAAACGGAACGCCTGCCTGGAAAAATCCGTCGAGCGATTCGATAATCAGGATAAATCCCGGGACGTTTTCAAGAAACAGCCTGAAATGGCGAATGAAAATAATGAGAAATGAATAGTGAAACATCAGGCCAAAAAGCCAGAGCCATTTGTCTGAGCCGTGTATCAAGCGGCCGTCATGAATCTCGGACTTCGTATTCCGGAAAAGCGAGCGGAAAAGAAGAATCTCAAGCGCCATCCGGACCACAACACCGAACCCGTTCGACGGGTTGTCGAATTTGTTCGATTTCACCCATGGAAAGCTCTGCATCTGGCCGGCAGTTGTCGGAATCCGGAACGGCACCGCTGACGTGCCCCACAAGTAGACCCGGTACGCAAACCCGATGACGAAAATAAAAAAGGCGATATACGGGATCAGCGCACCGAAGAGGAAGTGGAGCCCGGCCGCTTGCACGCCCAGGAAGGCCAGCACAATGAGCCCTGCAACTGCGAGGAATGCTACATACATGCCCATCAGTTAACCTCTTTCGTTGGC
>DATIKF010000200.1:0-8277 GCA_035477855.1 Dissulfurispiraceae bacterium
TTCTACTCGTTTCCCAAGGAGCACTGGGTGCATATCAGAACGACCAATGTCGTAGAGTCGCCGTTCAGCTCGGTAAGACTGAGAACTGATGCAGCAAAACGGTTCAAGAAGGTGCAGAATGCCACGGCAATGATCTGGAAGTCACTTTCTATTGGTCGCTCTTCAAGGAGGGTGGTTTAATATGATTGCTTCGGTGTTTGGGTCGGTTGATTCAGAATAATCAGGGGTACTTCAGGTCTGCCTAATCAGCTAAACGACACCCTGTCCGATTTTGCTGGACCACCTCTTTTTGCCGGTCGTGGCTGTTTTATGCCATGATTCATGGTATAGATGATAACTCCAAAATGATTATTGAAAAGAAAGGGGTTCCCGAATGCGCATGAAATACACATTGTCGGCTCTTTCCTGCCTTGTTGTTTTGTTTGCAGCCTGTGCTCCCGAGGCACCGAAGGTGGCCATGCCGCAGAAAAAAATGACGATCACGGATGCCTCGGTGCAGGCGACCGGACACTGGAAGGCGGTAACGAAGCCGAAAGAGCCGGTGTTGCAGGCGGTGCCCCAGATAAATGCAGTTGATCTCCGCTGCTACCGGGAGGACATGATCTGCATAGAGACGCTCGCCAGCCTCTATCAAAAGTCGGACGGGAATCCGGAAGATCTGCCGTCGCTCTTCCCGCACCGGTTTGTATACAAGATTGTAAAGTGGGATGAATCGGGGCTGCTGGCAAAAAGCGAGACCTCGGTTGCCAATGTGGAGTTGAAGGTTTCTCTGTCCGACAAGACGGCTTCTCGTGCAATGGTTGATTCCAGGGGGGCGGCGACCCAGACTCTGGCGTGGTCATGGGTCCTGGAATAACGAATGTATTCTGAAAAAAAAGAGGAGCATTGAACGCACCTCTTTGGGGGGCGTACGGAGACGGCATTGCCGGAGCGGATGCGTGATGGGCTGGTCTTTGTTGACGATGGTAATTCCCTGCACGGCTTTGGCGGCGACTTCGACGCACTCGATGTTCGGTTCGCTTGCCGCATGAGCGACCTGCCACTGAACAAGGAAGCTCGGAGCGTAGCTGCCACCGCTAATGAGGAGGGATGTTTTATGCTGCAGCTTGATTTTACGAACGGCGAGTACCGGACTCCCGAAGAGGCACACTCCCGGCTGAGCCGTATTTCTTCGTCAGCGGTTTTCTATACGATATTCTGTGGAATCGTGCGAAGGGCAAGCAGCGCAGCAAAACGGGGCAGGTACGGCAATAAAGAATGGGCAGAAACCAGCCGCGAGGTTATGTGCGCTCTTGAAACTGCCGGCGTCTGCTTCGAGATTGCGGGCGTGGAGCATTTCAGAACGCTTGAACCCCCCTGTGTTTTTATCGGCAACCACATGAGCACGCTCGAAACCATGGTGCTGCCGGGCATCATCCAGCCGATTAAGGACGTTACCTTCGTTGTCAAGCAGAGTCTTGTGGAGTATCCGGTTTTCCGGTATATAATGCGCTCCCGAGACCCTGTTACCGTCGGAAGAAGCAATCCGAGGGAAGATCTATCAGCAGTGATGGATGGCGGAGTGGCTCGCCTCAAGGCAGGGCGATCGATAATCATATTTCCACAGACAACGCGAACCCCGGTATTCGACCCCGGGCAGTTCAATACCATCGGCGTCAAACTTGCAAAAAAAGCGGGCGTTCCGGTTGTGCCGATAGCCCTCAAGACAGACGCATGGGGCAACGGAAGATTCATAAAGGAATTCGGCACAATTGACTCGGGCAAGAGAGTCTATTTTACATTCGGGGCGCCGCTTGCTGTGCAGAGCCGCGGCGCCGATGAGCATGCAATGGTGATTCGCTTTATTCAGGAGAAGCTTGCCTTGTGGCAGGAGCGTCGTCAAGTTTGAAAGTGGGCAGGTAGAGCCGGAACGTTGCGCCCGCCCCCGGTGCGCTTTCCACGTTGATGAACCCGTCGTGCTGCTTCATGATGCCGTAAACAATAGAAAGGCCGAGCCCTGTGCCTTTGCCGACTTTCTTGGTCGTGAAAAACGGCTCAAAAAGCTTTTGCAGAACCTCGCTGTCCATGCCTGTCCCGGTGTCCGCAACACTCAACAGCGCATACTCTCCCGGTTTCCCATAACCATGCTGCCGTATGAAATCGTCGCTGAGCAGGTACGGCTCAGACTGGATGCGCAGCGTTCCCCCTTGCGGCATGGCATCACGGGCATTCACGACAAGGTTCATAATAATCTGCTCCACCTGGCTCTTGTCAGCATTGATGATGAGCGGCTGCGCTGCGGGCAGAATCTCGAGCGTGATGTCTTTCCCGATGACCTCAACAATCAGATCTGCTGTGGCTTTGACGATACTGTTTAAATCAAGAGAATTCCTGGAAAGTGCCCGCCGGCTGCTGAATGAAAGAAGGCGCTTAATCAAAGCTGCGGCCCGCTCCGAGGACGTAATAATATTATTGACATACTGTTTCATGTGCCCTTCCCCGGTCATTTTGAGCTCAAGAATGGTGGCATACCCGAGGATTGCGGTCAGGATATTGTTAAAGTCGTGGGCAATCCCGGCTGTGAGGCGTCCGATTGCCTCCATCTTCTGAGAATGCAGCAACTGTTGCTCAAGCTTCTTGCGCCCGGTGATATCGTGCATGATGCCGCGGTACCCCACGATGCATCCCTGTTCGTCATGCATCATGCTGGATGTGAGCAGCACGTCAAGGCATTCTCCGTTTTTTCTCCTGAGCTGCACTTCGTAGTCTTTCAGGTATTCATCATTCATAAGGCGCTGAATCGCCTGCCGCCGCGCCGTGGGGTCGGCGTAAATATCCCGTTCCATGTTGAGCTGCAGGACCTCATCCTTTGACCTATAGCCGAGCATCTCTATCCCGGCCTGGTTGATGTCGATGAAGTCGCCGTTCGGCAAGGACATATAAATGGCATCGCGGGACTCTTCAAAAAGGGAGCGATACCGTTCTTCGGACACTTTGAGGTCATGTTCAGCACGCAGCCGCTCCTCGATGTTACGGGCATCGGCAACCGCAAAAAGGGACTGATCAAGATTGACGATTTTCAGGGAAAGCTCTATGGGGAAGCTGCCTCCGCCGGCAGTTGTAAATGTGCCGGCAAAGGTTTCCCTTTTGAGCGCGCCCTTTTGCGCATCGGCAAACAGGCGGGCTGCATGTTCAGCAGCAGAAGGCGTCATCAGCGTGAAGAGCGTGAGAGCACACAGGGTATCGCGGCTATAGCCGAGGTCGCGGCATGCTGATTCATTGCACTCAAGAATCTGACCGGAGGGAACTGAAAGCAGCAGTATAATGTCGCTGCTCTGCTCAAGCAGCATCCTGTATCGCTCAAGATCAGCGATTCGTTGCTGAAGTTCAGGATAGTAGCTTTTCCTGATGGACTGTTCGCCGAGTCCTGCGATGCGGTCGCGGAGCTCGGCGTCCCGGAATTTAGGATCAGAGGAGTTTGTCATACAGGGATTCTATCTCATCAGTGGTCGGAATGCGGGGGTTTGTCGCCATGCAGGGGTCTTTGAGGGCGTTTGCAGCCAGCAGGGGGATGGATGCAGCACGGACCCCGATGACTGAAAGGCGGTCGGGGATGCCGAGATCTGCATTCAGTTTGAGGACAGTATCAATCAGTTTTTGCCTCACAGAACCGTCGGAGAGATGTTTCGTGTCGATGCCAAGAGCATCTGCAATATCCCGGTAACGTTCCGGAACAGTGTCGAAGTTGTAGTCGATAACAACGCAGAGCAGGAGCGCATTGCACTCGCCATGCGGCAGGTCAAGCAGTCCTCCCAGGCTGTGCGCCATGGCATGCACTGCACCCAGGCTGGCATTGGAAAACGCAATGCCGGCATCAAGACTTGCAAGCATGGTTCTGCCGCGCAGTTCGATATCGGAAGGATTCATGGCAGCTGCGAGCAGGTTTGCTCCAATCAGACGTATTGTCTCAAGGGCAAACAGGTCGGTTATGGGCGAGCTGACCGTTGAAACATATGCTTCGATAGCGTGAACGAGAGCGTCCATACCGGTGTGAGCGGTCAGTTCAGGAGAGAGGGTAGTCAGTGTCTCCGGGTCAATAAGGGCAGCGTCTGGAACGAGGGATTTGCTGATGATTGCGATTTTCCTGCGCTCATCAGTTGCATTGATAATCGCAAATTGCGAAACATCAGCAGATGAGCCGGCTGTTGTTGGTATGCAGATGAGCGGCGGGCACGGAAGGGATATCCGATCAACGCCTTCGTAGCCGAGAATATGCTGCCCATTGGAAACGACGATGCCGATGCCTTTTGCGCAGTCCATCGGGCTACCGCCGCCGACCGCAACAAGCATGTCGCATTGCTCTTCTCTGAACATCCGCGCCCCGTCCATGATTTCCGAGTCCCGGGGGTTTGACGAAACCCGCGCAAACGTGGCGCAGGAGATGCCTTCAGCCTCCAACGCCGCCGCTGCTTCAGGGGCCCAGCCGGCTGCAATCACTCCGGGGTCGGTAACGAGCAGGATCTTTTGGGCCGAGAGGTTTTTTACATATCTTGCAATGAGTTTGCGAGCCCCGACGCCGAAGACGAACTCCGGCGAGATGAATTTTCTGAGTGGAAAGCTGGTATTCACAATATAGAGTCCTTAAGGGCTATTATACCCAAAATTGTCATTAGCGTTTGTAGTAATTCTGTCACTCCCGCGCCTGTCCTGTAAAGAATGTCGGGAGTCTTTCCGCCGATTCCATACTGAAAGGATTCCGGACATCCTTTGCGGGACATGCGCCGGAATGAAAAAAAAAGCAACAAAGCGAAGAGTTACGATGCCAGTCTGTTTTCTCATGACGATTTTGGGTTGCAGCGCAAAAAGGGTTGGGACGCGATATTGTTAAGGAAAACAGACTGAGGGGGAGAGGATGGTGGGCAGTCGCAGAATCGAACTGCGGACACGTGGCTTTTCAGGCCACTGCTCTACCGACTGAGCTAACTGCCCGTCCTGAACGGATAGGTTACCGTTTCCCTGAGAGCAAAGTCAAGATTGACGTGGCCTGAATCCGAAAGCATTAGTATTCAAAATATTGAATATATTGGTATCCTTATATTTGACATTCCGCACCCTTTTGGGTAAGGTAAGAATATGAACGTGGTTGCGCCATTACTTGGGCAGCTCCTGATCAAGGCTCAGCTAATTACAGAGGAGCAGCTCGGCGAGGCGCTCAAGATACAGAAGCTCCAGGGGAAGCGGCTCGGGTCAGCGCTGGTGAAACTTGGCCATATTCCTGAGGCAAAGCTGCTCGAATTCCTGAGCCGCCAGTACAATGCGCCGGCATTAAACCTGTCGCAGCACAAAATAGATACCGCACTTCTGAAGCTCATCCCATACGAAACCGCAAAGAAGTATCAGCTCATTCCCATTAACAGGGAGGGAGCGGCACTCCGAATCGCCATCGCTGATCCGTCCAATAATTTTGCGATCGACGACGTGAAGTTTCTCACCGGCATGAAAGTTTCGGTCCATGTCGCCCCGGAATCAGCCATTGTGGAAACAATTGAGCGCTACTATCCGAAGCAGGAAACGGTGAGGGCAGGCGGAAGCCCGGGGAGGGGCGGCAAGGATGCGTCCAGGGACATCATGGAGGTCGATGACCTGAATAAGGTGATCGGCAGCGCACTTGATGAGATTACGATTGTCGAGGACAAAGAAGACAAGGATTTTCCGAAAGAGGTTGACGCCCCGATTGTAAAACTTGTCAACGGCATGCTCATGAATGCGATCACCGCGGGGGCAAGCGACATACATGTAGAACCGGCAGAAGATATGGTCCGTGTGCGGTACCGTGTAGACGGCATTCTGCAGGCGGTGCTGAAACTGCCGTCGAAGATAAAAAACGCCATTACATCGCGCATCAAAATCCTGGCTCATCTCGATATTTCCGAGCGGCGCCTTCCCCAGGACGGCCGCATCAAACTCAAATTTGCCGACGGACGGCAGATTGACTTTCGTGTTTCCACCTTTCCGAGCCTGTTCGGCGAAAAGGTGGTTTTGCGTATTCTTGACAAGGGAAATCTTCAACTGAACCTCACGAAACTCGGCTTTGAGGAGCGGGCACTTCAGGACTTTATGGAAGCACTTGAAAAGCCATACGGCATGATTCTTGTCACCGGACCGACCGGCAGTGGTAAAACGACTACTCTCTACTCCGCGCTCCAGGTGCTGAACAAGCCGGGCGTGAATATCATGACCGCCGAAGACCCTATAGAATACAACTTTTTCGGCATCAATCAGGGGCAGGTGAAGGATGAGATCGGGCTGAGCTTTGCTGCCTGCCTGCGCTCCTTTCTCCGGCAGGACCCCGACATTATCATGGTCGGTGAGATCCGCGACTTCGAGACTGCGGAAATATCGGTCAAGGCTGCGCTTACCGGACATCTCGTGCTGAGCACACTGCATACCAACGACGCACCCAGCACGGTTACCCGCCTGATAAACATGGGCATCGAGCCTTTCCTTGTTTCATCATCCGTCATTTGCATTATTGCCCAGCGGCTTGCCAGAAAAATATGCACGGACTGCAAGACCGAGCAGAATGTGGCCGGAAGCGCGCTTCTGAAGCTCGGATTCCCCGAAAAATATATGGGGAAATTCAAATGCATGGCGGGCACTGGCTGTCAGCTTTGCAACAACACCGGATATAAGGGACGTATCGCCTTGTATGAAGTCATGCCGCTCAAGGAAGAACTGAAGGGGCTTATCCTTCAGGGAGCCACTGCGCCGGATCTGAAGAGAGAAGCGATGCGGCTCGGCATGCTGTCATTGCGCCAGAGCGCTATTCTGAAGGTGATGCAGGGAGTCACGACCGTTGAAGAGCTGATGCGGGTTACGTTTGAGGACTGAAGCAGTGAAGGATGAGCAATGAGCAGCAAAGGCAGAAAACGCAGGGATCAGGCTGAACACCCTGCGAATTGCGCATCATGTATTACGGTTTTATTCTCTGCGGGTTGGTATAAATATTCATGCGATCGGCCCGGATAAAGCCTACAACCGTCACGCCGCCCTTTTCTGCGATCTCCAGTGCAAGGCTGGTCGGCGACGTTCTGCTTGCAACGATCGGAATCTGCCACTTCGCGCACTTTGCAACAATTTCAGATGAAAGCCGACCGCTTGCAAGCATAATCTTGCCCGCAAACGGAATCTGCTCAAGAATGCCGAACCCGATGACCTTGTCAACCGCGTTATGCCGCCCGATGTCTTCCGCAAGGCAAAGAATGTCATCCCCATCGCTCAGCGCGGCGCTGTGAACGCAGCCCGTAGCCTGATAGAGAGCTGAAGCCTTCTGAAAACGATGGAAAAGGGTCTTCAGTTTTGCGGGCGAAATGGTGAAGGGGTCGTTCGTCGGCGTGATGTTCATGCGCTTCGGGAATGTGACGCCGCCGATGCAGCCTGACGTGATGACAGCGCCTTCCATGGAAACCGCGCCTTCAGCCGGAACATCGACCAGAATATCATCGCCATATTCGATGCTCATGCGGTCGATGCACCATCCGCCGCGGATGATCGGCTCTGTCGCCAGAATGCCGGCGACAAGCTCCCGAACCATCATCGGCGTGGCAAACATGCTGAGTACTTCCTTGCCGTTGATGCAGATGACAATACGTTTTTCGACTGCAATGCGGTCGGCTGTCTCTGTCATGGTACAGCCGGAGTTCTTGATGATGTTCTTCTCGATTGATTCTATCATGGCGTTCCGTTATGCGAGATATAGCGCGAGATTTACTCCCTGAGAGAAAAGGGATGGGCCGAAGGCGGGATTCGAACCCGCACGGGATGTTTGTAAAATGGCTATAGTAGCCAATCTGCAAGCCATCATATGCATTCCGGACCCGGTTGGGACCCAGTTCCCCATTCGTTCTCTCTCCGCCCGCCTCTTTCTTTCTTTTCCTTTGCTTCTTTGCGTCCTCTAATGAGAGTACCATGCCTGACCCCACGCCGCGCAACTTGAGGAGGTCGCCTCGCATGGTCTCGACCTCTAAAACAGAATAATGCTGCTCCGACATTTTGGAGTATGCACAAAGCTGTTTTGCGATGTCCGACACTGGAACTCGCTCCTGACGAAGCTGTGAACCTTTAGCAGGCTGCTGAAAAACTTGCATTTTCACATACAACTGTCTCACGTGAGCTAACCGGCCATGGATTTTGGGGCAATATGTGCAGAGTTGCCCTCTGATTCTGCGCCCCTGATGAGCTCATCAGGGTTGGAGATGCTGAAGGCAGGGGCATTGGCCTCATGGAGTTGCCGCTTGC
>DATIKF010000201.1:0-25328 GCA_035477855.1 Dissulfurispiraceae bacterium
TAAGCGAAAGCCAATCGGTGCTACTCAACCAACTCGGCCTTGACCTTCAAGAGAGTTAGGTAGCAACTCTCTAAGCGCATTTCCCCTTGGTATTACAGACTGTTGCGTCCTTCGGCGATCCGTATTGGCGAAAGTCGGGTCTGAGGGAGTCGTTTTTAGCAGTGCATTTTGCACCAAGAGTTTTTCAACATCCTGCTAAAATCCAATGAGCGAAGCGAGTGGAAGAACGCCAAAGCTCACCGGCGGCAATGGAGCGCAGCGAAATTGCCGTCCGAGTGCAGCGCCTTGTTAGCCATCGCCTGTTTTCCTTGTCAATTCACTCGCCAACATCTCCGCCTGCTTAAGCACCGTCTCGGTGGCCAGCTTCTGCATATCGGGCGGATACCCAAATTGCCTCAACGTCCTTTTTACAATGACTTTGAGTTTCGCCTTTACGCTTTCCTTAATCGTCCAATCAATAGAAGCATTGGCTTTTACTTTCTCAAACAGCACAACGGCCAACTCGCGCAACTTGTCTTCTTGCATCAGTTCTCTGGCGCTGTCGTTGTTGGCTACGGCGGTGTAGAAGGCGTATTCATAGTCGCTCATGCCCATCTCTTCGGCTTGCTTGTCAGACTTGACGATCTCTTTGCTGATGTTGATCAGCTCGTCCATGACTTCCGCCGCCGTGAGCACTTTGGCGTGGTACCGCTTGATGGCATCTTGCAGCATTTCCATCAGGGTCCGGCTTTGCACCAGATTCTTTTTGGCGCGCGCTTTGATTTCGTCGTTGAGCAGTTTTTTGAGCACTTCGAGCGCGACGTTTTTGTGCTCCTTGTTTTTTAGCTCCAGCAAAAACTCCTCGGAAAGAATCGAAATATCGGGCTTCTTGATTCCGGCAGCGTCGAACACATCAATGACTTGCTCCGACACCAGCGCCTTGTCAATCACCTGCCGGATGGTCGATTCAATCTCTTCATTGGTCCGTCCTGAGCCGGTGCTGTCGAACTTTGCGAGCCGCGCCTTCACCGCCTGAAAGAAGGCGATTTCATCCGTCACATCCATGGCCTGCTCGTGCGGAATAGCGATGGCGAATGCCTGCGACAAGGCGGTGACTTGGTCGATATAGCGCTTCTTGCCATCCTCCAGCCCGAGGATATGCTCCTCTGCCGCCAGAATCATGGAGAGTTTTCCGGAGGTATCGGCCTCGAAATACTCCTCGTAAGGGAAGCCGTGATACATGCCGGCCACCACTTCGATCTTCTCCAGCATCAATTGCACGGCCTGTTCCTGGGCCAGCATGGGGTCGCCCTTGCCGCCGGCATCGGCATAGAACGCCAGAGCTTGCTTGAGATCGGAGGCAATGCCCAGATAATCCACCACCAAGCCCGCCGGCTTATCACCGTAAACCCGGTTCACCCGCGCAATGGCCTGCATCAGGTTGTGGCCCTTCATTGGCTTGTCGATATAGAGGGTGTGCATACAGGGCGCATCGAAGCCGGTAAGCCACATATCGCGCACGATGACCAGCTTCAGCTCATCATCGGGGTCTTTCATTCGCTCGGCGAGGGTCTTCCGTTGCTCTTTGGTGGTGTGATGCCCGGCCAGCTTCGGGCCATCCGCAGATGCCGCCGTCATCACCACCTTGATCACACCTTGGGTCAGATCGGGTGAATGCCATTCCGGCTTCAGCTTGATGATCTCTTCATACAGATCTGCGGCAATGCGCCGCGACATGGCCACAATCATGGCCTTGCCCGCAAATACTTCCTGGCGTTTCTCGAAATGCGCCACGATGTCCTGCGCCACATTCCGGATGCGCTGCTCTGCGCCGACCAAGGCCTCCATCTTCGTCCACTTGGCCTTGGCCTTCTGGGTCTCGGTCAACTCATCCTGTTCCAGTTCCTCGTCCAGCTCTGCAATGAGCCGCTTGCCCTCGTCGCTCAGCGACACCCGGGCCAGGCGGCTTTCGTAGTAAATCTTCTTGGTCGCGCCGTCTTCCACCGCCTGGGCGATGTCATACACATCGACATAATTGCCGAACACCGCCGGAGTGTTGACATCGTTCTTTTCGATGGGCGTGCCGGTGAATCCAAGGTAGGTCGCGTTCGGCAGGGCATCGCGCAGATATTTGGCAAAGCCGTACACGATTTTCTTACCAGTGACGTTGCCTTGCGCGTCCTTCTCATCCATGGTTTTGGCCGCAAAACCGTACTGGGTGCGGTGCGCCTCGTCGGCGATGACCACCACATTGCGGCGGTCGGTCAGCTCCTCGTAGATATTGCCTTCTTCCGGCTGGAACTTCTGGATGGTGGTGAAAATCACCCCGCCGGACGCTACCCTCAATAGCCGTTTCAGCGCTTGGCGGTCATCCACCTGCACCGGCTCCTGCCGCAATAGCTGGGTACAGGCGGCAAAGGTATCGAACAATTGATCATCCAGATCGTTGCGGTCGGTGATCATGACAATGGTGGGGTTATCCAGCGCCAGCACGATCTTGCCGGTGTAGAACACCATCGACAGCGACTTGCCGCTGCCCTGCGTGTGCCACACCACCCCGGCCTTGCGGTCGCCCGGCGGTTGGTCCTTGACACTCGCCAAGCCGTAACTCTCCGGCGTTTCCGCCACCCCCATTGGCGCTTCACTCGTCGCCCGCAAGGTGGAAGCCACTGCCGCGTTGACGGCGTAGTACTGGTGATAAGCCGCCAGCTTCTTCACGGTGCTGATGCTGATCACACCCGTTGCCGGGTCTTCCTTCTTCGACTTTTCAAACACGATAAAATGGCGCAGCAAATCCAGCAGCGTCGCCTTGTTTAACATGCCTTGGATCAAGGTCTCCAATTGACTGATTAGTTTAGATGCCTCCAGCTTGCCGTCCGCCGTTTTCCACGCCATGAACCGGGAGAGGCCCGCCGACAGCGACCCCACTTTGGCCTCCAGCCCGTCGGAGATCACCAACAGGCCGTTGTAGGCGAACAAGCCGGGAATCACTTCCTTATAGGTCTGCAATTGCTGGTAGGCGGATTTGATGGTGGCGTTTTCATCGGCGGCGTTTTTGAGTTCGATCACCACCAGCGGCAGGCCGTTGACGAACAAGACCACATCCGGGCGCTTGCTCTGGTGCCCCTGATTTGTGTGGTTGCCGATCACTGTAAACTGATTGGCAACCACAAATTCGTTGTTCTCGGGATTGGCGAAATCCACCGGCCACGCCAAGTCGCCGCGCTCGTTGCCTTTGTGCTGGTAGACGACCTTGATGCCCTCGGTCAGCATGCGGTGAAAGGCTTCGTTGTTGGCGATCAGTTCCGGCGAGTTCAGGCGCTGCACCTGTTTAATCGCCTCCTCGCGCACATCGGCGGGTATTGACGGATTGATCCGCGCCACCGCCGAGCGCAGCTGCTCCAGCAGCAACACATCCTCGAAGCGTTCCCGCTGCGGCGTTTCGCTGTCCGGGGCGATATCCGGGGCATAGACATACTGATAGCCGAGCTTCTCAAACAGCTCGATGGCGAGGCCTTCGATAGCGGATTCGGTGATTTTAGAGGTCGTCATTTTCCCCGCCTTTATCTTGGCCGATCAGTTTTCTGACTTCCTCATCAAAGTCGGAAACGTATTGTTTATCCTGTATGACCCGGAATTTATCGTATTCTGACTCGGCTTTGATTTTTGCTTCCAAGGCGGAGATTTTGCCTTTATCCAGAAGAATGGGATAATCCGAGAGGACCAGGAACTTGTCCAGAAATTGCACCCAGTCTTTCATGTTGGTAACAATGCCGCGGCGTGCCCTGTTTTCGGCCAGATCCAGATAGGCAGACACGATTCTTTCCAGCTCTTTGATGTGTTCTTCGTTGAGATAATTTTTGGCAACGGTCACATCGGATTTGAGGATTTTCCCGCCGGGCGCGTTCTTCCAGGTTTTCAAGCCCATAAAGACCTTTTGTCCATCCGCTTCGGTATAAATGATTTCTGCTGCGGTTTTACCCTGTATGGCCCAATGCATTTTGTTTTGCACCGTAGTAAAAAACGTCTGGGTAGTTTCGTCATTTCTGTCGTAATCAGCGGAAAGGGCGTAGATATCGGTGATTTTCTGATAGAGCCGCCGCTCGCTCAGGCGGATTTCACGAATGCGCTCAAGCAGTTCATCAAAGTAGTCCTGCCCAAAGTGCTTGATCTGCTTCAAGCGTTCATCGTCCATCGCAAAACCCTTGATGATGTATTCATGCAGGATCTCGGTTGCCCATTTTCTGAATTCGGTGGCGCGATGGGAATTGACCCGATACCCCACAGCACTAATGGCTCGAAGGTTGTAGTACATCACCTCTTTTTGCTGGGTTTTGCCTTCGATGGCGCCGTGTTGAGTGGTGTGTGCAAAATTTACACACACCACTTTTTCATCCAGTTCACCCTCCGCAAAAATGTTTTTCAGGTGCCTTGTGATGACACTGCGGTCTTTTTCAAACAGTTCTGCAATCTTTTTTTGTGTAAGCCAAAGGGTCTCATTGTGAAAAAAGACTTCAATATTAATCTTGCCCGTTTTCGTTTGAAAGATGACGAAGTTTGGGAATTTTTCGGGAAGATTTGAATTTGTCATACCGCCACCCGCACTTCGCCACTCATGAGTTTGGGGAGGAGGGTGTCGCGGAGATTTTCGAGTAATTTAATTTGTTTTTTGTTTGCGAGAATTTTTTTAATGCTTGGCGTGACCATCTCACTAAATTCGAGCAATAAATTCTCCGGCGGAATTTGTATTTCCATGTTGGCCATTTCAACAGGACTTAGGTTTGCTTGGGCCGTCCCTTTAGCCATTTCTTCAAGAGTCGCCCTGATACCTGCCTGACGAAACATAATATAAGCAAAACCGTGATCACGTTCGTTTTTAGGCTTCAGCTTGGCTACACGCTGGTTTAATAAAAGCTTTACATCGTCAACCAAGCAACATCTACCAACATTACCAGTCAACGAAAGAAGAATGTCCCCTTCCTGCAAATGGCAATAGTCTGGCATCTTTGATGGTAAATCGTTAATCGTATCTGCATTGCTGGTTTCTAAATAACCATCCTGAACAGCTTTGATCGTCATCAGTCGATATATGCCACAATCTGCGAAGCTGCTGCTTTTAAATGCAAATCCTGAAAGTACATCAATCAAATCGTTGACTTTTCCCTCCTCCCAATCCGCCTGCGCTTCTTCCACGAACCACTGGCGGAAGAGGGTTTCGGCCATGGCTTCAAGGGTTTTGTTTTGGCGGTGGAGCAGGTCAATTTTGTCGTCGAGGCCGGAGAGCACCGAGGCAATGGCTTTTTGTTCGGGGAGGGGAGGGAGTATCAAGGGGATGCTCTCTACAACTTTACGTTCCGCTATATTTATTTGAACTGAGCCATGCGAGGCTTGTGTCAAGAGTTCAAACCCTTGTCTTGAAGAAAGGAAATAGTATAGAAACCGCAGGTCTATTTCTCTAACATCGGGGCGCAGAATTAGTAAGGCTTGGCTGATTATTCCTTTAGGGTCTTCTTCCTTTATAACCGATATTTTGCCAACGGTTCCAGAGCAGCTAATGATTAGGTCATTTGTCTTTACCTGAAACCTGCTAAGCTCTTTAAACTTGTCTTCACCAATAAAAAACCGAAAGGTCCGGTCGTTATAAATGGCGTTCTTTTGTTCATAAACGGGGATGCCATCTTCCTGCATTTCACCCCGTTTCAATGCTGAGCCAAAAGGGCCGCGGATATATCCCTTCTCCCCCAAAACATTTTTCAAGGTACATTCTTTCCACTCACTCATCGACGACCACCCTCGCCAAGTTCTCCGCAATCAAGGCGTTCAGCTTCGCTTCTTCCTGCAACTGCGCCTCAAACTCCGCATTGAGCTGGGTGAAGCGTTCCTTGAAATCGAAGTCGTCCTCATCGTCCGGCAGGCCGACATAGCGGCCCGGCGTGAGCACATAGTCCAGCTCGCGCACCCGCTCGATGGGGGCGGCGTTGCAGAAGCCCTTCACATCTTCATAGTCACCGTTCGGATTGCGCCAGTTGTGATAGGTGCTGGTGATGGTGGCGATGTCTTCGGCCGAAAACTCCTTGGTACGGCGGTTGATGAGGTGGCCAAGGTTGCGGGCGTCGATGAAGAGGATTTCGTCGGCGCGATTGCGGAACTTGCCGTTCTGCTTGTTGCGGCTCAAAAACCACAAACAGGCGGGGATTTGCGTGTTCAAAAACAGCTTGGCGGGCAGGTTGACAATGCAGTCCACCATCCGCGCCTCGACGAGCGCCTTGCGAATGTCGCCCTCGCCGGAACTCTTGGAGGTGAGCGCGCCCTTGGCGAGCACGAAACCGGCCTGCCCGTTCGGGTTTAAGTGATAGAGAAAGTGTTGAATCCAGGCGTAGTTGGCGTTGCCCGTGGGCGGCACGCCGTGTTGCCAGCGGCCATCCTTGCGCAGCAGGTCGCCGCTCCAGTCGCTGTCGTTGAAGGGCGGGTTGGCGATGACGTAATCGGCCTTCAGGTCTTTGTGGGCGTCGTTTAAGAACGAGCCTTCGTTGTTCCATTTCACCTGCGAGCTGTCGATGTGACGGATGGCGAGGTTCATTTTGGCCAGACGCCAGGTGGTCTGGTTGCTCTCCTGCCCGTAAATGGAGATGTCGTTGACCTTGCCCTGGTGGCCAGTGACGAATTTTTCCGACTGCACGAACATGCCGCCGGAGCCACAGCAGGGGTCAAAGACCCGGCCCTTGTAAGGCTCGAGCATTTCCACCAGCAGTTCGACCACGCTGCGCGGGGTGTAGAATTGGCCGCCCTTTTTGCCTTCGGCCAGCGCGAATTCGCCGAGGAAGTATTCGAACACATGGCCGAGCAGGTCGGCGCTGCGCGCCTTGGCATGGCCGAGGGCGATGTTGCCGACCAGGTCGATGAGTCCGCCCAGGCTGGTGGGGTCGAGATTGCCGCGCGCGAAGACCTTAGGCAGCACATCCCGCAGCGAGGGATTTTCCTTCTCGATAGCGTCCATGGCGGCGTCCACCGTCTTGCCGATGTCAGGCTGCCTGGCCTGGGTGAGCAGGTACGACCAGCGCGCCGTCTCCGGCACAAAGAACACATTCTCCGCCTTATACTCGTCCTTATCCTCCGGGTCGGCCCCGGCATAGTCGCCTTCACCCTGTTGCAGCTTTTCGTACAGCTCGTCAAAGGCATCGGAAATATATTTGAGGAAGATCAGCCCCAGCACAATGTGCTTGTACTCCGCCGCGTCGATGTTCTTGCGCAGCTTGTCCGCCGCCTTCCACATCTGCTTTTCGATGGGCTCTTCTTGTTTTGGTGCTGCTTGCTTGGCCATGGTGTTCCTTTAATGAGTGCGACGGTTTTAGTCGAGATTTGGTTGGTTAATGAGGCAGTTGAGCCGCCGCGCGGCGGTCGGTTTCGAACTCCTGGTTCTCCCGAAGCGGAGCGAGGGACAGGAGTTCACAGCTCAACTGCCTCATTATCACCGAGCGAGGCGAGGTGAGAATGCCCGGTGCAAGCTGCTGATGGGTGGGCTGGGATCCACCTTCGGGATCAGGACCAGCTTCGGAACTTCTGAGTTTCATTTCGGAGCCAGAATCCCCATCAGTCAGCTTGACACCGTTATTGGCTTGCCCCTTTGCCTTACAAACTCTATTGACCTACAAAACCCAGTAATTTTTACCCAACAACAAACATTCTATTTGCACAGTTCGTAGACAGAGGCAAGCGCCTTGTCAAGCAACGCCGGGTCGGCGATATTCGCAACGCCGCCCTGCGCCATTTCCGGCTTTCCGCCGCCTCTGCCGCCGACCTGAGCTGCAATTTTCTTCAGTAGCTCACCGGCACTAAAGCGAACAGTCAGATCCTTTGTCACCATGGCCATAAGCCCTGCCTGCCCGTCCTTGACCGAAGCAAGCACAAGAATACATGAGCCGAGGCGGTCGCGAATGCTGTCGGCAAGCACCCGCAAATCTTTGGGCTCAAGGTCATTGACTCTTGTTGACAGAACCTTAATCCCGTTTATCGTCTGTGCCTTATCAACAATGGAAAGAGCATCCTGTGAGGCAGACTTCGCCTTGAGTGCCTCAATCTCTCTTTCACGATCCTTCAAATCCGCAAGCACTTTTTCGACCCGCTCCACCGGTTTGTCGGCCTTGAGAAGCTCGCCGATCTTCTTCAGCTCATCGCGCTTCTGACGCAGGAGTTCAAACGCTGCACGCCCCGTAACAGCCTCGATGCGGCGGATGCCCGAAGCAACACTTCCTTCCGATACCACGGCAAAGATGCCGATGTCTCCGGTATTTCTGCAATGCGTACCGCCGCAAAGTTCTGCGCTGATGCCGGGAACCCGCACGATACGGACCTTCTCCCCGTATTTCTCTCCGAAAAGCGCTATGACGCCGGACTTCAGGGCATCCTGAATATCAGACACCTCGGTTTCTACGGCAATGTTTTCAAGAATCGCGGCATTCACAATATCTTCAATGTCATTGAGTTCCTGTTTTTCGAGCCCGTAAAAGTGTGCAAAATCGAATCGCATGCGGTCGGGACTTACCAGAGAACCTGCCTGCTTCACATGGTCGCCAACGACCGCCCGAAGTGCCGTGTGAACAAGATGCGTCGCGGTATGGTTCCGGGCCGTTGCCTTGCGGGAATCAGCCGCGACAATACACTTCACATTGTCCCACACCCTGGCGTTCCCGCGAACAATCCGCGCTGCGTGTGCGTGCAGTTCGACTTCCTTCTTCGTTGTCACAATCTCTGCTTCAAACGAGCTGCCCTGCACAACACCCGTATCGCCGGCCTGCCCGCCGGACTCGCCGTAGAACGGCGTCCGGTCGAAAAAGAGTTCGACCTCCTCACCGGCAGCGGCCTCGGTCACCACCTTGCCGTTTTTCAGAATGGCCCTGATAACCGCATCAGCTTCTGTCGTATCGTAGCCGACAAAAACCGTCTCGCCGATCTCCGACTGCAATTCCTTGTAGATAACTGCCACTGCGTCTTCCTCGCCGACCCACGACGCTCGCGCACGCTCGCGCTGCGTCTCCATTTCCCGATGAAATCCGTCTTCATCAATATGCAGGTCTTTGTCCATTGCGATGTCGCGGGCGAGGTCAATCGGAAATCCGAATGTATCATAAAGCTTGAAGACTTCGTCGCCCGGTATGGTTGCGCTGCCGGCCTTTTGAACTTTCTCGATGACGCCGTCGAGAATGCGCACGCCATGCTCGAGCGTTCTGTTAAATTTCTCTTCTTCAATATGCAGCAGCTTGGCAGACCGGTCATGTTCCGCTGCAAGCTCCGGGTAAACATCGCCCATCGCGTCCTGCACTGAATGCAGCAGTTCAGAAAGGGCAGGCCCCTGCATGCCGAGCAGTTTTGCGTGGCGCGAAGCGCGGCGGATGAGACGGCGGAGCACATAGCCTCTGCCCTCATTTGACGGCATCAACCCGTCAGCCAGAAGGAAGGCCGAAGCACGAAGGTGATCCGCGACAACGCGCATTGAAACGTCGGTTTCCCGGCTCTTCGCAGGCGGAATGCCTGATTTTGCGGCGATTGCTGCAATAATTGGCGCAAAAAGATCGGCATCAAAGTTGTTGCGCTTCCCCTGCAGGACTGCCGCGATACGCTCAAGACCCATGCCGGTATCGATGCTCGGCTTCGGCAGCGGTGTCAGAGCACCTGATTCATCGCGGTTAAACTGCATGAAAACCAGATTCCAGAGCTCAAGATAGCGGTCGCAGTCGCATCCGACCATGCAATCGGGCAACCCGCACCCGAGCCCCTCGCCCTGATCGATGAGAATCTCTGAACAGGGACCGCACGGACCGGTATCTCCCATCTGCCAGAAGTTATCCTTTGCCCCGAGACGGATGACCCGTTGGGCAGGAATGCCGGTGAGTTCAGGCCAGAGAGCTGCAGCTTCGTCATCGTCTGTATAGACCGTAACCCAGAGCTTGTCTTTCGGAAGGCCGTATACGACCGTCAGCAGCTCCCAGGCAAACAGGATGGCATCGCGCTTGAAGTAGTCGCCGAAAGAAAAGTTGCCAAGCATTTCGAAGAAGGTATGGTGCCGCGCTGTGTGACCGACATTTTCCAAATCGCTGTGCTTGCCGCCTGCGCGCATGCATTTCTGTGAGGTGGTTGCACGGGTATACTCCCGCTTTTCCTCCCCGAGGAAAACCGATTTGAACTGCACCATACCCGCATTGGTGAACAGCAGCGTCGGGTCATGCCGGGGTACCAGCGATGAGCTGGTGACCATCTCATGACCTTTCGATGCGAAGAAATTCAAAAAAGACCTTCGAATATCAGCACTCTTCATTCCGGCTCCTAACCGCATATTTCAGACTTTCGGTTGCTGATTGAAAATCATCAATCGCACATCTGAAATCGTCCATCAGCAATTGCATCTGTCGAACCAGTCCGGGTTCTTATTTTTCGCTAATCTGCGCTACCTTTCCGTCGAAAAAAAGTACATGGGTTTTCTTGAATCCAAGGTTGGAAGAGTACACCCACTCTTCACGCTCCTTGCCGTTTTCAGGAGACAAAACATTCACCTGATCCGGGTTGCCCCATGCATAGCGAACCGCAGCGGGCGGCATCCCTGGCGCCACTTCACCCTTCATGATGAAGTCCTGCACCTTCGGGGGGAATCCCTTGATTTCATCCGGCGTATAGCGCACAGAGGAAGCGCACCCGCCCAGCACCATTACAGCAAGAACACACAGCGTTACGAGCATTTTGATCATATCGTCCTCCCTATGCCATATGGCGACAGAACCGTCCGAATCGTAGCGGCAGAAAAACCACGACGGGCAAGGATGCCCCAGAGCCTCTTTTTTTTGGTTTCAGCATCAAGAGTGATCATGCGCTCCGCCTTCCTGCCGACAAGGCGTTCCGCAACTTCCACTTCATCCGCATCACCAGAAACGCTCTCAATCACCTCTCGACAAATCCCGCGTTTATGCAGATACGCATTCACCCCATAATTGCCGAGCTGTTTCCGCTCCGACGCGATGCGCTTCAGGTTTTCTGCAAGGCGCCGGTCGTCGAGATACCCGGCATTCAGCAACTTCTCCACTGCACCAGCAATCGTCTGCTCTGAATACCCCTTTTTCGCGAGCCGATCGCGCATCTCGCGCTCACTCCGGTCACGATGCCTGAGGAGAGAATATGCAGCACGGAGCGCTCCCTGAACCGTATCGCGCCGTTCTGCCAAGCAGTTATGCCTTTGCAGCCGGCTTTAATTCGTAAATTTCGCGAATCTTCTGTTCGATTTCCAGCGCAGTCTGTGGATTGCTCTTCAGAAACTCCTTTACGGTGTCCCGACCCTGACCGATACGGCTTCCTGCATAACTGTACCACGCGCCGGATTTTTCAATCAGGCCCTTTTCAACGCCGAGATCGATAATCTCGCCGACCTTTGAAATGCCTTCATTGAAGAAGATATCAAATTCCGCCTGACGAAACGGAGGAGCCACCTTGTTTTTCACTATCTTCACGCGGACACGGCCGCCGACAGCCTCCTGACCTTCTTTCAGCGTATCGGTCTTGCGGATATCGAGCCGCATGGATGCATAAAATTTGAGTGCGTTTCCACCGGTCGTTGTCTCGGGATTTCCGAACATGACACCGATTTTCATGCGAATCTGATTGATGAAAATAAGGGTGGTGTTGGATTTTGCGATTGCCGAGGTGAGCTTGCGCATCGCCTGACTCATGAGACGCGCCTGAAGTCCCGGCAGTGAGTCGCCCATATCGCCCTCAATTTCAGCCTTCGGGACGAGCGCCGCAACCGAGTCGACAACGATTATATCAAGCGCTCCGCTCCGGACGAGCGTTTCTGTAATCTCAAGCGCCTGTTCGCCGGTATCAGGCTGCGAAACAAGAAGATTTTCAATGTCTAAGCCAAGTCGGCCTGCATAGGAGATATCCAGTGCATGCTCAGCATCGATAAAAGCGGCAACGCCTCCCATTTTCTGTGCCTGGGCAATGGCGTTGAGCGCCAATGTTGTTTTACCCGAAGACTCAGGGCCGTAGATTTCGACAATTCTGCCGCGCGGAAATCCGCCGACTCCGGTCGCAATGTCAAGCGTCAGCGAGCCTGTCGGAATAGCTGGAATAGCCTCAGTCTCTTTTGCGCCAAGACGCATGACGGAGCCTTTGCCGAAATTCCGTTCAATCTGAGCAAGTGCGTTTTCGAGGGCCTTCATTTTGTCTTTGTTCATGTATGCCTCCCCTGTATCGTCTCTGGTCATACAACAATGAATGTACAGATTTTAACGTCCCCCCGGACAGCAGCTATCCGAGCTGACACCGGCAGACCGTTGCATAGGTCGCTCCGGACGGACTCAATATACTTTGCATAAGCCTGATTTCATGCACACATATACTACCAAAAAAGGCATTCCGAAAGGTACGAAAATGGGACAGGGCGGCATCGACACCACGAAGGCCCTTTACCCGACCGATGGTGAGATGCGGCGAGAAGAGGCGAGACTCCGGGGCAAATCCGAAATGCAAGGCAGTTTGCTCTGCACAACACTGCAACCTGGCAAGCTCAGATGAGTGTTTTATCCCGATCCACAGGATATTTGGTCGGCGCGGATTCGGGAAGACCCCTGTACCCGAGACCTCAAGGCTGAACGGCGTAAAAGAAACTGCGGGCTCCTGCAGAGCCCGGCCGATTTCCTGCGCTTGAGCATCAGAGATTTCGCCGAGAAACTTGAGTGTGAGATGGAGATTGTCCCGAGGAACCCAGCGAATATCGCGGGATAGCGGCTTAAGCTGCTGTATGCAGTCGGCAACCGCATGCCGAACCTCATCGGACAGGTCTATGGCGATAAAACAGCGCATTTAATATGCGAATGTCTTCCAGAGCTGAAGAACAACATTAGCGTATACCCCGGCAGCGACATCATCCATCATCACGCCAAGGCCTCCCGGCAGAGCCCGCTCAATCTGGCGAACCGGTGGAGGCTTGACAATATCGAAAAAACGGAAAAGAAAAAATCCCGCAATGAGATACCCGGCTGTCATGGGCAGAAACAGTATGGCAACAGCGTATCCTGCAACTTCGTCGATGACAATCCGGCTGCTGTCCTTTCTGCCGAATGCTTTCTCAGCGTGCTGGGCAGCAACGGTCCCAACAAGGAGAATGCCGAGGATCAGAGCACAATGGACAAACGGCTCGGGTCTGAGCATATAAAAAAGAGCGCATCCGGCGAGCGTGCCGGCTGTTCCCGGAGCCACCGGACAGTAGCCGATGCCGAAAACAGTAGCAATGAGCTTGGCAGCCGAGGCACGTAGTGCGTGCATAACGAGCTATTTTACCATACGAAGGCGTGAGCTATTACGCTCTCTTTTGCCCGAACTGCAGGCAATACGCTATGCTATTCTTATGACTGAAGAATTGATTGACGTTGTTGATGAGCAGGGAGTTACCCTCCTCACCGTAAGGCGTGCCGAAGTGCATGGCAATCCGTCGTTGCTTCATAAAGTCGTTCATGTTCTTGTTTTCAACAGCTCCGGGGAACTGCTGCTCCAAAAGCGCGCGCTGTCAAAAGATGTCGCTCCCGGACTGTGGGACACCTCTGTGGGCGGGCATATCTCGCCCGGCGAAGACACCATGACCGCCGCGTTTCGTGAGATGGAAGAGGAGCTCGGCGTGTTCCCGCTTGAACCGCCGGAGTATCTTTATTCATATATCCATTCCAATCAGCATGAAAGCGAACTCGTCTATACGTTCAAAACCGTCCATAACGGTCCGTTTCGCTACAATCTGGAAGAAATCGACGAAGTCAGGTTCTGGACGTTTGCGGATATTGAAGCCACGCTTGATGATACTCTTATGAGCCACAACTTCATACACGAGTTTCGCCTGTATTTGCAGCATCAATTCTCATAGTTTTTTTGCCGGAGACTCATTGCGTTGCTGTGCCAAGTGTGCTATAAGAAGACATGGGCACTCCATCATCTGTTCGATCTGACGTTTGCGCTCCCGAGCGCCTTCGCGAACGCATAGCCGAATATGTCGGCAATAACCGCGTTCCCCGCACTATTAATCTTATTGCCGACACATCCGACTTTTACCGCATCGACTACGATGACGTCGTCATACTGAACGGACGGCCGTATCTGATTCGGAACAACGAGCGCGAGGGACGTTTCGGCATCGATGAGCAACAGAAGTTCTGGGTAAAGCGGGCGATCGATCTGGAAGACGGCAGTACCAAGATAATCAAACTCACATTTCTTGAGCGTTTCAATGCAAACGTAGGAGATCTGACCTTCGAGTGCTACCGCAGCCCAAAGAAGGAAGCCCGCATCCTCGACCTTGTTCGCGGCAACAGCCGTTTCATGCAAGGTTTTTCAACGCAGGACACCGCAGGAAACATTGTGCGCATTATCGACTATATGCAGGGAAAGACGCTTGCAGACAGTGTTCTGACAATGGGAAGTTCGCATGAAGACTACTTTGCAAACCACCTGCCGTCAGTACTGGATGAGTATATCGATCTCGTCAGGGCAATAAAACTGTTGCATGACCACGGAGAGATACATGGTGACATCCGGCGCGACCATGCCATCAGAGAAAAGCGGTCCGGACTCTGCCGCTGGATTGATTTTGACTTCGGCTATTTTCATACCGAGAGCAGATTCGGGTATGATCTGTTCAGCCTCGGAAATATTCTCGTCTATCTGGTTGCGCGAGGCGATATCACCGTGCAGGAACTGCGGAAATCTGCCCCGGAGATTGCTGCCGGGCTTACGCCTGCAGATGTGAACATCATTTTCAATAACCGCCTCGTGAATCTGAAGAAGGTTTATCCGTATATTCCCGAGCGGTTGAATACCATTCTGCTGCATTTTGCAGCAGGTGCTGAAGTCTTTTATGAACACTCGGAAGAGTTGCTGGCCGATCTCGAAGCCGCCAGGACTCTTCGGGCCGATCATCGCTTTGGAGGATTGAAATGAGCGCTGAACAGACAGTATGCCCACTGAACCGTCATGTCCTCATTGCCGCGGACGGATCTGAAAACAGCGCCCGCGCCGTTGCCTATATGGTCTGCATGCTTGGGAATGTTTCCGGAGTTCAGGTGACGCTGCTGAACATTATTTCCATTCCGCCCGAAGACTATTTTCTCACTCCTGAAGAAGAGGCGGGATGGCTTGAAGAACATGAGCGTTCATCGAAAGCAGCCTTGCGTCGGCATACTGAACAGCTTGTGGCAGGGGGCATTTCGGTATCGTCAATTGCTCCGGTCGTCAGAAAAGGCAGGTTCCACTCGATAGCCGAAACGATTCTTGATGAACTCAGGAAAAGCGGTGCCGGCACTCTTGTTGTCGGACGAAGAGGGATTTCCAGAAAAGAAGAATTCATTTACGGCAGCACTTCGAGCAAGCTGCTCCATGCAGTCAAAAACTCGGCAGCTATGTGGGTGATCGAATAATAGATTCAGATTCGTCCGCCTGTCGGACTGATTTTTGTCTTCCACTCCTCGGCCTTCCGGAGAACGGCATCTTCGTCACAAGCCACTGCTCTTCCGCTCTGCACAAGCACTTTTCCGTCAACCATGACAAGGTCGATGTCGGTCGGACGCGCTGCATAAACGATGTGTGAATAGGGATCATACAGAGGCGACAGATGCGGTTTTCTCATGTCAAACGATATGATATCGGCCCTTTTCCCCGGCACCAGCGAACCGACCTTGTCGCTAAGCCCCAACACTTCAGCACCGATTCGCGTCGCCATTCGCAATGCTGTTTTGGCGTCAAGCACGGTCGGGTCGTCAGCCAAAGCCTTATGTACTTTCGCAGCTGTTGATATCTCACCCAGCATGTTCAGATCATTATTGCTGGCAGCGCCGTCCGTGCCGAATGCAACCTTCACCCCTGCTTTGAGCATCTTTGCAACGGGGGCAAACCCGGACGCAAGCTTGAGATTGCTCTCGATGCAATGGGCGACGCCGACACCTCTCCTGGCAAAAATCTCGATTTCAGCATCATCAAGCCAGACACAGTGCACCGCAACGACATTCGGCGCAAGCATTCCTATGGATTCAAGGTGCTCAACCGGGCGCTTTCCGTGCCGGGTCTGAATCTCGCCGACCTCCCATGCAGTTTCAGAAACATGCAGATGAATCAGACATCCAAGCCTGTCTGCCATCTCCTTCACCCGCTTTAACGTATCGGGCCCGCATGCGTAGGCAGAATGCGGGGCAATACAGCCTGAAACGAGCGGATCGTCGCTCCATGCCTGTATAAACTCTTCAGCTTTTGCAAGATAATCATCAACCGAGTGGCCTGCGACGGTCAGGAAATCGACAATGCCGGCACCGACAACAGCACGCATGCCCATATTTTTTGCGGACCGCGCGGTCGCCTCACCGAAGAAATACATGTCGTTGACGGTCGTGATGCCGCCTTTCAGCATTTCCAGGCAGGCAAGCTCAGCGGAATCAGCCACAAATTCTGCACTGAGCAGACGATTTTCAGCGGGCCAGATATGCTGCTCCAGCCACTCTTTCAGATGCATGTCATCCGCAAGCCCCCTGAAATACGCCATGGCAGCATGACAGTGCGCATTCACAAAGCCGGGGAGCAGAACCTTTCCCTTTCCATCAAAAACGGTCTTCGGCGCGTAGTATTCAATGAGTTCCGGGTATGAACCGACCGCAAGAATGGTCCCGCCGTGAACAGCAACGGCACCATTTTGAATAATGTCCATCCCATCGTTCATGGTAATGACCGTATCACCGCATAAAAGTGCATCAATGGACTGCATTAGCTTTCCTCTCCTCGCTCAGATGAGTATGTCGATAAGCGTAAAGAAAAATATCGTTACGCTGATATAACCATTCATGTTGAAAAACGCAAAATTCAGCTTGCTGAGGTCGTCCGGCCTGACGAGTGAATGCTCATAGAGCAGAAGGACTCCCACTGTAAGCATGCCGATCCAGTATGCATCGTTCAGTTCAAAATACATGCCTGAATAGAGAAGGAGTATAAACGTCACACAATGACAGAATCGGGAAAGATAGACGGAGTTTCTCGCGCCGAATCGCTGCGGGATCGAATGCAAGCCGGAACGCCGGTCAAAGTCGATATCCTGCAGGGCATAGAGAACATCAAACCCGGCAAGCCAGAAAACCACCGCAAGGCAGAGCGGCATGATTGACCAAGAAAATGAGCCGGTTACCGCAATCCAGGCGCCAAGCGGCGCACCCGCTATGGCGATGCCCAGAACAAAGTGGGCAAGCCATGTGAAGCGCTTGGTGAATGAATAGAGAACAAGGATGCCCACAGCTATCGGAGACAGAAGCAGGCACAAGGTATTCAGTTGCGCAGCTGCAAACACCATAAACCCGAATGAGAGCGCCGTAAATAAGGCAACGTCCCGTACCCGTAACTTCCCCGCCGGAATCTCACGCATAGCGGTGCGAGGATTGGCGGCATCGATATGCCTGTCGAACAGGCGATTCGCACCCATCGCCCCGGAACGCGCTCCAACCATTGCGACGACAATCCAGAGGAGCTGCTGCCATGCAGGTATGCCGCCGGCAGCAAGAATTGCCCCGGTAAAGGCAAACGGCAGGGCAAAGACCGAATGCGAAAATTTTATCATCCGGAGGTACAGCACTACATTGTTTATGATCATTTCCACGAAAGTTATGATAACATATCAAAATCCGCTCAGCCAGAGGATCGGCGCGGGTTTGTCCTTGCAGCAAAGCAGACCGCTATGGTTATCTATCACAGTTGAAGAATGCAGATACAGGAGGACACCATGCATCCCGAAGATCTGAAGTACCACAAGGAACACGCTTGGGTAAGAGTGTCGGGGAAAAAAGCGACAATGGGCATCACGGACTATGCACAGGAAGCGCTTGGTGACATCGTTTACATCGACCTTCCCGAATCCGATACCCATGTCGAAGCCGGCACCGAAATGTCAGAGATAGAATCTACCAAGACATCATCTCCCGTCATTGCTCCAGTCAGCGGAACAATTATCTCCGTCAACGAAAAGCTTTCAGACAATCCGGAAATCATCAATGACGAACCGTATGGCAAGGGATGGATAGCCGTGATAGAGATGGACGATCCGGCAGAGCTGGATGAGCTCATGGATGCGTCTGATTACGGACAGCATATCGAAGAAGAAGGCAAATGAACCTCGTCGTCATCGGAGCCGGCCCCGGCGGATATGTCGCCGCTGTAAAAGCGGCTCAGCTCGGAGCCACGGTGACGGTCGTCGAGCGTGAAGAGGTCGGCGGCACCTGCCTCAACTGGGGCTGCATTCCGACAAAAGCTCTTATAGCATCTGCAGAAGCGCTTGCACAGGCCCGGCGTCTCGCCGATTTCGGCATCGATCTGAACGGCTCGGTTGCGGCCAACCTGCCCGCTATCATGGAGCGCAAGAACAAAATTGTCGCTACACAAATTAAAGGTATCCGTGCGCTCTTTAAAAACTGGAATATTTCACTCCTTGCAGGACAGGCCTCGCTCGTTGATTCCAGGACTGTTGAGGTTTCACGTTCTGAAGGTACGCGGGAATTGCTGCAGGCAGACCGGGTGATTCTTGCAACCGGCTCTCGTCCGGCAGAACTGCCGTTGTTTCCGTTTGACGGCAAAATAATCCTCTCCAGCAATGATGCCGTGAACCTTTCGGAACTTCCTGCGTCGTTTGTCATTATCGGGGCCGGGGTGATCGGGTGTGAGTTTGCGTTCATCCTTCGTGAGTTCGGCGCCGATGTCACCATCGTTGAGGCGATGCCGCGTGCTGTCTCGACAGAAGATGCAGAAATTGCCGAAATTCTCGAAAAAGAACTGAAAAAGAAAAAAATAAAGCTCATCACGAATGCAAAAGTGGTCGGGGTCGTCACCACTGAAACCGATGTAGAAGTAGTTCTTGACGGAGACCGAAAACTGGTGGCTGAAAGAGTCCTTATTTCGGTAGGTCGTGCATATAATACCGAGTATCTGGGCCTTGAGTCCCTTGGTATCTCACGCGGACCGCGGGGCGAAATTCTCGTCGATGATAAAATGGAAACCAATGTTCCCGGTATTTACGCCGTCGGCGACGTCACAGGCGGCATGCTGCTTGCACATGTCGCTTCAAAAGAAGGCATTGTTGCAGCACAAAACGCATGTGGGATTCCTGCCGCTATCGACTATCGGGTTGTCCCGGCCGGCATCTTTACTGCACCGGAAATCGGGTCGGTCGGCCTTCGGGAATATCAGGCGCAAAAACAGGGAATTCCTTACACAGTCAGCAGATTCCCGGTGCGCGGACTCGGCAAAGCCCATGCCATGGGAGAGATAGCCGGTCTGTTCAAAATAATTGCTCATGCAGAGACGGATCATATTCTCGGGGTGCACATTATCGGGCCGCATGCATCAGACCTCATTCATGAAGGCGCACTTGCGTTGCAGGCAGGCATTACCGCTCAGGCACTCGCAGCGATGATCCACGCGCATCCAACCCTTGCGGAAGGCATTATGGAAGCGGCTGAGGATCTTCACGGGACTGCGATTCATCTTCCCAAAAAAAACTAACAGCAAACGGAGGTTACTATGGGCGAAATTATCAGCATGTACGCACGTGAGGTTCTTGACTCCCGCGGCAATCCGACAGTAGAGGTGGAAGTTCTGCTTGACAGCGGCGCACTCGGAACAGCGATTGTTCCATCCGGCGCATCCACCGGCGAGCGCGAAGCGCTCGAACTCAGAGACAACGACAAAAAGCGTTATCACGGCAAGGGTGTTCAGAAAGCAATCAAGAACATCATGGAGAATATAGCTCCTGAACTTATCGGGTTGGAATCTTCCGAACAGCCTTTCATCGACCAGGTAATGATAGAGCTTGACGGCACGGAGAACAAGAGCAAGCTCGGTGCCAATGCGATTCTCGGCGTATCGATGGCGGTCTGCTCGGCATCCGCCAATGAGCTTGGACTGCCGCTCTATCGATACATCGGCGGCTGCAATGCCAAGGAACTTCCGGTTCCGATGATGAACATCATGAACGGCGGCGCCCATGCCGACAACAATCTGGACTGCCAGGAATTTATGATTATGCCTGCCGGATGCAAGGATTTCTCGACCGCGCTTCGCGCCGGTACCGAAATCTTCCATACCCTGAAGGGGATTCTGAAAAAACAGGGATCCAACACAGCCGTCGGGGATGAAGGTGGTTTTGCGCCGAACCTGAACAGCAATGAGGAAGCAATCAAGGTCATCATTCAGGCAATTAAAGATACCGGATATAAGCCGGGCAAGGATGTCTATATCGCACTTGATGTGGCAGCTTCGGAGTTTTTCGAAAAAGGTTCGTACCTGTTTGACGGCAAGAAGTGCTCATCGGCTGACATGGTCGACTATTATGCCGGTCTTGTCGAAAAGTATCCCATCGTCTCCATTGAAGACGGCCTTGCTGAAAACGACTGGGGCGGATGGGAACTGCTGACAAAAAAGCTCGGAACCAGAGTTCAGCTTGTCGGCGATGATCTCTTTGTGACCAACACAAAAATATTGGAGAAAGGCATCCGGAAAGGGATCGCGAATTCGATTCTGATCAAGTTGAACCAGATCGGCACGGTTACCGAGACGCTCGATGCAATAGAAATGGCCAAAAGAGCCGGATACACTGCCGTCATCTCGCATCGTTCCGGCGAAACCGAGGACACAACCATTGCCGACCTGGCTGTTGCAACGAATGCCGGATTTATTAAAACAGGCTCGCTTTCTCGCAGTGAGCGCGTTGCAAAATACAACCGCCTCCTCCGCATCGAGGACGACCTCGGGGAAATCGCACTGTTCAAAGGCATGAAAGCGTTTTATAATATTGGGTAATGAGGGCAACGACCAAAAAATATGGTCCGCGGAATCTCCGGCAGCAGGTTGATGCCGAAAGGCGTGGCAGAAATGCCGTTTTTTTTGCATTGGCGGGAATTCTGCTCATCTATCTCGGCATCACGCTGTTTGCCGGCGAGAACGGCTTTTTCAAATATAGCGCGCTGCAGAAAAACAAAGAGAAGCTCAATTCCGAAATCATCACACTGGAGAAGCAGAACAGTGAGCTGAAGAAGCAGGTCAATGCACTGAAAAACGATCCCTTCTACATTGAAAAATATGCCCGCGAGGAGTTCGGCCTCGCAAAAAGGAACGAACTCATCTTTCAGTTTGAGGACACCCGGAAAAAATGAGCGCTTACCCGCTCTCGATCGCATTTCTCTGGCACATGCATCAGCCTTACTACAAAGACCCCTTTTCAGGGGTTCATGTGCTTCCGTGGGTGCGTCTGCATGGAACAAAAGACTATCTTGACATGGTAAAGCTCCTCGAAGAATTTCCTTCCATACGCCAGACCATAAACGTTGTCCCTTCGCTGATTGAGCAGCTCATTGATTACACCGACCACAAGGCTACCGACAAGTTTCTTGAAATGACGTTCATCGATCCTGCGTTCATGACCGACGAACACAAGCATTTCCTCCTGGAAAACTTTTTTCTTGCGAACTGGGACAACATGATTCGCATATTTCCGCGTTATTATGAACTGCTTGCCAAGCGCGGCTTCCACTTTACAAAGAACGACATCGTGCGGGTCACGAAGTACTTCTCGAACAGCGAGCTCACCGATCTTCAGGTGCTCTTCAATCTTGCGTGGATAGACCCTATGTTCCGCGCTGCCGATCCCGCACTGCAGGACCTTGTTACACGAGGCCGGGACTTTACCGCAGACGACAAGCGCCTCGTAATCGACAGGCAGTTCGGCATACTGAAGCAGATTATTCCAACATACAGGCGCATGCAGGAATCCGGTCAGATAGAGATTTCAGTCACGCCGTTTTATCATCCTATTCTGCCGCTGATCTGGGACACTGACAGCGCAAAAACTGCAATGCCGCATGTCCGCCTGCCGAAAAAACGTTTTTCGCACCCGGAAGATGCAGTGCAGCAGATAAAAATGGGCATCGATTTTTATGAACGCATTTTTGGCATGCGCCCGCGCGGCATGTGGCCGTCTGAGGGGTCGATTTCCGAAGACGTTGTCCGCGCTGCGGCCGGACAGGGAATACGCTGGATGGCCACCGATGAAGAAGTGCTTGCCCGCTCGCTGCAGAGAGTCTTCCGAAGTTCCGAGGGCTACCTGACTGATGCCGCCGGGTTATACCGCCACTACCAGTACAATGATGTTACGCTTTTTTTCCGGGATCGCAAACTCTCTGATCTGGTGGGTTTCGTTTACTCTGGATGGAAAACCGAGAATGCGGTTGATGATTTCATCGGAAAACTGCTCCAGATAAAAAGTCAGTTGCCGCATAATCGGCCCTTCGTTGTGCCGATTATCCTCGACGGAGAAAACGCATGGGAGTATTATCTCAACGATGGGCAGGACTTTCTTCGCGGCCTCTATACCGCGCTCAGCAGTGATACCCGATTCAGAACCGTCACGATGTCCGATTTTCTCGATGGGCACGGCAAGGGAGAGCAGCTCCCCCGCCTGCATTCCGGGTCGTGGATCAACGCAAATTTTCACGTCTGGATAGGCCAGGAGGAAGATAATATGGCCTGGGATTATCTCTCGCGCACGCGTGACGACCTGCAGGCCTGTCAGGACGCCTATCCGGATAAAGACCTCTCTGAAGCATGGAAAGCCATTTATGCCGCAGAAGGCAGCGACTGGAACTGGTGGTACGGAGATGACCACTCGACCGAAACCGCCGATGTTTTTGATGAACTCTTCCGCGGACACCTGATGAAGGTCTACAGGGTGATGGGCCAAGAAGCTCCGAGCATGCTCTTCGTGCCGATTCTTCTGGAAGATCGCAACGTCATGCCGGACAGTCAGTCTCGGGGCTTTATCTATCCGAAAATAGACGGCTATGTGACCAGCTATTTTGAGTGGTTTCAGGCAGCATTCGTCGATGTCGGACGTTCCGGCGGAAGCATGCATAAATCCGAAAGCCTGATTGCAGCGATGTATTACGGGTTCAACAAGGAGAATCTTTATCTTCGCGTTGATCCGTTCACGCCGTTTCCGGATATGAAAGAGAACATTGCCTTTCATGTCGACATCGCTCAGCCCGGCAGGTACAAAATCAAGTTTCATGCTCACAAGCCCGACTCCACTGCTGAAGTATATGAAAAAATTGAGGGGCAATGGCATTTGATCACTACTTTGCCGAATGCTGCCGCGCGGGACGTTTTCGAAATTGAAATACCCTTTGCGGCGATCCGTGCAAAGGAGCACGATGATATTCATCTCTCTCTCGACATACTGAAAACATCACCGTCTCAGGCCTTACAGAATGGAACCAATGGAGAGGGAATGGAGCGCTGCCCCTACCGAGGACACCTGATAATCAGAGTGCCTACGGCAGATTACGAAAAATTGATGTGGTATTAGAGAAGAATCAGGATTTACTCAAGGCTCTTATCGTACAGTTCTTTCTTGCTTAACCCGTAACTCTCTGCCACCCGCTTGACCGCATCCTTGCGACCGAATCCCTTTTTCATCAGTGCGCGAATTTCTTGCAGGGCAACGTCAATCGATACCGACTCTTTCATCATGCCGGCAACCGCAACAACATACTCTCCGGCAATCGTGCTTGTTGCAAGCCGTTCAAAAATCTGAGACAGTGAACCTCGAAAGGTCTGCTCATGGAGCTTGGAGATTTCACGCATGACGAGTGCCTGACGGTCACCAAAGACTGCAAGCAGGTCTTCAACCATTTCCACAATACGATGCGGTGCTTCATAGAAAACAATGGTGCGCTCTTCAAGGGCAAGCTGTTCCATTCGCTTCCTGCGTTGACCGCTTTTTGGTGGTAAAAAACCGATAAAGGTGAATTCTTCAGTCGGAAGCCCGGAGACCGAAAGCGCGGCGATAGCGGCTGAGGGGCCGGGGACGGGAATAACTTCAATCCCCCCTTCTATCGCTTTTTTGATGAGAACCGACCCGGGATCGGAAATGCCGGGGGTTCCGGCATCAGAAATGAGCGCCACAGAAAAACCGGCGCGCAGCGAACTTAAAACTTCCTCGCTGCGCGCCTTTTCATTTTCAGACCAGTAGCTGATAAGCGGCTTTTGAATGCCGAGTGCGCTCAGCAGTTTGAGCGAATGCCGCGTATCCTCAGCAGCAATAGCATCTACAGCTTTCAGTATCCTGACCGCCCGATAGGTGATGTCTTCAAGATTCCCTATCGGCGTTGCGACAATATAAAGCCTGCCGCCCGGCATCAGAAAACTAGCTGAGCTTCTTGCTCAGCAGGTCGAGCCAGAGCACGTGGCGCTGTTCTTCGCGAATGATCTCGTCGACAACTTCTCTTTGAGACACCATATCGCGAATAGCAATAAAATAAAGAATTGTCTCTTTTTCGAAGTTCAATGCAAATACGACTGCCTCCTTCTTCGTCTTGATGTGATCCATCGACGGAAGGGCCTTGTTCTTGCCAAGAAAGAACTCAGACTCGACAATCGCGCGCATGTACTGTGACAGTTCCTCATATCCCTCGACATCGGCATCAGACTCTCCGATCAGCTCTTTCAGGCCTGCATATGCTTTTTCATGCTTCAATTCCTTGGCGGCAAGGGTTTTAAAAAGAGAAACCAGCTCCGCATTGTCATTGAACTTCTCTGCCATTTCCATATAAAACTGATTGCCCAGCCGCTCGGTCTGCACCGCCTGCTCAAGAACTTCATGAATCGAAAATTTTTCCATGGTATGCTCCTCCATTTACGGCTTCAGGATGCGGAATTATTGAACTATAGATTACTCGATTTTCAGGAGTTTCCTCAACCGGGCATCGGTGCGCACAACCTCGTCGGCACTATCGGCGGTGATGTCCCATGTATATTCGCCTTTTACATTTCTGTGAAGCTTGACCTTGGCCGGTCTTTTGGGTTTGACTGCCTGAATATCAGGCTGTTTCGAGACCTGCAGCGCAGGCTGCTGCGCGGGCCTGACGTCCGCAGCAAACACCGGAAGCGTCAGGGACAGCATGAAAAACAGAATCGTTATCGTAATACAGACCGCAGAATACACTCTCCTCATGCCGGGCAACCTCCCTTTATCAATAAATATGCACCACCAGCCGAAGGCTGGAAAAGATAGGGTTGCCGTATCATATCTATTCTCCGGTCATAACGGCAAGATTGACTGTCGCTGGCTTCCGCACATTTGAGCGTCATCACTTCTGACGTATGCTGAAAAAAGAAGCCCCCAAAGTCTCGGGTACAATACGAGATGGAGGTGGAGCATGGAGCGAATCCCGCGAGGGCGGTACACGAAGGAATTTCGGATGGAAGCAGCATTCATCCCACGCGGCAAGCCGCGGGGCATTCTGCAA
>DATIKF010000202.1:0-2603 GCA_035477855.1 Dissulfurispiraceae bacterium
GGCGAACCGAAATAACATGCTTACCATGTGGGCCACGGTCAAGAACTACCAGCCTTTTGTACTTCACGTTTGGGAAGCGTCCACCGAGGAGACTCCGATATATTGCATCCTCGACCAGACAAACTTGACGTTCAAGCGCACAGATGACTACAACTATCGGTGGGCTACGAGTTTACAATTCCGCGAGGTATTTTAATGGCCGGTGCAAGAGTTAATAATTATTCCCCGTCAACAGCAGACTTGACATCAGTAATGGGTACGCTTGACGGTACCCGCACGGGCTACGTGGCGTTATCTCTAACAAATTATACTTCGACGAGCCGCCCCGCGATTGCGGCGGGTTCATTGGTTGAGGTGGCCGGGGCGCTGTTCCGATTCTCAACTGAGGAGATCATCTCGACTGCAGGAGTCACGTCCACGGCTACTAACACATATTATATAAGGCTTGTACCATCCAGCTCGGAGTGTACGGCGCAATTTTCTACTTCAGCCCCCGTATGGAGAGAAGACCTTCAGGGTTGGTACCAGTCAACTGCTAGCGCCGATCGTTATGCTCAATTTACGATGCAATTCTCGGCGGGGGATTACATCAACAAATCAGAGTTTGCCGAGAGGTCTATATATATCGGTCGTAGGAGTTCGGACAACGCCGCAACCTATAACGAGATGCCAGTATTGGGATATATGGACAACGGAACTCCGTTATATTGCAGGGTCGTCAGTTGCGTCACTACCGGCGCTGGGTATGCGTCAGGCGTACATGGTATCTCACTTGCATTAACGAATCATAGAATCATATCAGCTGTTACGCAGTCGGTTTCATCTATTGCAACCCATGGTGATCCGTATGTATTCACCTTCTGTTCTGGTACCGCCAATGAGGAAATCCATGCGGTTGAATTTGACGATACATACGTGAGAGCGCTGACGTTCGGCGTGTGCTCAACTGGTCGATATTACAACGTGACGCTCGTGTATCTATAAAAAGAGGTCTAATACCATGCGACAGTATCTCCAACCATTATTTTTTCAAATTCTTTACTGGAAACATTACGGTATCTATAATGTACCGACTTTATTTCGATCTCTACCAAATATTCGGTTGAAACGTCTCCAGACTGTGAAATGCTCTTGACGACATCTTTGCGGACAACTGTTTTCGTGTATGTGGCGCAACCAATCAATACTGATGCGGCTGTCATAATTAAAATTTTATACATGTCACTCCTCCGTGGTGATTGATGGGTATAAATATACCATGTATATAAATATTGTCAACTATAAAACCGTGTCTTGAGAAAAATGAGCAACCTAAACATAACTCTCGTCGAGATCGACGTCCCCATCATCACCGACACTTTTATAAACCAATCGGCAGGGATATGGCACAACACTCTATCCGATGAACTCGGGCCGTCCGGCATCACCATAACGGGGTCGGACGGCACCGTCGGCTTCTACGCATCGCAACCTACCATTCTATACTATCGCGTCGGCTCGCTCAAAGTCGATAACGTCGATTACACGCAAGTCTATTCGATGGGCGATTGCGACACTCAGGACTCATCATTCTATTACGATTTTCTAACGCGCCGCATATTCTACCACTTCAGCGGGTGGTGCGTCCCGTGGGGAAAGCTCGTCCGCATAGGCATGATTGTCGGCTTCTCCGATAAAGTCGGGACTGACGGCGCATACTATGATGACATCTACTATGAGCCGCGCATTACAAGCGTGCCGTCGCTCAAGAAATCAAAGGACCCGCTATTCTACGGCATCCTCCAATACTCCGGCGGCTCGGTAAATCTCATCAACACCGACGGCGACATGGAAGACTTGTTCGATGACAACGAACTCATCGGACAGCCCGTGCGCGTCTATTCGGGATATGACGGCGACGCCTTCGCCGACTTCAGTAAAGTCTTCTCCGGCAACGTCGAGGACTATTCCTACGACCGCACCAACTTCTCGTTGAACATCATCGACAACAGGAAATTTTTGTCCCGCTCGATACCGACGCGGAAGTTCACCGCGACCGACTACCCGTACATGGATGAGGACGATCTTGGTAACGTCAAGCCGCTTGCGTGGGGCTCTATCCGTAACGCCCCGCTTGTCTGCACAAACACCAACGGAGCCACGCCGTGGACGTTCTACGTGTGCGACGTCACCGACCACGCCATCACCGGAGTCACAAACGTCTACATCGAGGGGATATTAGTTGACCCCGCCGATTGGTCATACGCCGATGGAGTAGTGACGATGGCCTCTGGCGTCTACGTCTCCGACGACCATGACGACCACTACATCGAGGACAACCTCGGAAGCGTGACGGCTGACTTTGTCGGCTTTGCTGGCATAACGAAAGGGCTCGACGTTATCACCGACATCTTACTCAACTACGCGCAAATATCTTTTCTCGCCACAAACTACGACCTGACCGAGTGGGCCGCCGCTCTCGCCGATTCGCGCACAGTGGGGATATACCTCAACGAAGAAACCAAGATCAACGAAGTCATCCAAAAGATATGCGTGGCCGAGGACGGCTCGTTCCTCGTCAAGGATGACGGCACATATACCTTCCGCAAGTACGACGAGACGCG
>DATIKF010000203.1:0-6499 GCA_035477855.1 Dissulfurispiraceae bacterium
TGCACCTTCTTGAACCGTTTTGCTGCATCAGTTCTCAGTCTTACCGAGCTGAACGGCGACTCTACGACATTGGTCGTTCTGATATGCACCCAGTGCTCCTTGGGAAACGAGTAGAACGTTACCATGCGCTCCCAGTCCCGAAGCAACGTCTGTACGGCCTTGGGATAGTGCTGCTGATATTTCGATACAAACGCATCGCGCAGCTTTTCGCATTCCTTCTTCGTCCCGGCATACGGCATTGCCGTCAGATGCTGTGCTGCCTCAAAGCGGAGTTTCTTGGGGAATGCATCCAGTACGTTTGTTATCTTGTGATTCCAGCAGCGCTGCTCTTTGCCCTCAGGATGCACTTCCGTCAGTGCCGACCAGATACCAAGATGCCCGTCTGCTATCGTCAGCTCCCCAGCTTCATGCCGACAAACTACCGGGCCAGAACTTCACTGAAAAGCATATCGATGATTCGCGAGATACGATGAAGCGTCAAAAAGATGATCTCTGGAATAAGAAATAATTGAATCTACGGTACAGCAACGCCGGGATTATTTCCCGGCAGCCTTCATTGAACGCGTGGCGGCCAGAATGTTCAGTGTTTCGACCAGCCCTGAAAAGCCCATTGCAAAATAGAGATACCCCTTTGGAATTTTAAGGCCAAATCCTTCCGCAATGAGAGTCATGCCGATCATGAGCAGAAAACTGAGCGCGCGTACTTTAAGTGACGGATGCTTGTCGATAAAGGCGCTGATCGAATGTGATGCGACCAGCATCATAATCATGGCAATGACGACAGCGGCGACCATGACGCCCACCTGCTGCGCCATGCCGATGGCGGTAATTACGGAGTCGAGCGAAAAGATGATATCGAAGATGAGTATCTGGAAAATGACCGCGCCAAAAGCGGCAAGCACCTTTGGTTTCCGATCATCGACTTTAATTTCCATGATTCCGTGGATTTCATGCGTTGACTTGTACAGGAGGAAAATGCCTCCGATGATGAGGACGAGATCCCGCATCGAGAAATCATTCCCAAAGAGGCTGAACAGCGTCCGCGTAAGACTGGCGAGCCAGACCAGGCTGAGAAGGAAGAGTATTATAGTGATGATGGCGAGGCTTATGCCGATTTGACGCGCTCTGTGTTGCTGATGCATGGGAAGCTTGCTGGTGAGAATAGAAATGATAACAATGTTGTCGATCGCGAGAATAATTTCGAGGACGGTCAGGTAATGAGTGCCGTCCAGATGTTCACATCAAAAATCCACTCCATAGTTTCTCCTTCAAAAGTAAAAAAAGAAAATCTACGACTGTTTGATTCCCTCAAGGGATGCCGGCCCGGACTTCTGGTTCATCCGCACAATCAGGCCGATTGCGCCTGCGAGCGCGGCACACGCCCCGATAACGACAGGGGGCTGCCAGAATGCGCGCGGCGTCGCATCCCAGAGACTGTATGCGCCGAATGAGATAAAGGTCAGCGCGGCAAACCAGGTGACAGCCTTTTCAGGCAGCCGACGCCCGGCAAGGTTGCCGATTACGATACCGATAGCGTTGGCGATCATCATGCCCACGGTTGTTCCCAGCCAGACCTGGATAATTTCATTATACCGGGCAGCAAGCACCACCGTTGCGAGCTGTGTCTTGTCGCCGCATTCCGCGATAAAGAAGGCAATCGCAACGATCCAGAACGGACTGCGACCGGAGGAGTCGGTCTTGCACGAAAGGGTATCTCCCCGGATTGTCCAGAGCCCGAAAATGATGAATGAAAATGCAGCGGTGATGTTTATGTACTGCATGGGGATGAAGGTTGTCAACAGGTTGCCGGCAAGGACGGCAAGAAGGTGATTTGCAGCAGTTGCCACAAAAACCGCCCACATGACGGTCTGCCAGCGATAACGGGCTGCGAAGCACATGGCGAGCAGTTGGGTCTTGTCGAACATTTCGGCAAGCACCACAAAGAGCATTGAGCCGATAAATACTGTCATTCTCCCACTCCTCTCCGCAAAAAAAAGAGACGTTCCAGCATGACATACGGTCACACTGAAAGTCTCGCTTATTGGTATCAACCAATGGCACGACCAGGCGGTTACGCCAGGATGTTGACCGTGCCCGGAAAGCTAATCCCCTTCAGAAGTTACAGTCTACCGGGAATCCCCGGAAATAATCAAACCGTGCATAAGTGACGCTCACTTATGCACATCCGACCGAGCGCAGCCCGGAGTTCTGTTCGATTAATGAGAGGTGAAAATTCTGATAGCCGCATCAGCTTTTGTCCAGAGGCCGACATAGCCTGCGACAGGAGCTGATGCGGAATATGCAAGCACCTGCGTGCCGTTTATCAAGGCGGCAATGTCCCGGTCGGTGACTCTGACCTGCAGGTCATACCGTTGTCCGAACATGATGTCCATGCCGACTCTGGCGCGCTGCAGTCGCTCGCTGTTGACATATTTATAGAGTACGGCAATTTCTTCGAGATGGTTGATGCGAAACACAAAATAATTGGCAACGTTCTTAATGCCGAACGCTATTCCTCCGGCCTGGTCGATATTGCCGCTTACCGGAAGGTCTTTTGCGGAAATGACCGCATCTGCCGTCTCGCTGTCGCGCGCTATCGCCAGCGGAAAATAGAAAAAGGCTCCAATCGCGTCGAGCATCTCCTGGTATCCATGGCCGAACGTCCGGGATGCAATGCCTGAAAACCAGCGGGCAACGGACAAGCCCCACCGGGAGCCATCCTGCTCAAGCAGCGGCTGCCCCTCTTCACTCAGATGTTGCCGTGGTCGCCAAGAGCTTCATGATGCGGTTTTGTTCGAAATTTACGGTTCCTTTCCAAGAGACTCCCGGATGCGTGAACCCCCGCCAGATGGACTGGAAGGCAGGGATGTCACATCATCCGGAGTAACAACATCGCAGGTTGTCAAGCCGTGACGCCGTCCGCCCCCCAAGTCGACGCACCGGATGAGGACGGGCAGGTGCGTGGTGAGCTTGACGAAGGTCGCCGCATCGTCCAGATTATCGGAAATGCCGAACATGGAGGCAACAGCTTTTTCGTGGCAGAACCTGATGACGTCGTGGATAGTGCCGCATCCTGGCGGACGGAAATTCCCGGCATGCAGGTCTGTCAGCGTGAGGGGCACAACGAGGCTCAAAAGAATATCAAGGCGTTTCCGGGCAGCCACCGAGACCGGGCCTGCATCATTTGCACTGTTCTTTTTCTGAAAGGATGCGACCGCGCCGCGATATATCGCCGGTGAACTGCCTGCCCTGATAGAAATGGCACCCTCTTTCACAAGCATGCTGACGGATAGACAATCATCGGCACGCCATATTCCCGGGCAACAGCAGCCAGGTGGCTGGTGACACTGCCGGTTTCGGCGACTATTCCTGCCAGTCCGCCCATGATGGCAGCGATAGTCTGGTTTAATGCCCATTCAATGTCCATAGCCTGCCCGTAGTGCTGTTCAATCGCGAGTCCATGCCTCGCAAGTGCAAGAATCGCGCTGTCAGCAAGCGCGGGAACAAGGCGGTCTTCATCATCTACTGTGTGAGATTGCATTCACCTGACCCGTCAGCAATAAGACGAACAGTTTTTGGCACAATGTCGCTGCTCATGATCGCAGAGTCGGTTTTCCGCACCTGAATGTATCGGCAACTCCGGCGCCTGACACGAGCTGTTCACCGATGCCCCAGAGCGCACTGATGGAAAGGACCTCGTCGTCATTGCTGACAGGATCTGCCGTATACAGCACCCCTCTGGCGGCGGCATCAACCATTGCAAGGCCGAGGACGCACATCGGTGTCTCATCCTCGTCAAGCCCGATGCGGAGCCGGTAAGCGATTGCACGAGGAGAATACTTGCTCGCCATCACGGCGCAGTATGCGTCAGGAATGTTTTCTCTCCGGACGCCGAGAAAAGAAGAGAACAGAAACATATTGCCCGGCAAAGCTTGCATCAGAGTCCTCACCGATGGCGCTGCTTCTGAGCGCTATCGGAATATTCTGCCATGTGATGGACTCAAGCCGTGCATACGCATCAAAGAGCGCATATAAAAGCTCATCGGGAACAGGAGCGGCCTTGATTCGTTGCATGATGCCTAAAGATGCACATTCGATGGCAGGGCGGTCTTCCGGTGTCAGGCCGGACAACTCCTGATCGATGAAAGAGCGCAAGCCGTCATGTTCCAGAAACCGCTTTGCAGCGCGTGCGTTCATGACAAAACCTTCCGGAACCGAAAGGCCGAGATCATTCTTCATTATGGCAAGGTTCATTGCCTTGGCGCCGACAAGACACTCGCGCGGCGCAGACAGTTCATCAAGATACAGAGCATAGCCGTCCGGCAACGATTCGGCAGAAAACCTGAGCAGGCCCGAAATTTTATCGTCTATTCCTGCGAGCGCGTTCAGTTCGAGCACCAGACCGCAAACAGATTCAAGCAGTGCCTCATAGGCTTCGCAGACCGCGCGGCGTGTGGGAGGAGCACCAGGATAGGACAGCTGCTGAAGTTCTGCAAGGGCTTTGAGCGCATCGTGGTTGTGCTGCAACAATGCACGAAAGTGGCGGTATTTTTCGATCTGCTGCCCCTCACTAGAATCGGCATGCCTTTTTGTCGCTAAAAAAAGGCAATAGCTTCATGGATGCCTTTCCAAATGCAGTATTATTTTTTTCCGCATTTCATCGCAGAGCTTCCGGGTCCGGGCAACGTCGCCGATGCCGAAGAAGGTACTCGTCATCGGATCTTCAAACGGTATATGCTCGCGCACCCCTTCTCCTGGGAAGGCGGTACAGAACCCGTCTGCATCCGAGCAGAGTGAAATGATGAGATCAAACCTGCATCCGAGAAACAGATCAATATGTTTTGCCTTCTTGCCGTTTGCATCAATGCCGATCTCCTGCAACGCCTGAATGACCGGCTTCCAGAGTTGCATCGGCATGATGCCGCACGAAAATGCTGCCCATTTTTCTCCAAGTGCATGATTGACGATAGCCTCGGCCATTTGCGACCGCACCGCGTTTCCCGAACAGATAAACAGAACGGTTTTGCGCCCAAGCGCCCGGGCAAGATGCCATCGGATTATTTCCGTGTCGGGGATGTCGGGGACTGCTCCGCAGATCGGGCAGGGCGTGCCCTCTTTTTTTGGAAAACAAGAAAAGACCGGACTTCCGTCAACGAGCAGGTGCGGACATGGCGAGGGCGGTCCTCCATCCGGGAGGAGCAGTGCATCGGAACACACGCCAAGAGCGTTCATGGCTATGGAAATATTGCGCAGAAGCTCCTGTGTGGCCGGGCAGTCCGGTCGCGAGACAAGCTGAATATCCATTCCCCCATTATACCGGAAGGGGCTTGTGCCCGGACAGGCAGCGCACGAGGCTGATTATTGGGGTTCTCGCGGAATGGTGCGCTGCCGACTAATGCGGTCAATTCTCAGGATTGCATCGAAATGTTCCTTGCCGGCCGGCTTTTCGATACATACAAGCTGTCCAGTCACCTTCGCTACTGTGCTGTTAATGTCCTGTGCAGCGCCTTGTTAAATTGGGCATAATTGCAAAAAGCGGGGCCTGAAAACAGCAAAAAGCATCATACTATCAATGAGAAGCAGACTGTTTGATAGAATACAGCGAGTTGGGATGAAAAAAAGTGCCCGTATTGCGCTGTTCACAACGTCAAGAAAAAAGGGAAAGACGCGGGGCGACAACGCTATCAATGCAACATCTGCAGGAGAAAGTTTCTGAGCAAAAGGCACCCACAACGGCTCAGAGCAGTGCTTTGGGAGGAATTTCTTTACAAACGAGCAACGATACAGGAGCTTTCTCTCCGGCACCCTCGCTCGGTCAACTGGATACGGAAAGAGCTGCGCGCTGTCAAACTGCAACAACAAAGCACAGAGCCTTGCTCATCAGTAATCGTCGCTGATTGTGTTTTTTCCAAGCGGAGTTTCGGCATGTTGGTTCTGCGCGCCCCTCATATTCCGAAAAAATCTGTATTGTCAAAGGATTCAGACCGAGACAATCGCTGAGTATTTCAAAGCACGGCGTGCCGTGGAAAATGGTGGCGTTCGTATTGCAGCGGTGGTCATTGATGGCAGGCCCGGAGTGAGAGAGCTTTTTCGAGATGTTCCTGTGCAGATGTGCCACGTTCATCAAAAGGCAATCATAAACCGTTATCTGACGAGACGTCCCAAGCTGGATGCAGGCAAAGAGCTCAGAAGCATTGTTATGAAGCTCTGCCAAACGACAGAATCAGCTTTCACCGATGCTCTCAGCCAGTGGTATGACGGGTGGGCGTTGGCATTATTCACATAAAAAACTGCGTGCCGCCCACAGAAGCCTGAAAACCAATCTTCCGTCTCTGTTCACCTATCAGAAGCACCCTGAGCTAATACTACTCCGACACTTGACTTGATATAATCTGTTTTATGTGGTAACCTCTATGCATGACAACAGAGATCGTTTTACCGGGCATAGAAGAATATATGGCTCCCTATTACGGATATTTCCACCGTTCAGAGAGTCGTG
>DATIKF010000204.1:0-4511 GCA_035477855.1 Dissulfurispiraceae bacterium
TCATCAGTATCTGCACGAATACTTCCTTGATCAGCGGTAAAAACCGCCGCCGAAAGGCTGCTATCGTGTCATGATCAGGATGGCTGTTCGCTGCTACGTACCGAAATGCTATGGAGTCATAGGTGCTACGCTCTATCTGGCGGCTCGAAAATACTCCTGTGGCATACCCATAAAACAACAGCGCTACCAGCATCTCAGGGTTGTATGCCGCGCTGCCACGCCCAGCGTAACTCCGCTTCAGTTTCTCAAGATTCAGATTCTCCACTATCTCTACTACAAACCTGGCCAGGTGACCCTCAGGCAGCCACCGACGGCGGAAATAAATATACTGTCTCCCTGTCGCACTGTTTGAACACGCCTCGATCTCCCCCGTCTGTATTCTTTGGTCGCCGCTCGCTCCTTATTATGACATGCCAAAGTCCGACAGACTCCTAGAACTGAAGTATCCGAGCAATTGCGACTGCGAGCTCACTGACTGGAATCTTTCTGGCTGGGGGCGATCCAGTTCATGGACGGAATATTATTTTGAAGATCGGCGTTATCCTCCTCGTTACCGCAACATGCGCCGAAGGCCTGTTCCGATTGTGCGTCAGTGATGAAACCTTTCTGGTTCTATTCTGAATAATTTTCGGCAGCAGTGTTGCTTCAGGTGCTCCGCCGGAAGATACATCCTTTGCGATGAACCTTCTAAAATAGCTATAGTAACAAATACGTGATCCGTCAGTCTTATCCCATCGATGAAGCGCTTCCCTCCCTGACAGATGCGGTGTTGCGGAGTGCAAACGTCGTTCTCCAGGCGTCGCCTGGAGCCGGCAAGACAACGCTCGTACCGCTCGCGCTGCTTGATGTCATTTCTCCCGAACAGGGCCGTATTGTCATGCTCGAACCGAGGCGCATCGCTGCGGCATCAGCCGCGCGCCGGATGGCGCAGCTGCTTGGTGAAGCGGTGGGCGAAACGGTTGGCTATGCTATCCGTTTCGATCGGAAGGTATCCGAACGGACCCGCATCGAAGTTGTGACCGAGGGGATACTGACGAGGCGTATTCAGTCCGATCCATTGCTTGAAGGTGTGGCGATGGTGATCTTTGATGAGTTTCATGAGCGCAGCATCCATGCCGATCTGGCGCTGGCACTCTGTCTTGATGTTCAGCGCAGCCTGAGGGAGGATCTTAATCTGCTCGTCATGTCGGCAACGCTCGACAGCGGTCCGATTGCGACACTGCTCGGCGGAGTTCCGGTCATCACTTTTCAAGGCAATGCGTTTCCGGTTGAGGAGCGCTATCTCCCACCGCCGTCCGGCACATATCCGGCAGCTCAGGCAGTGGATGCAGCGATGCGTGCTGTGGGTGAGACCGAAGGCGATCTGCTTGTATTTCTTCCCGGTTCAGGCGAGATTCGGCGAGTTGCCGAGCGGCTTGCTCCTTTTTGTTCCGGAAAAGATATCGATATCCACCCGTTGTATGGAGACATGCCGTTTGCTGAGCAGGAGCGGGCGATCATGCCGTCGCAGAAGAGAAAAGTAGTGCTTGCTACCAACATCGCGGAAACCAGTCTTACCATCGAGGGTGTGCGTGTCGTCATCGACTGCGGTTTGACTCGGCGTCTCCAGTACGACCCGGCAACCGGCATGAACAGGCTGATCACCGTCTGCGCATCAAGGGCATCTGCGGAACAGCGGAAAGGCCGTGCCGGAAGGCTTGACACAGGAATTTGTTACCGGCTCTATAGTCAACACACGCTGACCGGGATGATGCCGTTTGCACTGCCCGAGATTGCCACAGCAGATCTTGCACCGCTTGTTCTAGAGCTTGCGGTCTGGGGGATAAAAGACCCTTTGCAGCTGCGTTGGCTCGACTTGCCTCAGCAAGCGGCATGGGAGAGCGCCCGGCAGTTGCTTTTCGACCTTGATGCGCTCGATAGTGCCGGTTACGCTACAAAAACCGGCAAGGCAATGGCTGGCCTTCCCCTGCATCCGCGTCTTGCGCGTCTGCTTATGTACGCAGTGGAGATGAAGGTGCCGAAGCTCGGCGCTGACCTTGCAGCCCTGCTCTCAGAGCGCGACATTCTGCGCAGGCCTGCGGGTCGGGCAGATGTATGCGAGCCGGATATTACAGAGCGTTTGAGAGCGTTTGCTTCCTGGCATGCAGGCGGTGAGCAGAGATCTGATATCGACAGCTTCGCACTGCGTGTTGTTGATCGTACCATTCGCCAGCTTTGCCGCCTGCTGAGAGTTTCGGCAGAATATGCCGATGCAGCGCATGATCATAACATGATTGCCCGACTTCTGCTTGCAGCCTATCCCGATCGTCTCGCAAAAAAACGTGATGACGGAGAGGGAAGATTTCTGCTTGCACAAGGGCGCGGTGTTCGTCTGTCAGCCGCCTGCAGCCTCGGGTCGAGCGAGTACCTCGTGGCACTTGTTCTGGATGCCGGAGAAAAGACCGAGGGGACGGTTCATATCGCCTGTCCGCTGACCGAGGATATTGTTCGTGCCGAGTGCCGCGAGCAGATCGAGACAGTTCGCCACGTCGTCTGGGATAAGCGGAGCCAGCGCGTTGAGGCAGCGGTTGAGGAACGCATCGGCGCGATTGTGCTGACTAACAAGCCGTTCTGTTCTTCAGATGAAGAAGCAATTCCGCTTATTTGTGGGGCGATTGCGGACAATCCTGATCTTTTGAGCTATAGTGCCGAGGCAGAGCAACTGCGTGGAAGGGTTGCTCTGATGCGACGACATTTCCCTGGCGAGTCATGGCCTGATTTCTCTTCGGCTGCCTGTGCCTCGGCTTCGGCAGAATGGATCGCGCCGTTTCTGTCCGGAGTTCGCAGTGCTGATCAGCTCAGGCGGCTTAACCTCGCGACGGCACTGAAATCGCGTCTTTCCCGGGAGCAAAAGCGTCAGCTCGATGAGCGGGCCCCGACGCTGCTGCAGGTGCCGAGCGGCAATCGGATTGCCGTTGACTACGTCAGCGGCGAATGCCCTGTTCTGGCGGTCAAACTGCAGGAAATGTTCGGCTGTGCCGATACCCCGACTGTTGCGGGAGGGCGCATCAAAGTGCTTTTGCATCTGCTGTCTCCCGCCCGGCGTACGGTTCAGATTACGCAGGATTTGAATACCTTCTGGAACAGCAGTTACTCTGATGTCCGTAAAGAGTTGCGAGGCCGTTATCCCAAGCACCCATGGCCTGACGATCCGTGGAACGCTCTGCCGACGCGACGCGTGAAACCACGCGGAGCCTGAGCAGAAAACGCTTGACGCAATACAGATTTAACCTGGAGCAGTACATTTTTTTACCCATCAGTTATCCTATGCGTATTAAGGAAGGACATATGCAAAACCACGCTGAATGCACTCCATGATTACCGTGCTCTGGTCACTGCTGCCGATTTTTGCCCTGATTGCAGGCGGGTTTCTGCTTCGAGCTGCTTTTATCCGTAGTGAAACGCTTTGGCGCCTGGTTGAGAAGTCAGCGTATTATGTGCTTTTCCCTTCGCTGCTGATCGTGACGCTTTCGCGGCTGCGGTTTGATGCCGGGACTCTTGCGCCGCTGCTTGCAATTACAACGGCTGCATTGCTGATTGTTGCGGCGTTCCTGCTCGTGTTCCGCCTCCGGCTGCCATTTGATGGGCCGGCTTTCAGCTCGGTATTCCAGGGGGCAATCCGCTATAACACCTATGTCGGACTTTCGGCGGCCAGTGCAGTATATGGCGAACCGGGTATAGCTCTGATGGCACTTCTGGCTGCCGCCATGATTCCGACGGTAAACATTCTTTCCGTCTATGTGCTGTCACGATTTGCGTCGCAAAACGGTTTTTCATGGCAAACTGTAACCGGAGGGCTTGTGAAGAACCCGCTTATCCTGAGCGCTCTTACCGGTCTATCCCTGAGCGTTTTTGAGTTACAGCTTCCCGGGATGGTTGCCGATATTCTTGGTGCGCTGGGCAAAGCATCGCTCCCGCTGGGTCTGCTTGCGGTCGGTGCCGGACTGAACCTGACGTCGATCTCAGGACATGCCCGTTCCATTGCGCTGGGGAGCGTTCTGAAACTAATTGTTCTGCCGACCCTCGTTTGGGTGATGGGTATGCTTGCCGGCATAGACTATGCCCCTCTCACCGTTGCAGTATTGTACAGTTCTTTGCCGACCGCCTCATCGGCCTTTATTCTGGCGCGAGAACTTGGTGGAGACCATTCATTGATGGCGAGCATCATAACGGTGCAGACAATGCTGGCATTTCTGACCATGCCGGTTATTCTTCTGTTTCAGCTCTGACAGTAGTTTAACAGGTTGCTGAAAAACTCTTCAAAGGAGGAAGCTCAGAGCGGTATAGTTGAAGAGCGCCAAATATCGAGGAGGATACGTGCGAGGCATCAACGAACCACAAGGGGTCATGTTTCATTGTTTCAGCCTGGACAGCAGAGTGCCGCAAGATCATCCGTTACGTATAGTCAAAGAACATACCGAAGCCATATTGAAAGATCTGAGCGAAGTATTTGAGCAGATGTACAGCACTAC
>DATIKF010000205.1:0-4573 GCA_035477855.1 Dissulfurispiraceae bacterium
ATCCGGCGTTTGGCGAATATTTCGTTTGTTTACGGTCCTGCGGGGAGTGGTGTTGGTTCACCTCGCTATTCCGGCACGTGTATGCTTACCAGCTATGAGATCGAGGGTGGCGTTGATGATGCTGCGACATTCTCCGCTGAACTGCAGGTTACGGGCGCGATCACAAGGGGTGTGTTTTAATGCCTAAAAAATATTTATCTATCGAGAACATCCTGGCTGCATCGGATATGGAAACAAAAGAAGTGGATGTGCCGGAATGGGGCGGTTCGGTCAAAGTCAAGGGCATGTCCAAACGTGAACAGCAGATGTTGCGCAAACAGACCATCAGTCCCTTGACGGGGCAGGTTGACCCGGATCGTATGGAATCGCTTATGCTTGCGCATTGCTTGGCTGATCCCGTTATCACGACTGAGCAGGCCGAACAACTTATGCACAAATCCGCTGCGGCTGTGGATAAAGTTTTGAACGCGATCATGGATGTCACGGGCTTAAGCGATGCTGCGCAGAAAGCGATGGTGCGTACGTTTCACACTGGGGATGAGGGATCCGAAACGCAATCCTGACGCGGCAGAACGCACATTTTTGTTCCGGCTGGCGAAAGATCTTGGCATGACGGTTGCAGAACTGGAACTGCGTATGAGCACACACGAGTTTTCGGAATGGGCTGCTTATTATCATGCCGAATCCAAGGCAGAAGAAGCAGCCCATAAAAAAGCAGAACAGAGAGCCAAAAGGAGGCGGTAATGTGGCGGGGGCAGCGATCGGGACAATGATAGTCAGGTTGAATGCGGTAACAGCGCAGTTTCGCAGAGAGATGTCCGAAGCTCAGGCAAAGCTTCAAAAAACTGCACAAGTAGCGGAGGACGCTTCCCAAACTATTGCAACCGCCCTTGCCGTTGTCGGTGTCGGAGCCGCCGTTGCCGGAGCCGCTGCGGTTAAAATGGCGGCTAAATGGGAACATACAGAAATTGCCTTCGCGTCGATGTTAAAAAGCGGTGAAAAGTCACAGGAATTCCTGGCTGGCTTGGCTGATTTTGTTGCCCGCACGCCGTTTGAGATGCCGGGGGTTTTAGCGTCAACCAGACGGCTTTTAGCGTTTGGTTTCCAGGCCGAAGAGATCATCCCGGTGATGACCTCTGTCGGTGATGCTGTTGCCGCGCTGGGTGGTGGGGCATTTGAGATAGAGCGCGTGACACGTGCATTAGGACAAATGCGTGCGAAGGGCAGGCTGACATCCCAAGAGATGAGCCTGCAACTTACAGAAGCGGGTATCCCGGCATGGGAATACCTGGCCGAAGCGATCGGCACTACAGTGCCCGAAGCAATGAAAAAGGTTGAGCAAAGGTTGATCCCCGCGACAGTCGGGGTGCAGGCGGTACTGGATGGTATGGCCAGGAATTTTGGCGGGTCTATGGACATGATGAGCAAAACGACAATCGGCCTGTGGAGTACGGTGCTGGATCACCTGCGCGTGGTCGGTACAGGTATCGGTGCGGTCCTAATAGATGCGTTTGGCATTAAACCGTTGTTGGCTGATATGGCGAATGCTTTTGGCGGACTGTCACGTGAGATTATGCAGGCGGAAGATAAAGCGCAGGCCATGCGTAACATCTTGCGGCGCACATTCACACCTGAGATACAAGGACTGATCGCGGCTATCGCCGGGGCGATTGCCGGGTTATTGGTGCCAGCGTTTATTGCGTTAACCAAGAAGATTTGGGCGGCGACCGTTGCGCTAGCACCATTTATGCTCAAGGGTGCGGCGGTGGCATTGACGGCTTATCTAATCTATCGTGCGTTTGCGTCTGCGGGGTGGGGTATTGCGGGGTTTAGTGTGTTTTTCATACGTATGGCGGCGGCTGTGGTTGGTGTGCTCGGTGTATTGATCCCGTCACTCCGCCATGTTTCACAGCAGATGAATGCTTATGCTGACAGTGTGGCGAGCGCGAGCAGAGCGGCGAAGGTATTCAGCCATGCGGGTGAGTATCCTGAAAAAATAGCAAAATCGGGCAACAAGGCTGCTGAAGCACAGGAAAAGCTCGGCGAAGCCACCGAAGAAGCAGCCAAAAGAGCGGGCGGTAATATTTTGGCGTTTGACCAAGTGCATCAACTCCAGGAAGATATGGCAAAAGCCGCGGGTGCAGAAGCAATACAGTTACCCGACGTAACCGCCGCAGCGGGGATACCCATGCCGGAAATAGCAATGCCGGACGTGACGGCCATGACGGGCCCGATCACCGCGATGGCCGCAAGTTGGGACAAAGTTACCGCATCTTTGGAACGTGCAAGACCGGTGCTGGAAGCTGTCGGGTACATTATAGCGGGCGTTGTTATTGTGAATGTCCTTAAACTTGCGTATAAGTTGTTGCTACTGGCAAGCGTGGCGACAGTGAAGGCGGTTGCGGCATTAGGCAACTTTGCGGCTGCATTGCTATGGAGTGTGGCAGGTATTGTGGACAAAGTAATTGCCTTAGGAGTTTCGATTGCCAAGTATGTGAAGCTTGGGGTAATTGCCACAATAACCGCTATCAAGATAGCCGCTAAATGGCTGTGGCTAAAGGCGCAGGTTATCGCGGGCGTGGCCGCACAGGTCGCCCAATTCGTTATACTTGGAGCGAAGTGGGCATGGTTGGGCATGAAGGCTTTGCTCGCTGCCGGGAAGATGGCGGCAGGTTGGCTAATCGCAATCTGGCCGATTGCGTTAGTTGTGGCGGCGGTTGTCGGATTGGCGGCACTTATCATCGCTTACTGGGACGAGATAAAACTCGCCACGCAGAATATCTGGGGGGTAGTGATAGATTGGTTAGCTGACAGATGGGACGGTATCAGTTCCACCGCCAGCCGTATCTGGGGGGGTATGAAAGAAACAGTTGTTGGTTTTGCGGTTGATACAGTCAAAGATATTGAAAAAAGGTGGCGGGATTTTGCTATAGCTGTTGGCAGAACTTGGGACAGTATCGCTTCCACCGCCAGCCGTATCTGGGAAGGTATGAAAACCACGGTGGTAACCTATGCAACGAACTTATCGAATGATGCGGAGAGGATGCTTGGCCGGCTGTGGGATCATATCCGTGGTATCCCCTCGCAGGCAGTTGTTTGGGGTGCAAATATTATTGCGGGTTTGTGGGATGGGATTTCCGGTTGGTCAGGCAGACTGAACAATAACGTGCGCGGCTTTGTGGGTGACAATATCGTCAATCCGATCAAAAGTTTTCTGCGTATCTCATCCCCTTCCGGGCTGATGATAGACTTTGGTCGTGGGGTCGCAACCGGATTGGCGCAAGGCATGGAGAACAATACAGCGGCGGTTCGCGGAGCAAGTACTACCCTTACTCAAAACATTACCGATCCGCTTAACAACGCTGTGCCGGGCTTGGCTAATACCGGCAGGAGCCTTGTTGATAGTTTAATTTCTGGTATACAGGGGATGAAGGGTGGTTTGCAAAGCACGGTACGTGGTCTTGAGCAATCGCTGCGAATAACAGTCCCACAACCGGTTATACCGCACGTGACAATACCTGCAGCACCAGCTATGCCTGCAGCTCCCGCCGTTCCTGCTGCTCCGCAGATTAATATCCCGGCACATGGGCTAACGCCTCATGCACAGCACGTTGTTACATCCCCTGGCTTTTTGGGCATGTCCAGGGCAGGGCAGGAATCCCTTGCACGATCTCTTGGTATTCCAGGGTTCCAACGTGGGGGCATGGTGCTTGGCAATCAGCCAACACTTGCGCTGTTACACCCCCCGGAGGCGGTCGTGCCGCTTCGCCGTGGCGGGACTGGCGTTGACACTATCGCAGATGCGGTTGGTAACGCTGTCCTATATGCCATGCGTGAATCGCTCCATGCAGCGCGTGCAGGCCAAGGCGGGGATAGCCGTGAGATTGTCCTTGAGGTAGATGGCGCACGGCTTGGACGGGTTATCCTGCCCGCGCTGCGCAACGAAGGATACAGAACCGGGGTGGTGGCAACATGATATGGCTAAATGGCATACTGCTGCCGGAACCGTCAGGGCTTGATATTGGCATCCACGACATTACCCGCTCTGAGCGTTCATCCTCCGGGCGCATGTCACAAGAGTTTATCGCGCGGAAGCGCACGGTCAGCATCGAGTATGAGCGCATCGTTGGTACGGATATAGATGCTATCTTGGCAAACCTAGAATCGCGCGTTTTCCACATCCTGCGCTACCCAGACCCGCGAGGCGGCGAGAGAACCATCACAGCCTATGTTGGCGACAGGGCGATGGGCGCGTTTTACACCATCGGCGGCGCGCGGTGGTGGCAGGGTGTTAAGTTTACGATGATTGAGCAGTAGGAGGCAAGCGTATGTTCCCAGTCAGCAAAGAATTCCATGCCGCTATGGTCGCCGACAATCGCCGCACATTTGGACGCATAGTCATAGATTTTACGGATCCCTTGTTTGACCAGCATATCTCCGTTGCCGCAAACGAACAGGCTAACGCAACGGCACTGTTGCCGCAGGTTGCAGACGGTATCACCGACACTGTGCGCCGCTGGGCATCGTGCGATGGCTCAACGCTTGCGGACGGTAATTCTTTCCCCGCGCCTGC